>CANQYQ010000008.1 GCA_947628155.1 uncultured Clostridia bacterium
AATGCCACCTCCCTTTGACAAGGGAGGCTAACACCCGCCGTATACCATATTGGGTTACGGAACACGGGCGGCCGATGGCCACCCCTACGGTGCTCCCCATACGCGTTAGCGCGATAAACATAAATTTACAAAAATAATACGGAGAATATACATGGAAAACATAATTGAAAAGCTGGCGTTTGAGTTTGCGGATGAGATGACGCAAATCCGTCATGTGCTGCACAGGAATCCGGAGCTTGGCAACTGTGAGTATAAAACATCGGCGCTTATAAAGGAAAAGCTTACGGAGTGGGGAATATTTCATGAGCCGATGGCAGGCACTGGAATTAAGGCGGTAATACGCGGCAAAGGCGATAACGCTGTTTTGCTTCGCGCGGACATGGACGCGCTTCCCATAAAGGAGGAAAGCGGAGTCAGCTTCGCGTCGGAAACGGACGGCTGCATGCATGCGTGCGGTCATGATATGCATGTCGCGTGTCTTTTGGGCGCGGCGAAAATTCTGAATAATATTAAGGATACGCTTAACGGCAGTGTTGTTTTGATATTTCAGCCGGACGAGGAAGGCAACGGCGGCGCGGAACGCATGATCAAAGAGGGTGTATTGGACAAGCCTAAGGTGACGGCGGCATTCGCGCTTCATGTCGAGCCGTTGGAGGAAACGGGGTATTTACAGATCAAGGATGGCTCCGTTATGGCGTCGCCCGACGATTTTAAGATTACGATAACCGGCGCCGGCGGCCACGGCGCGTATCCGGAAAAATGCGTAAATCCGATCGATATCGGCGCGCGGATTCTGCGCCGGTACAAGACGGAAATTAAAAACGACCCGAAAAAGCGGATCGTAACGATTTGCTCATTTAACGGCGGCACATGCCGCAACGTTATACCCGATACCGCCGTTCTTACAGGTACGGCGCGGTCGCTTGACAACGAAACACGACGGGAATTGAAGGAAAAATTACGGTCAATAGCCGAAAAAACCGCGGAGGAAATGGGTGGAAAAGCGGAATTTGATTTTAATGAGCTTTTTCCGCCGGTTATTAACAACGCGGACATGAACGCGGTTGTACGCCGCGCGGCGGCTGAGTTAACGTGCGTGAAGGGAATCACCGCGCCGGAGCACGCCGCTATGACCGGCGATGATTTTTCGTATTTTACGGAATGTCTGCCGAGCGCGTATTTCAAGCTTGGAGTGGGAAACAAGGAAGCGGCATACCCGCTGCACAGCTCCAAATTCCGCGCCGATGACAGAGCTATGCCCATAGGCGCCGCTATATTGGCGCAGACAGCGGCGGAATATTTGATGTGATTTAGAATACTCCCGCCTTTATAAGCGCGCGGCGCACGGTATATGAAAGGTACGACGCGGCGGCAGCCTTGGCGATGTCAAACGGGATGAACGGAACAACGCACAACGCGAGCGCGGCCTTGAAATCCGTATTCTGGACAATCATAAATTGAACCGTGCCCATGGCATAGCATAAAGCGGTTCCGGCAAGAAACGCGAGGAAGTACCGAAGCATAGCGAACCATTTGTTTTGGGGCAGCCGCAATGTGAGTGATCCTATAAGGACGGCTGTCGGCACATATGACCATATGTATCCGCCTGTCGGACCGGCAAGCGGCGCTATACCGCCCCGGAAGCCTGTAAATACCGGCACCCCGATCGCGCCTATCAATATGAACAGCGCGACGGAAACCGAGCCGCGTTTTAATCCCAATATGCCCGCCGCGAGCATTATCCCGAACAACCCCATTGATATGGGAACAGGGCCTATCGGAACGGTTATTACGGAAAATACACATAATATTGCCGCAAAGATCGCGCATACAAGCATTGATTTTGTTTTCATTGTTTTATCTCCTATCTGAATAAATTTTAATCGCGCAGATTTGATAAAAAGCGCATCCGCGCCCTTAGCCGTCATGCTAAATCCTACTTTAGCAGTATAACAGATCACAAATTGATTGTCAACCATATTTTTAATTTTGGTTTACAATTTTTCGGTGCACAGATAAAAACTATTGTAAAACAACGGCAAGATATGGTACAATGTAGGGCGGAGAGTGATAAATATGAATTACTACGAATGTCTGTCGCCGGAGGCGCAGGAGAAAATACGGACATTGACCGGCATAGACGGCATTGATCGTCCGACGCCAATACGGCGGGACATGACGCATGATAGGCCTAATTTATGGCGTCCGGCATATGTGCGTGACGTGGAAAAAATAATGCACAGTCCGTATTATAACAGATATACGGACAAAACGCAGGTGTTTTCTTTTTATAAGAACGATGATATTTCCCGGCGAGGCTTCCATGTGCAGCTTGTATCGAGGATCGCGCGAAATATAGGACGTCTGCTGGATTTAAATCTTGATTTAATCGAAGCGATTGCCCTTGGACACGATATCGGGCACACTCCGTTCGGGCATGCCGGCGAGAGGTTTTTAAATGAGCTTTATCGCGCTAATACGGGCAGATATTTTAATCATAACGTTCACAGCGTCCGTGTGCTTGATAATATCTTCAATCTCAATCTGACGCTGCAGACGCTCGACGGGATCTTATGCCATAACGGGGAATTTGCGTGCTGTGAATACCGGCCCGAGCCGCTTTCGGGATTTGAGGAATTTGATAAAAAGACGGAGCAGTGCTATACAGACCAAACGGCGATAGGACATCTTGTGCCGTCCACGCTCGAGGCGTGCGTTGTACGCGTGTGCGATATGATAGCGTATCTTGGTAAGGATAGGCAGGACGCGGTTAAAGCGAGGATAATCGACAGTGAAAGCGTGTTTGACGAATCGCCTATAGGCAGCTTTAACGCCGCGATTATAAACAATTTGATCGTGGATATAGTCGAAAACAGCATAGGGAAGGACTATATAATGCTTGACAAGATACATTTTGACGCGGTTAAAAATATCAAGCGCGAAAATTATGAAAAAATATATCTTGACGGTACAGTATCCGACAGCTATTACGAAATAATCAAGCCGATGTTCGGCCGGGTTTATAACGCGCTTATGGATATGATAGTCAGAGAGGACAGAAATTCGGTAATATACCGCCATCATATTGATTTTGTAAATAAGCACCGCGCCGTAAAGGATTACGAACGCACGGAGAGGAATCAAATTGTAACGGATTACATCGCGAGTATGACCGATGATTATTTTATTGATTTGTACGAATTTTT
This sequence comes from uncultured Clostridia bacterium, assembly GCA_947628155.1. Classification (GTDB taxonomy): domain Bacteria; phylum Bacillota; class Clostridia; order UBA1381; family UBA1381; genus 12844. The sequence continues at coordinate 3,207 of CANQYQ010000008.1, forward strand.
ATTTGGCGAAAATAAAATCATTGAATATCGGTCATATTTCGACGATATGCACTAATAAAAACTCATATAGATATAAAAAATTCAGTCAAGTTGTTTAAATTTCAGAGGTTTTAAAAAAAAGATTGAACAAAACACTTGAAAAATCCGTACACATCGTGTATAATAGTATTAACATTGTTTGTGATACAATGTTGCATTCATATATAACAAAACCGCCGCCCGATCATCGGCGGTTTTGTTATATATTGAACAAAATTAATTCTGATGGTCCGCGCTGTACGCGGACTGTTTTTGTGTATACTATACAAATTAAAAGTCAAATATTGATAAATTTTTAACAGGTAACATTCCCGAAATTTAATAAAAATAGATTGCAAAAAATGGCGGTTGATGGTATAATGTAAAATAGGTAAGAATTTGATATTCTATACAATATATAGTTAACGGAGGCTAAGAAATGGGAACAGTTGACAAATTGACCGAGCTTCAGTACCGCAGAAGCGTAATTGAACAAGGCGGCGGCGAAGCGGCGGTAAAAAAGCAGCATGACTCCAAAAAGCTTACGGCGAGAGAAAGAATTGATCTGTTGCTCGACGAAGGCAGCTTTGTGGAAACAGATGCGTTTGTCACGCACAGATGCACTGAGTTCGGCATGGACAAAAAGGAGGCTCCCGGAGAGGGCGTAGTTACAGGCTGCGGTACGGTTGACGGACGGCTGGTGTATGTATATGCGCAGGATTTTACCGTCATCGGAGGCTCCTTGGGCGAAATGCACGCGAAAAAAATATGCAAGGTAATGGATATGGCGGCGAAAACGGGCGCGCCGATCATCGGCATGAACGATTCGGGCGGCGCGAGAATACAGGAGGGCGTTGACGCGCTCGCGGGATTTGGAGAGATATTCATCAGAAATACTCATAACAGCGGAGTTATCCCGCAGATATGCGCGGTCATGGGCCCGTGCGCGGGCGGCGCGGTTTACTCGCCGGCGATCATGGACTATGTGTTCATGGTAGAAGATACGAGCCGCATGTTTATAACAGGCCCGCAGGTCGTATCGTCCGTAACGGGCGAGGAGGTAACGGCGGAGGAGCTTGGCGGCGCGGCGGCGCACTCGGAAAAATCGGGTGTGGCGCAATTTACGGCGAAAAGCGATGAGGAATGCATAGAGCAGATCAAGACGCTGCTTTCGTATCTGCCGTCGAATAATCTTGAAGAAGCGCCTTATACGGCGCCGACGGATGATATTAACAGACTGTCGGATAAGCTTTCGACGATAGTTCCCGACGAGCCCGCAAAGGCATATGATGTTAAGGACGTTATAGCGGAGATAGTCGATAACGGCGTATTTTTCGAGGTTCATAAGAATTTCGCGAAGAATATAGTGGTGGGTTACGCGAGAATGAACGGCGCGCCGGTGGGAATTATAGCGAACCAGCCAAAGGTTATGTCCGGCTCGCTCGACGTGGATTCGTCAACGAAGGCGGCGCGGTTCATACGCTTCTGCGACAGCTTCAATATCCCGCTTGTGACGCTGACGGATGTTCCGGGGTATTTCCCGGGCGTTTCGCAGGAGCATAACGGTATTATCCGCCACGGCGCGAAGCTGCTGTTCGCGTATTCCGAGGCGACTGTTCCGAAGATAAACGTGATTTTAAGGAAGGCTTACGGAGGCGCGTACATAGCGATGAGCTCGAAGCATCTGGGCGCGGACGTAGTTATGGCGTGGCCGACGGCGGAAATAGCGGTTATGGGCCCGGAGGGCGCGGCGAATATTATATTTAAAAAGGAAATTGCCGCAAGCTCCGATCCGATGGCGGAGCGCGCGAAAAAGATACAGGAGTACAGAAACAAGTTCTCCTCGCCTTACGAGGCGGCAAGGCGCGGCTATGTTGACGATGTAATAGAGCCGGATTCGACAAGACCGAGAATTATCGCGGCGCTTGAAATGCTCCAGTCGAAGCGCGAGACGCGTCCGGCTAAAAAGCACGGAAATCTTCCGCTGTAAAGGAGGATATAACTATGACAATTGCACAGGCATTGGGCGAGGGTGTTCAAACGGCGATAATAGGCCTTTCCACGGTATTCGCGGTGCTTATAATCCTGATGATCGTAATTTCGATCATGAAGGCGGTATTCTATAAAGAACCGAAAAAGCAGCTTGACAAAGCCGTGGACAGCGCGGGAAAGGAGCTTGCAAAGGCGGTTGAGGAGCTGCCGGTTACCGATAAAGCGCCTCAGGACGACGAAGAGCTTGTCGCGGTAATCATGGCGGCGATCGCGGCGAGTCTGAGCACCTCGACATATCATTTAAAAATCAAGTCTTTAAGACGCGTAGACCATGCGCAGTCCGAATGGAACAAGGCCGGTCTGCATGAGACGATAAGTCATACATTTTAGGGAGGTAAAAAATAATGAGAAAATTTAATATAACCGTAAACGGAAAAACATACGAGGTTGAAGTAGAAGAAGTAGGCGGAATTATCGGCGGCGCGCCGGGCGCGGCCCCCGTATCCCCGACAACCGCACCGGCTCCCGCTCCCGCGGCTCCGGCGGCGAAACCGGCGGCGCCGAAGGCGGCTCCGGTAGCGGGCGCGGCACAGGTTAAAGCGCCCATGCCGGGAACGGTTATGTCGGTTAAGGTTGCCGCGGGCGATAAGGTTACGAAGGATACCGTTGTGGCGGTCCTTGAGGCTATGAAGATGGAAAATGAAATATTCGCGGGCGTGGACGGCACGGTCGCGGGCGTAAGCGTTTCAAACGGCGACAGCGTTAACACAGGCGACGTACTCGTTTCCATAAACTGATTAAAGTAAAATTTATGGAAAGGGTGACGAAGGTTGTTAGAAAGTATTATTAATTTCCTGAATAACACAGGATTTGCGCAGATGATCTCGCAGATGGGCGCCGACGCGGCGTCCGGAAACTGGCTTCAGGTCATCGGCACTCCGCTAATGCTTGTCGTGGCGTGTCTGCTGATGTATCTTGCGATTGTAAAAAAATTCGAGCCGCTCCTTCTGCTGCCCATAGCTTTCGGAATGTTTTTGACGAACCTCCCCATGGAGTTCGCGCAAAGGCTTTTGCATCCGCAGTTTTTCATTGACGAAAGCTATTTGATCAACGGACATGATTTGGATATGCAGCTTATAGCTTCGCAGGGCGGACTTCTGGATCTGCTGTACTTAGGCGTAAAGCTCGGTATTTATCCGCCGCTCATATTCATGGGTATAGGATATATGACCGACTTCGGCCCGCTTATCGCGAACCCCAAGAGCCTGCTCTTGGGCGCGGCGGCGCAGTTCGGCGTATTCGCGGCGTTCTTTATGGCGCTTATTCTGGGAGCTATGGGACTCGGGTTTGACGTAAAGGACGCTGCAGCGATCGGAATTATCGGCGGCGCGGACGGCCCGACGGCGATTTTCGTAACGAAAACGCTTGCGCCCGCTCTGCTTCCGGCGATAGCCATAGCGGCATATTCGTACATGGCGCTTATTCCGGTAATACAGCCGCCGATAATGAAGCTTATGACCACAAAGAAAATGCGTTCAACGGTAATGGAGCAGTTAAGGCCGGTTTCAAGAACGGAGAAGATCCTGTTCCCGATAGTGGTAACACTTGTTGTAGGACTTATTGTTCCCGACGCGATTTCGCTTGTGGGATGCCTTATGCTCGGCAATTTGGCTAAGGAGTCGGGCGTTGTTGAGCGTCTGGGAAAAACTATGCAGAACGAGCTTATGAACATAGTAACGATATTCCTGGGCTTTACAGTCGGCGCGACGGCCACGGCGGAGCAGTTTTTAACGCCGCAGACGCTCGGTATTATCGCGCTCGGACTGATCGCGTTCTCGTTCTCGACGCTCGGCGGACTTGTATTGGGCGATATAATGTATTTTGCGACAGGCGGAAAGGTAAATCCGCTTATCGGTTCGGCGGGTGTATCGGCGGTGCCGATGGCGGCGCGTGTTTCGCAGCAGGTGGGGCAGAAGGAAAATCCCTCAAACTTCCTGCTCATGCACGCTATGGGCCCCAATGTCGCGGGAGTTATCGGTTCGGCGGTCGCCGCGGGTGTATTCCTTGCGATGTTTAAATAACGAATAGAATAGGAGTGAAAATATATGGCAAAAAAGAGGAAGGTTGAAATTACCGAAACGGTTTTGCGTGACGCGCATCAGTCGCTTATCGCGACGCGAATGACTACAGACGATATTCTTCCGATTGTCGAGAAGCTTGACAATATCGGCTATCACTCGCTTGAAGCATGGGGCGGCGCTACGTTTGACTCATGTCTGCGCTTCCTGAACGAGGATCCGTGGGAGAGATTGAGAAAAATAAAGGACAGAGCTAAAAAAACTCCGCTGCAGATGCTGTTCCGCGGCCAGAATATATTGGGCTACCGCCATTACGCGGACGATGTGGTTGAGTATTTTGTTCAGAAATCGATCGCGAACGGTATTGATATACTGCGTATTTTCGATGCGTTAAACGATGTAAGGAATCTTGAGTGCGCTATAAACGCGTGCAAGAAGGAGGGCGGACATCTTCAGGCCACAGTCTGCTATACGCTGTCGGATTACCACACGAACGAAAAGTTTGTCGAAATGGCGAAGCGGCTTGAAAATATGGGTGCGGACTCGATTTGTATAAAGGATATGTCGGGACTGCTTCTTCCATATACGGCATATGATCTTGTATCGAAGATGAAAAAGGCTGTTAAGATCCCGATTCAGCTTCATACGCATTATACTTCGGGCGTCGCGTCAATGACGTATTTAAAGGCCGTTGAGGCGGGCGTTGACGTAATAGACTGCGCTATGTCGCCGATGGCGATGGGAACGTCGCAGCCGGCTACGGAGCCGATGGTTGCGGCTTTGCAGGGTACGGAATATGATACGGGACTTAATCTCGACGCGCTTGCGGAGATCACGGATTATTTCGCACCGTTAAGACAGAAGTATCTTGAGTCGGGACTTATGAATACTAAGGTCCTCGGAGTTGATATTAATACGCTGAAATATCAAGTTCCCGGCGGCATGCTCTCGAACATGGTATCGCAGCTTAAGCAGATGGGTCAGGAGGACAAATTCGCGGAGGTATTGAAGGAAGTTCCGAGGGTTCGCGCGGATCTGGGATATCCGCCGCTCGTAACGCCCACATCGCAGATCGTCGGTACACAGGCGGTTATGAATGTAATAACCGGAGAACGCTATAAGATGATTACGAATGAAACAAAGGGTATCGTCCGCGGCGAATACGGCGCGACTCCCGCTCCTATCCCGAAGGAAATTGTAAAAAAGATTATCGGCGACGAAAAGCGTATTACATGCCGATATGCTGATACGCTTAAGCCGGAGCTTGATAAGATGCGTAAGGAATGCGCGGAATGGATCGAACAGGACGAGGATGTGTTATCGTACGCGCTGTTCGGTCAGGTGGCGGTCAAATTCTTCGAGTACCGCCGCGCTCAGAAATATAAAATTGACGCGGGGTTGCTCGACGAGGAAAACGACGTATATCCGGTATAATTAAAAGGACTGCTATCGCAGTCCTTTTTAGCTTATATCGGAGTATCGCGCGGCATGTGTTTTCAAACTCAATTTTCCCTTTTGCGCATCAGAAAAATTTTACTTGAAAATTTTAATTGGTTATGATATAATATTCTTACCACATAATTCCTCGGTATCGCGATATGATATTGGGTATATTTTTGTATTAAAAAATTAAATATGCGTAAATGTAAAGTTAAAAGCACTTGCTTCGTTTTTTGCGCAAATTTGATTTTATACCTTAATATCATGAGCAATGGGATTGTGTGGTAACAATTAAGAAGCGATGTGATTTTGTGCGTCGCTTCGGGCGGCGCATTTTTATGCGGCGATGTTTCAATAAAAGGAGGAAAAGGAGCAATGAAAAAAACATTATTTGTGCTGTCGCTCGCGGCGGCGGCGGTAATCGGAGGCACGGCTCACGCGGAGGTGGGCGATATTATCGGCGAGGTTTACACGACCGATATCGCAGCGACATTGGACGGGAGCGAGATCGCGTCGGCAAACATCGGCGGTGAAACTATGATTGCGCTTCGCGATTTGGAGGATTTTAACTTCTCGGTATGGTATGAGGAAAGCTCGCGCAGCGCTATCGCAAGCAGTCCGGAAATGCTGCGCGCGTCGGAAATCAAAGAACCAAAGAGCGTCGAGCATTACGACACTGTCGGCGAGGTTATAGGAAACGTATACGAAACGGACATCACCGCATATGTTAACGGGTTTGAGATCCCGTCGGTGAATATCGGCGGCACGACTATGGTTTCCGTCCGTGACCTCGGCGATATGACAGATTCGCCGTTTGCCCAAATGGGACTGTCAAAATACGGGTTCTCATGCGAGTGGAACGAGGCGGACAGAAGGGTGGAGCTTCAAACGTTCCCGATTTATAATCTATACGATATGGGCGTTCTCGCAGCGCAAAACGACGTGCGGCTCGTATTTGACAACACAACGCTTGCGATAGAGCCGAATTACAAGGAGGACAGGCTGAGTCAGCTTATTTACAACGATGAAAATGATAACGCGTTTACGAATAATTCCGACGGCTCTGTCAGCGAGCGTTACAGCGAAATGTATTACACCGACGAAAACGGAGAAAAAATAAAAATCGGAGTTCAATATCGGCCGTATCAGATTTCCGCGCTGGACGACGGTTACGGCAATGTAACGGTAAGCGGCGGCGACGGCGTATGGCACGTGTCATTTGACAAGGACAAGCTTAAGCAGATTATAGATGAGACGGAAAAACCCGCGCCGCTCACATATGATGAAATCATAGAGCAGTTTGAAAACGGCTGGAACATGTACAGAGTGCGCGGCAAATTTGAAACGGACGATTACGCGGTGATCGCGGCGGCACAGACGGGACTTACGCACGGCGACTGGTATTACGCGGTGTTCCGTATAGGCCGTGACGGAAGCGCGGTGCGGGTGCAGCACATTTCAAATCATGAAAGCGATGAGATACCGACGGATCTGACATTCGAGGACGGAGTGCTTACATATAATGAGAACGATATGATAAAGCATCTTGATGTTATCACCGGAGAAGTAACCGAATAAAATGGATGCGCTTGCCGAATTGACATTGCAGCGGCGAATACCGATACATGTTTGATTTTATACGGGAAAAACGTATGGCCGGGTATCCGGTTACGTACGGGTGCAGTCATTTCCTCGGGCCGGAATATGAACGCCGGGTAAGGGATCGGTATTTCCTGTGCGGCGCGGGACTGTATACGGCGAGTATCACGGCAAACGGGGATATTACGGCGTGCTTGGACATTGAGCGAAGAACGGAGCTTGTGCAGGGAAATATTTTAAGGTATAATTGGATGTATGGGAAAACAAATTTCAAGCGTTTCGCGCGGATTTAAGCGACGCCAATGAAAACTGCCGGAGGTGCGAATATTGCCGGTTCTGTCACGGCGGGGCATATCACAGTTGGGATTTTGATAAAAATGAGTTTGCTTTGCCGGGACACTGTTTTAAATTATTGGCCGTATTTTACCGCTTTTTGGCATTTTGAATATTTATTGTATCGTTTTTGAGGAAAGTATAATAAAACGCGGCATTAATTGCCGCGTCAGCGTGTAGACAAACGTCTGCACGCTGAGCAGACTGTGACAAATTAGGCTGGATTTCACGAAAACGAGTCTGTAGGCGTACGAGGGTACGTTAAGGCTCGTTTTCGTGGAAAGCGCATAACAGCGCCGTTTTTTATCATAACGGCGCTGTTATTTTAACAAAGAGAAAAATATTGAATCAGTCAATATTCTATGCTTCATGCGCGGTCCGGTCAATTTGTCGACGGTCTGACGCGGCATTCATTGCCGCGTTATTATGTTTAACGTTGTTTGTCGGTGTTATAGATTTTTCAGGTAATTGACCTCATGAGACGTCAGATGGCGCCAGCGTCCGAGCGGCAGATTACCAAGCTCGATATTCCCTATTTTTACGCGCTGCAGGCCTATTACCTTGCAGCCCACGGCCTCAAACATTTTCCGAACCTGTCTGTTGCGGCCTTCGTGAATTGTAATTTTAAGCATTGTTTTCGATGCTGAGGCGTCGAGAATCTCCACATCGGCGGGGGAGGTTTTGTAATTTTCTATATTCACGCCGTGACGGAGCTTATGCAGTCCGCTCATTGTGATCCCGCCGCTTATCACGGCGATATACGTTTTGTCCGTATGAAATTTCGGATGCGTCACCTTATGAGTAATTGCGCCGTCGTTTGTGAGAAGCAGCAGTCCTTCCGTATCGTAATCAAGCCGTCCGACGGGGAACAGCTGTGACGAGATCTCACCGCCTATAAGGTCGATAACGGTCGGACGGCCGAACTGGTCTTTAACAGTTGTAACATATCCGGTGGGTTTATTGAGCATAATATAGTATTTTTTCTCGTTAATTTTAAGCTCTTTCCCGTCAAGCATTACCTTGTCAGCGCCTATTTCTACCTTGACGCCCTGCTCGGATATGGTTTTACCGTTGACCTTAACGCGTCCGTTTTCTATCATTTCCTCGGCGGCACGGCGCGAAGCGGCGCCGCTCATGGAAATATATTTCTGGAGTCTTACGATCTCTCCCATAGCGAATCCCTCCTGTTTCGATTACAGTAATACCATATTCCATAAATGACGCATACGCTTTTTGAACCTTTCCCCAAACGACATCGCCTCGTATATGTCATTAGCTGAGCACACATCTACCGTACCTATCACCTCATTGTCAATCACAAATTCGGCATATCCGATTTTTTCGCCCTTCGCTACAGGGAAATTAAGCTTTGACGGGATTTTAAGACGAACCTTTATTTTTGGGTCAGCATTGCTGCGCAGCGCGGCATAAAAATCCTGAGCGTATACGGCATCATAGTCGGAGTACGGCGCGCTGTCACCCGCGTGAACTACGCATTTTGCGGAGTATTCAGGGAAGTATTCGTCAAGCATAGCCTTATGGTCGTTCCAGTCGTCGTTGTCATTTAAAGTAACGGCGATAAGCGTTACTTCATCTCGTGTCGCGGCCGTAACAAGGCACCGTCCGGCAGCGTCGGTATATCCCGTTTTTACGCCTATACAACCCGGGTATTCACTGAGCAGGCGATTGTGATTGTGAAACGGCAAAACGCCTCCCGTGTTTATGATAAGTCCGTTGAAATCTATTGTGCCCACAATTTCCCGGAATGTTTGGTTTTGCATTGCGTAACGCGTAATGACCGCCAAATCGTACGCGGTCGTGTAGTGGTCGGGATCGGGTAGTCCGTTCGGATTAGTAAAATGTGTATTTTTTGCCCCGATTTCGTCCGCCTTTTGATTCATAAGCTCGACAAACGCGTCAACCGAACCGGAAATGTGTTCGGCTATGGCCACAGCGGCGTCATTGCCGGAATTAAGCATAAGTCCGAACAGCATATCGTACATACTAAGCTGGTTCCCTTCCTCGATATATGCCGACGAGCCTTCGGTTATAGCGGCGTTATGGGATACGGTCACCACGTCCGTCAGCTGTGAGTTATCGAGCGCTGTTATGCACGTCATAATTTTTGTCGTACTGGCCATGGGCAGGCGTTCAACGCTGTTTTTTTCATAAACCACATCTCCCGTCTGCATTTCCAAAACGCAGGCGGCTCTTGAGTTTTCCGCATGAACCGGAATTGCGGCCGCAATACAGCATATCGCCGCTAATACACATATTAGTTTTTTCATCATTTTACCTCGTTGATCTATAAAATTGTCAAATCATTAAGCCGCGTCCGCCGGCTCCGCACGTGACCGCAGCCGTCTTCGCGGCCACAGGCGCGAACAAATAAAAGCAAAGCTAACAGCTTCTGCTTTTCAGACGGTTCATCATACGTGCCAGCCTGGGGCGGTTATACCGCTGAATTATTATATACGGGATATTTCCCGCCGCGTAGCACAGGCAGCATATCAGGCCGCCGACGTCCCGCCATATTATTACCATGCCGACCGAGAGAGCCATAAGCACGTAATGAGCGGCCTCCGCTACGCACGTTTCCGCTATGAGACGGTTTATGTCATCCGCCGTTTCGGTGCCGTGAATGCGTTTTGAAAGCATTTGTTTTATATATTTGCTCATATCCGGAAGCTTGCTCTTCCATTTGCTTACATACAGTCTGTTATATATTTTTCCGCCGTTCTCCCATTTTCGTTCGGCGAACAGCATACTCTCGGGATTGAACCATTTTCTCGGCAGCACAAGTCCGATGATCAATACCGCAAGGGAGCATACAGCGCCGTAGGCGGCGTCATAGATAATATTGCGCATATTTTTTCTCCGTTAAACTATATATATGTACGATTATATCACAGAATAGTATTTTTTGCAATACAAATTATAACGTATTTCGAGGTTTTTAGATACGGCGCGCGGCTTTATTCCTTAAGAAGAACATAAAATCGGTTAAGTTTGTATCTTTACAAACACGAAAAGTTGTAGTATAATAGCAGATAATGAAATTTATGAGGTGATTAACAAATGGGAATGACAATGACGCAGAAGATCCTCGCGAACGCCGCGGGACTTGACAGCGTACGCGCGGGCGATTTAATTATGGCGAACTTGAGCCTTGTTCTCGGCAATGACATAACATCCCCCGTAGCGATCAAGGAATTTGACAAAATCGGCGGCACAAGTGTATTTGACAAGACGAAAATCGCGCTTGTACCGGACCACTTCACGCCGAACAAGGACATTAAATCGGCGGAGCAGTGCATGACGGTGCGTAATTTTGCCGCGGAGCAGGACATTTTAAATTATTTCGAGGTCGGCGAGGTAGGAATTGAACACGCGCTGCTGCCCGAAAAAGGACTTGTTGTAGCGGGCGACGTTGTAATAGGCGCGGATTCGCATACATGTACATACGGCGCTCTCGGCGCGTTCTCGACGGGCGTCGGCTCGACGGACATGGCGGCCGGAATGGCGATAGGCAAGGCGTGGTTCAAGGTGCCGGAGGCGATCAAGTTCAACCTCACCGGTGAGCTTAACAAGTATGTCAGCGGTAAGGATCTGATTTTGCATATCATCGGCATGATAGGCGTTGACGGCGCGCTGTATAAGTCAATGGAATTTACCGGCGAGGGCGTTCATTCGCTCACGATGGACGACCGCTTCACAATAGCTAACATGGCGATCGAGGCGGGCGCGAAAAACGGCATATTCGAGGTTGACGATAAAACACGCGAGTATATGAAGGAGCATTCGGCGAAGGAATACAAGGAATTTACGGCCGATCCCGACGCGGAATACGTCAGGGTCATAGACATTGACCTGTCGAAGGTCCCTCACACCGTAGCGTTCCCGCATTTGCCGGAAAACGCAAGAACGCCCGACAACTGGGGCGATGTGGAGATCGATCAGGTTGTAATTGGTTCGTGCACGAACGGACGCATTTCCGATTTGCGCCATGCGGCGGAGATTTTAAAGGGCAAGCGCGTTAAAAAGGGCGTGCGCGTACTCGTGTTCCCGGCGACTCAGGCGATTTATTTAGAGGCGTTAAAGGACGGCACTTTATCGACGCTTGTCGAGGCGGGCTGTGTGATTTCCGCGCCGACATGCGGACCGTGTCTGGGCGGACATATGGGAATTTTAGCGGCGGGTGAGAGATGCGTATCAACGACAAACCGCAATTTCCTCGGACGTATGGGACATGTTGAGAGCGAGGTATATCTGGCAAGTCCCGAGGTTGCCGCCGCGTCGGCGATCACAGGCAAAATAACAGCTCCGGAGGATATATAAGCATCGCAGGGCGGACTGCCCACAGTCCGCCGCGCATAATGATATTATAATTTGCGAAAGGAATGAGAATATGAAAGCAAACGGAAGGGTAATTAAATACGGGGACAACATTGACACCGACGTTATAATCCCCGCGAGATATTTAAACACAAGCGATCCGGCGGAACTGGCGTCGCACTGCATGGAGGATATCGATAAGGATTTCGTAAAGAACCACACAGCCGGTGATATAATGGTCGGCGGCGCGAATTTCGGCTGCGGTTCATCGCGTGAGCATGCGCCGATCGCAATCAAGGCAAGCGGCATTTCATGCGTTATAGCAAAGGATTTCGCGAGAATTTTCTACAGGAACTCTATCAATATCGGTTTGCCTATCTTGGAATGCGCCGAGGCTTCGGCGGATATTGACGCCGGGGACGAGGTTGAGGTGGATTTTGATACCGGCGTTATTACGAATAAGACAAAGGACAAAACGTATCAGGCTGTCGCGTTCCCGCCGTTTATGCAGGAGATCATAAACAGCGGAGGATTGGTGGAATACATAAAGAAAGGCATGTAAATTTTCTATAAAAAATATTATTTCCGGCCTGTAGGGCGGACTGCCCTCAGATCACCGCCGTAAAAAGAATAATTATATAAACTGAAAGGATACTTAAATTATGGGAGAATATAATATAGCCGTGATCGAGGGCGATGGGATAGGCCCGGAGATCGTAAAAGCGGCCATAACCGTACTTGATAAAATCGGTGAAAAATATGGCCATGTGTTTAATTATACGCCCGCGCTTCTGGGCGGCTGTGCGATTGACGCGACGGGCGTTCCGCTGCCGGACGAGACAGTTGAAATATGCAAAAGATCCGACGCGGTATTAATGGGTTCGATAGGCGGCGACACGAACACATCGCCGTGGTATAAGCTTCCGGCCAATCTTCGCCCGGAGGCGGGACTTTTAGGCATAAGGAAGGCGCTCGGACTTTTCGCGAATTTGCGCCCGTGCCTTTTGTACCCGCAGCTTAGCGGCGCGTGTCCGCTGAAGGAGGAAATAAGCGCGAAGGGATTTGACATGCTTATCATGCGCGAATTAACGGGCGGACTGTATTTCGGAGCGAGAAAAACGGAGGAGATCGACGGACTTACAACAGCGGTCGATACGCTTATCTATAACGAAAACGAGATACGCCGCATCGCGGTTCAGGCGTTTGAGGTAGCGATGAAGCGCAGAAAGAAGGTCACGAGCGTGGACAAGGCGAACGTGCTCGATTCATCGCGCTTGTGGAGAAAAATCGTAAATGAAGTTTCGGCCGATTATCCCGAGGTCGAGGTTTCGCATATGCTCGTCGATAACGCGGCTATGCAGCTTGTTAAAGACCCGGCGCAGTTCGACGTAATGGTTACGGAAAATATGTTCGGCGATATATTATCCGACGAGGCGTCGATGATAACAGGCTCAATTGGTATGCTCCCGTCCGCGAGTCTTAACGAGACAAAGCTCGGACTTTACGAGCCGTCGGGCGGCAGCGCGCCCGATATCGCGGGAAAGGATATCGCCAACCCAATAGCGACGATTTTATCGGCGGCGATGCTGTTAAGATATTCGCTTGATTTAAAGGATGAGCCGGACGCGGTCGAGGCGGCGGTTTCAAAGGTGCTCGACGACGGATACCGAACCGGAGATATAATGTCCGACGGTATGAAGAAGGTCGGATGTACGGAAATGGCAAGGCTTATAGCGGAAAGAATATAAGAAAAACGCCTGACGCGTAATAATCAGCGTCAGGCGTTCCTTTTAATTTACACTGTCAGTATGCCGTCATCGGATTCGATAAGAAGGAATATCTCTTCCTCACGTCCGTTTGCGGCGTTTACGTATACGAGGAAATTTTTATTCATAAACGTGCCGTGAAATTCGTAGCACAAAACCTCCTGCATACTGTCCTTGGGAATGATCGCGAGTCCGGACGAGCTTACGTCGAGACGCGTGGAAACATATTGCCGCGCCTCCTCGGCTGTAAGCGCCGGAACGGTATCGGTGCGTTCGGTGTGGTTCATAAGATAGCCTTTTGCCTCAAACCCGGTAATTTCTCCGGTATCAAGAGCAACGCGTACCTTGACGAGGTCGCTGTAGCATACGATGCCGTCATTTGAATACGCAAAATTAATCGTTGCCGTGCCGCCTTTTTTTTCGTAATAGCTGCTCACCATATCGGGATATCCGCGCGCGGAAAGAAATTCGGCCGCCGCCTGTGTCGCGGAATCGATATCGTATTTTTCATCGCCGGTTTCGGTATTGTTGAGATAATAGAGTATATAGCCGCCGTTTTTAGTGACGCTTATCGAAATATCGTTGTCGCCGTCGGTTTTTCGGAATGTATATGATTCTATCGCCGTATTTCCGGACAGACTTTCAAATTTCAAACCGCGCCCTTTAGGGCCTAAAAATTCCTCGGCCTTTCTTAGCGCCTCACTGCGCGTAATCTGCGGCGCGTCCTTGAGCATAACGGATTCGCGGTTCTCGATGTGCTCCGAGAACGGGCCGTCATATATGAGCGCGGGGTAATCTCCAAATGACTTTTCCACGTTTTCAAGATCCGTTAAAATGTCGGAGCCTGCCGCCTGCGCCGCGTTATTATCGTTTACACTTGTGATTTCGGATAATTTGATATCTCCGGAATAGAGCTTGTCCTCAATATCGGCGAGCGTATCGCGCAAGGCCGCCGCGCGTTCATTTAAGGACGCGAGATTGTTGTATGCTTCCTCCGAAATTTCCGCGCCGTTTATCGCGTCCTGCGACAGTACGTATGTGTAATCGCCGACCTGCGACAAAAATTTCGCGGTATTGTCAAGCTGCACATCCGAAGTGGGCAGCTGACCCAGACATGATTTTGCCTCGGCGGACTGACGAAATATATCGGACGAAACAGCGGCAAGCTGCGCCGGAGATGACGCAAGCTGCGCCTTGGTCAGCTGCGTATCGATGTCGTCGATATATGACACGAGATCGTGGAACGCGCGGTTGTAGTTGTTCTCGACCGAATTTTCAAGTGCTTTTGCGCTGCGCTGCATAGCGGCGCCCCAGAAGAATACGATCAACAGCGCCGCGCCGAGGATCGAATACAGCCATATATTTATACTTTTTGATTTTTCCATTATTTACCTCCTTACGCGCAGAAGCGATGCTTGCCGATTTTCACGATAAGCGGACGCGACCATATCCATTTGCTTGTCGCCGTATCGGGATTGAAATAATAAATTGCGCCGTAGGACGGGTCCCAGCCGTTTAAAGCGTCCTGACACGCCTTATACACAGTGGAATTGGGGTCGATCGGCACATTGATCTGACCGTCGGACACGGCGGTGAAGGCGCCGGGCTGATAGATTACGCCCGAAATGGTGTTCGGGAACGAGGAATGGTTTACGCGGTTCAAAATTACCGCCGCGACAGCGACCTGTCCCTCGTACGGCTCGCCGCGCGCTTCGCCGTTAACGGCGCGCGCCAAAAGCTGTACATCATCCGAATATGACGCGGCGCGCGCGTTATCGCGCAGATTGTACGCCGCGAGTATCGCGGTGATCACCGCTATGCCCGATAAAATTACAGGTATGATTTTTTTCATATTTTACCCTCCTGACCTGCTGTAGTATTATTATATTTCCCAAAATATTAAATTTGAAACATATTTAAGACAGCGTAAATACACACAATTTGCGAACCGGAAATTAAAAAGGGAGGGAATATACCAAGCTAAAATATCGTCAGAAAGCGAAAAACGGCGCATCGCGTTATATTTACGGTGTTTATTATAATACCGAGATGATAAATTACACAAAAAAATCCTCAATTTCACGAGTGAAGCTAAGGATTTTGATGTCAATAAACGTGTATTTTTTTGCGTTATCATCTGCTTATTCGCCTGGGATTTTAAACGCGCCGCCTCCGCCGCGGCAAAACAAGCCGTCATCAGATTCGCCGAGCCATTCTCGGCGGAGGATGAACGCCGCCTGTTTGGGCGCGCGCTCTCTTGTAAACACGCCCTTTTTATTTCCCATTACTCTGCCCGGACTTTGCTCGGTTGAAAAATCGGCAAAATTCCATACGTGCATGCCCGCGACGGCCGGATGCCGTTTAATAAGACGTATGTAGGAGCGCAGGAAGTTCGCTTGAAATTCCTCGCTGAATTGCAGCATAAACGTTGAATGAAGGCCCGCTATCGTGTCCGCGCCAAATTCGGTCACAATAAGGGGCGCGGTATAAACGCGTTCAAAATCGCGCAGGCAATCGTCCATTTGCTTTACCGCCGCGTCAATATTGCCGGGAGCCGCGCTGCCGGGCCAGTTTTCATAAGGGTACCAACCGTAATAGCGGTTTAAGCCTATTATGTCAACATATTGGTAAATATTGTCCTCGTCGGGTTTTGTCCACGCGACGTATGTAAGCGGCCGGGTATCTAACTGCCGCGCCGCGTCTATCACCGGCAGAAAAAATTTCTTCGACGCCGCGTCGGCCGTGTCGCATTCGTTGCCGATGCTGTATGAAATCACACACGGATGGTTTTTATCCCTGTCGATAAGCCGTTTCATATATTCCACGGCCTTTTCGCAGGTTTTCGGGTCGTTGAACTGCGTCCCGTCCATGCCCGCGAACGGGGCTTCATCAATTACAAGGAATCCCTCGCGGTCAGCCAAATCAAGCAGCTCCTCACTGTAGGGGTAATGGCTCGTCCTGAAGGAATTTGCGCCTGTCCATTTCATTAGGTCAAAGTCGCGGACGTTAAGCGCATAGGATAATCCCTTGCCCAAAACACAGAAATCCTCGTGCTTGTCAAAGCCTTTTAAATATACTGGTTTGCCGTTAAGGAGTATTTGTCTCCCCGACACGGCTATATCCCTAAAACCCGTTTTAAGCTTATAGCTATCCGCTGCACGGCCGTTATCGAAAAGGGTTATATTTACCGGGTAAAGCGCCGGATTTTCCAAAGACCAGCGTTCGTAATTTTGCAGCCGAAGCTCTCCGGTATAGCAGCCGCCGTTTTTGCTGAGCGCACACGGCACATCGCCTATTTTTGCCGTCACCGCCGCGTCATTTCCTTCTCCCGAGGCGGTTACGCGTATTGATGCTTTGCCGTCAGCGCCGGCGCGTACTGCTATGTCGGTTATATGAGCCTTCGGAAGCGCGCATACAAATACATGACGGTCAATGCCCGCGTATCCGTAGAAGTCGCAAATGCGTACAGGCTCTTCATTTAGCGGTTCGCCGTTTACCTTTACAACGAGCAGATTATCACCGGAACGCACCAGATCCGATACGTCCCATTCAAACGGAAGGTACGGCGCGCGGTCCTCACCGGCGAAATGACCGTTTATAAATACCGCAGCGCCGTACTGCACGCTTGAAAACCGCAAGACAACGCGCTCATTTATGTCGTTTTCGTTTAATGCGAACGACGTCTGGTACCATGCTATCCCGTGATAGTGGTAAAGCTCATTCGCCTGCTCATTCCATGACGCGGGCACGGCTATCGTCCGGGTATTATCAATGCCTCGCGCCCAGCCGAGAGCTTCTCCCTCGGCCGTTGGATCCTTTTTAAATTCCCAGTAGCCGTCAAGCTTATACGCTCTGCGGTGCGCGTTGTTTTGCGGATATAACATTGCGATTTCTCCTATCGGTTATTTTTGAGGACATTGCCTTAATTATATCGTTATTGTACCATATTTTTATGTAAAAGGCAATATATTTATTATCCCGCCGGATCCCGCCGGAGATGCGAAATTTCAATTATGTACTTGAAAAATTGACGGCTTACTGATATAATGACGTTATAAATATAAAACGAAAGGGTTGATGATAATGAAGAAGGATTTAGGATTGGTTCAGGCGGTATATCCCATGCCGGTGCTTATGGTCGCGGCGTATGATGAAAACGAGAAGGTCAACGTCATGAACGCCGCGTGGGGGCAGATATGCGATATGGATAAAATTATCCTGTTTATCGGCAAGGGCAAGAAAACATGGCTGAACATCAAGGAAAGCAAGGCGTTTACCGTGGCGCTCGCGGACGAGGCGCACATGGATGCGGCCGATTTCTTCGGCATTGCCTCCGGCAATAAAATCGATGATAAATTTGAGCGTACGGGGTACCACGCGGTAAAAAGCGACAAGGTCCACGCTCCTATCATCGATGAGTTCCCGGTCGTTATGGAATGCGAGCTGCTTGAGTTTTTGCATACGGATCATGTTGACGGTATTGTCGGCAAAATAGTAAACGTCAAGGCGGAGGAAGCGGTTTTATCCGATAACGGCAAGGTCGATCCGGCAAAGCTTCACGCGCTGATGTTCGACCAATTTCAAAACGGTTATTATGTCACCGGCGCAAAGGTCGGAAAGGCATGGAATGCCGGAATGGAGCTTATGAAATAAACTGCGCCGATCAAAACCGGCGCCGTTAGAAAAGCGGCGTCGGTATATTGCTTAAAATTTAATATTTATTCCATATGAAATGCGCACCTCGGAAGGAGATTTTGAGATGATAAGCGTTCGATATTTAAACGATGACGACAAAAAATTCTGGTACAGCCTCGACCGCCATTTGCCGGAGGCGGAATTTGATAACAAGGTTCGCACCAAAACCGGCTATGTAATACTATCGGACGGCAATCCGGCCGGGCTGCTCAGATACAATTTATTTTGGGATAACACTCCGTTTTGCACAATGCTGTTTGTAGCGGAAAAATACCGCGGACGCGGCTTTGGAACACGGCTTATGGAGCATTGGGAAAATGATATGAGATCGCGGGGTTATAATTTGCTGCTCACGTCAACGCAGTCAGATGAAACGGCGCAGCATTTTTATCGCAGGATAGGCTATACCGACTGCGGCTGCCTTTTATTGGATTCACAGGCGGCGGAAATTTTTTTGAGTAAAGCACTAAAGTGATTGAACGGAGGATCGGTTTGGCGAGGTATACGTATGAACGAAATAAAAGAACAAATATTGAGGTACGCAAAGAAAACATATAAAACGATCCCGGACGCGCCGTTTTCGACCGCTCCGACATATTCGGTGCTGCGCCACGGCGGCACGCGCAAATGGTACGCGCTTTTTATGGACGTGCCGCGAAACAGGCTCGGCATGGACAGCGATGAGCGCGTGGATATTTTAAATGTCAAATGCGACCCGATATTATCGGGTTCGCTTCGCATGAATAAGGGATTTTTGCCGGCGTACCACATGCACCGCGAGAATTGGCTGACAATACTTCTCGACGGAACGGTCGGCGCGGAGGATATTTATCCGCTGCTCGATATGAGCTACGAGCTGACAAAGAAAAAGAGAAATAAATAAGCGGATATTGCGGCGTTTTGCCGCCGCGCAAAGCGGGTATGCGCGGCGGCCGCTTTAATTTGCTTGCATATAAAATTTTATTAGTAAGGGGAATATTATTATGATTAAAAATATTGAACCAACGCTGCGCAGGATCGGCAATTATCTTAAGCTTGAGGATAACGCTGTTTTTGCTGTCCCGGAATACCAGCGGCCGTATTCATGGGAAATAGAACATTGCGATAAATTATGGCAGGATATTATTGATTTTATAGACAGCGATAATAATGACAACTACTTTTTCGGTACAATAATTATCAATTGTCAAGATAACAATACAGTACTCGAGCTGATTGACGGACAGCAAAGGACCACCACGTTCATGCTGCTTCTCAAGGCTCTTTTGCTGCGCGTCAACACCGCGATAGAGACCACGGCGCGGGATGAGGAGTCTGCCGGCCTTTTCAGAGGCTTAAAGGAGCGAAGAAGAAAAATAATGGGTATTTTATACAAAGCCGATCCCGAGGATATACCGGACAGGCCCGATATTGAAGCGGATAGGGATATTTACGCGGATGCGTAGATCATAAAAAATTATTCCATTAACGAATTATATAAGACAGAATTGCAGTCTGTATTAAGCTCCGCTGATTTTGCCGAGGCCGAGTCAAGGGTCATTAAAATTGCCCGAAAACAAAAGGATAATAAATATACAAACTTTTTCAGGAACTTCAAATTTTTCTATGAAAGAGCAAAAGAGCTTTCCGATTCGCAGCTCAATATTTTCACAAAGACGCTGACTGAAAGCTGCGAGGTCATAGAAATTAAGAGCTGGCAAACGGAGCAGGCTATAACCATGTTTAATTCCCTAAACTCGGACGGACTGCCTCTCTATGATTCCGATATTATTTCCGCGAAATTGTACGCGGCTGCCAAGGAGAACGGGACGGGAGATGAATTTACGAAGCTTTGGAAGGAGCTGATCGGACTTGTTAATGAATTAAAGCGGGATGATATTGCGGATATTGACGCAATTTTGATGCAGCAGATGTATTATGAGAGGGCAAAGAACTCGGAGATGGTGTCCCAAACAGGCTCGATTAACGTGACGACGCCCGGCTTAAGGAGATACTTTACGGATATAAACAGGAATATACTTCGCGACCCTGTCGGATTATGCAAAAAGCTGATAAATCTTGCGCTGATATGGAAAAAGACTGCGTCATATCCCATGATTCGGGTTTTACTTAAATTTAACGATAACGCGAAGCTGTTTTTGGCAAGCTATTTCCATCGTTTTACAGCTAATGAAATAAGCGAGGACACGATAAAGGATATTGTGGAATGCCTTTTGAAATTGTTTGCGGTGCTGGAGCTGGTGGATATCGTATATTCCAGCAGCGCGTTTAAAACGTTCCTTTTCGGGGAAATAGTGAAATTGGCCGACGGCAATGTGCCGGCCGAAGAAATTAAGAAGGATTTTGACAGGCATATCCATGAAAAATGGAGTAAGGATAAAATCAGGGCGGATGTAATTGAGTACGATAAAAATATGCTTGTTTATTTGAATGAGTATCTTTATGCCAAGGAATACAGCCTTAATTTTAACATAGGAACAAAATGTGATATTGAGCATATCATGCCCATCAGCGGCGCTAATATCGATGAAATCAGAAAAGACGCGCAGATTGAGAGCACGGAGGAATTTGAAGGCATAGTAAATAAGCTCGGTAATAAAATATTGCTTGAAGAAAAAATAAACCGGGCGATTGGAAATGAATGGTTTAGGACAAAGGTGTCAACGAAATTATCGGATAAAACCGGGTATGTTGACAGCAGCTATCCTATTGCGTCGGCGTTAGTCGGGAAATTCGCGGACGTTAATAAGCCTTACTGGTGCAAGAAGGATATTGAAGACGCGACCGAAAAGATAGGCGACAGAATCATTAAATTTATATTTGGCGATCGATAAATTCAAGAACCATAAAAAACGCCGTTTTACGGATCATCCGTAAAACGGCGCCGGTATCAAATGTTTTGACGCTGTGACGCTCAGCGATATTTTTAAAGTTCAACGATCGTTTCGACCTCGAGCAGCACATCCTTAGGCAGCCGCGCGACTTCCACGCACGAACGCGCCGGATAAGGCTCGGTGAAAAATTCGGCGTAAATTTCGTTGATTTTCGCGAAATCGTCCATGTTTTTAATAAATACGCCGGTTTTTACCACATTAGCCATACTGCCGCCGGACGCCTCGATGAGGTTTTTCACATTTGTCAGCGCCTGCCGTGCCTGCGCCTCAACGCCTTTTGGGATCTCACCCGTTTCGGGATCAATGGGTATCTGACCCGACGTGAACAGCATATTGCCGCTGATTATCGCCTGCGAATACGGGCCGATGGCCGCGGGTGCGGATGTTGTTTTTACTTCTTTCATTGTCTTAACCTCCTATAACCGATACTCTCAGCAATGAGAATATAAATGTAAACAATATGAAATATCCGAGCATCAACGCATACAGGACCCGCGATTCGGAATATGACGACCATTCCTCGTTCAAGGAAATATATGTCAGTATGAACGATGACAGCGCGCCGCACATAAGCAGTATCATGAGCGTGGTCGTCGATATGAACGAGAATGCCACGCCGATCGCCGCAAGCGCGGTAAACGGGATATTAGTCAGAACAAGCCGCTGTGCGAGCGGTGTAAAGCCTGTGCGCGAGCGGAATATAAATCGGTTTATCAGCCAGAAGATCCCGGTGTGGATGAGCAGGAAGAAGCCTCCTCCCAGCGCGCCCGACAATGCCGCCTCGACAGCATGCAAAACAGAGCGGAAGCCGGTTGTACCGCCGAAGCCTATAATATTGGCAATGGCGCGAAGCCAGCCGCGCGGCGCGCCAGTGTTTACAAAGTATACGCAAAGTCCGATCACCGCGCCTTGTATTGCCGCGATCAGCAGCATCTGCGGCATTGAAAACGCGCGGGGATTGGCAATTTCTGTCGCCGGTGATTTTATGAACCGGTAAATGTATGAGAATATCCCGCGCATTTCGGGCGTGCGCTGGCTTTTGGCCGCTTGCCGTTTCGCTTTATATCTGTTCCATTTGCGTTTTAACGGATTTTCAGCTTGTGTATAGCCGGTGCGGTAATAACCGTTTTCGTTCCGGGTGTATTGTGTATTTGTGCCGGAATTGTTATATTGCGTTGACGTGTCGGTATTTTGTGAAGCCGAACCGCCGTCTTTTGCGGCTCGGCGCGCCGCCGCGCCCGGGCAGCTGCATTTTTCGCCCTCGGCTAACTCACGTCCGCAGTAAATACAGCTTCGCATGCGTTCATCTCCTTTAAACAGCTTGTTTTTTATATTGTACCCCCGCCGTGCTTGTTGTGTCAATAATGTTTCTGTAAACTTATTGTGAACAAAAAATGACGGCGCTCAGTTAATTGTTAAATCCGTTTAACAGCCGTGCCGCGTACGCTTCGTCAACGGCCTCCCAGTCAAAGCTGTACGGCTTAACGCCGGATTCGCGAAGACTTTTCCATATGGCGTCATAGCTTTCCGCGGGTACGGACGAGGTGTAGATCTGATTTTCGATCATATCGTGGATCATGAACTCAAGAGAACCGTTTTCGTATTTCCCGAACCGGCATGTGCGTTGGTCGCTCTTCTCGATATCCTGCGATAAAATCATAAGCTTTATGACCTCGACAGCCTTATCGTTAAATCCGGCGTCGAATATCAGTATTTTTTCCAAAAGCGCGTTAAAATCGGTTATGAAACGGAGATTATAGCCGTCGTATTTTTTCAAATCTCCCGTTTCCTTCGACGCATTTTTAATATCCGCGTACTGTTTTTTCGCCTCAGCCGGATCATCGCACGGTGAGAACGAAAAAATAAGCTT
This sequence comes from uncultured Clostridia bacterium, assembly GCA_947628155.1. Lineage (GTDB taxonomy): Bacteria > Bacillota > Clostridia > UBA1381 > UBA1381 > 12844. The sequence goes on from CANQYQ010000008.1 coordinate 26,227, forward strand.
CTTATCATCGTCGAGGTAGAGCAGGGGAGTGGGCATAAGCCCCGTCTGACCGCATGATGGACAGCGGAAAATATTTATCCTGCCGCGCAGCAGATCCTCTTTTAAATCCGCGCTGTCGCGTACGGTTATGGAATTCCATACAGTTATATCACTCATTTGCCCGCATTTGGGACATTGTACATTATGCTTTACGTTAATACTCATTTTTCAATCTCCGTAATTTTCTGCGCCGCCGCCATTATGCCGAGCTTCGCGGATTCATATGTCAGTCCGCCCTGCATGAACGCGGTGTAGGGCGGCCGCATCGGCCCGTCAGCGGATAACTCAATCGACGCGCCCTGCACGAACGCGCCCGCCGCCATTATTACCTGATCCCGGTACCCAGGCATGTCCCACGGCTCGGGCGTTACAAAGCTGTCAACCGGCGCGCCCTTTTGTATGCCTTGGCAGAATGCCTTTAGCTTTTCCGCATCCTCAAGCCGTACGGCCTGGATTATATCATGGCGCGCGTCCGTCGGCTTTGGCTCTACGTAAAATCCCATTTTATCGAATACCTCCGCGCACAGAACCGCTGTTTTCAAAGCCTGCGCCACGATGTGCGGCGCGAAAAACAATCCCTGGTACATCAGTCGGTGAAGTCCGGGCGTTGAGCCGCATTCTCTGCCTATGCCGACCGATGTCATTCGGTATGAGCATTTTTCTATTATGTCCGCGCGCCCCGCGATATATCCGCCGGTCGGCGCGAGACCGCCGCCGGGATTTTTAATAAGCGAGCCGATAATAAGATCCGCGCCGTAGTGCGTCGGCTCGAAATCATCTACAAATTCGCCGTAGCAGTTATCGACTATGCATACAGTATCGGGCGATACCGATTTTACCGCACGCACTATTTCCCCGATTTGCGCCGCCGACAGAGTTGGGCGTGTATCATAACCCTTTGAACGCTGTATCATAGCCGCCTTGGGCCTTATTTCACCGCAGATTTTTTTGATTTTTTCAAAATCCGCCGCGCCGGTGGGGAGCAAATCAATCTGTTTATATTGTACCCCGAAATCCTTTAACGAACCGTTACCGCTTTCGCCGTTTATTCCTATCGCTTCTTCAAGCGTGTCATACGGCTTGCCGGTTACCGCGGCAAGTGTGTCGCCGGGGCGGAGCACTCCGAAGAGCGCGGTCGAAATCGTGTGTGTGCCGTTCACAAACGTGTGGCGCACGAGCGCGTCCTCCGCCTCAAACACCTGAGCGTATATTTTATCGAGCGTATCACGCCCCAAATCGTCGTAGCCGTAGCCGGTCGTTTCGGCAAAGTGCGCATACGATACGCGGTTGTCCGAAAACGCCTTCATGACCTTTAATTGATTTATCTGCGCCGTTTCGTCAATTTTGGCAAACTGTCCGCAAACCGCCGCTTCCGCCTCATCTACGAGCGTCAATACATTGTCCGAAATGCCGAAATTTTCTTTTATAAATTTATTCTTATCCATGTTAGTATACTCCTTTGCCGCAGCTATTATATACCAACGCGGATATCGTTGTCAACGAAAAAGATGATTTTTTACGTAAATGTGAAAAATATCGGATGTTATAAAATTCGGAAAAATCATATCATACCGACACGGATTTTATTGACGATTGCGTGAAAATGTGGTATAATATGGTATAATAAGGATATTATAGGCGCGGGATAATATTGCGCTTGCACCGCGCGCTGTGATAAGTATAAAAAAGGAGAATTTTATGGATTTGCTTGAAGCGGGAAAAATCGTTAACACCCACGGATTGCGCGGCGAGGTAAAGGTCGTGCCGTGGACGGATCATCCGGAGGATTTTGAGAATATCGAATATGTGTTTGTAAAGAAAAAAACGGGCGATGAACGGCTCGATATTGAAAGCGTGCGGTATCAGAAGAACAACGTGCTTTTGAAATTCTCGCAGATAAAGGATATAAGCGAGGCGGAAAAATACAAGGAGCTGACACTGTACGCACCGAGGGAGATGTTTGAGCTCGAGGAAGGCGCGCACTTTATCGCGGATCTGCTAGGCCTTGATGTGATGGACATTGACACGGGCGAAAAAATAGGTGTGATAGCGGATGTGTTTAACACCGGGAGCAACGATATTTACGATGTAAAGCGCGAGGGAAAGAAAAATCTGCTTATTCCCGTGATAGATGATGTGGTGAAGGAAATAGATACGGACGGCGGATATGTGAAGATATTTATGATGGAAGGACTTGACGATGAGGTTTGACGTGCTGACGCTTTTCCCGGAGATGTTCGAGGCGGTACTCGGCGAAAGCATAATCGGACGCGCAAGGGATGCCGGTATAATAGAAACAAATTTTATAAATATACGTGACTATACGAAGAACAAGCACAGGAAGGTGGACGATACTCCGTACAGCGGCGGCGGGGGCATGCTTATGACGGCGCAGCCGATATACGACGCGTATATGTCGGTTGCCGAGGGCCTTTCGTATAAGCCGTATACGATTTATATGTCGCCGCAGGGAAAGGTAATGACGCAGGAGACGGTAAAAAAGCTCGCGGCGGATTATGAGCATATCGTTATTTTATGCGGTCATTACGAGGGCGTTGACCAGAGGGTGATAGACGAAATCATCGACGCGGAAATATCGATAGGCGATTTTGTGCTTACCGGCGGCGAGATCCCCGCAATGGCGGTTATTGACGCTGTATCGCGTATGCTGCCGGGTGTGCTCGCGGACGAAGGCTCGTACAGTAATGAATCGCATTTTAACGGACTTTTGGAATATCCGCAGTATACAAAGCCAGCAGAGTGGAACGGACACGGAATACCGGAGATTTTAATAAGCGGGCACCACGCGAAAATTGAGGAATGGAAACGTGAGCAGTCGCTTGTAAATACACTGAAAAAACGCCCCGATTTGCTTGAAAAGGCGGAATTGACGGAAAAGGACAGGGCGTTTTTGAAACACGCGGTACATGACGGGGAAATATGAATCTATCTTTATCGCGCAAATGCGTATGGGAAACCCGAACACCGTAGGGGCGGCCATCGGCCGCCTGTGTTCCGTAACCCAATATGGTATACGGTGTGCGTTAGCCTCCCTTGTCAAAGGGAGGGGGACCATGCGTAGCATGGTGGAGGGATTCATATTTACAGAAAACCGCATATTGCGGCGATTTGTTGAAATTGCGGAATCCCCCAGTCAGCTTCGCTGACAGCCCCCTTTGACAAGGGGGGCCTTAGCAGAGCGTTCCCGTGAGTGAAAATCGTATATTGGCACGATTGTAGGGGCGAACCGTGTTCGCCCGTGTTCCGTAACACAATATGGTATGCGGCGGGACGTCGAGGGCACCGTCCCCTACAGTGCTCCCCATACGCATTAGTGCGATAAACATAAATTTATCTTACCAAAGTAATACATTACCGATAACGGAAATATATGTTAAAATATTGATATATAGGAGGCGGAGGAATGGAATTTAAGAAAAATATCGAGAATCACATAGACGCGCTGTTGGAGAGCCAGAGGAAAAACCGGTTTTCGGAGCGAAAAATACGTACGCGCATGCCGGATAAAGAGGCGGTTATAGATATAATAAACGACCTTAGGGCGCTGTTGTTTCCGGAGCATTTTGACGCGCGTAAAATTGACGATTTAAGCGTCAGATATGTCACGGGGGATTTGATGCTTACGATCAACAGAAAGCTGAAAAAACAGATAAAGCTTGCGTATCTTTACGAGAGCAGCATAAATGATACGGATAAGGACTACGGCGAAATGTACGATGAGGCGGACGAGAGAGCAAACGCCGTATGCGATGTGTTTTTCGAGCGGCTGCCGGAGATTTACGAGCTTTTGACAACCGACATACAGGCCGCGTATGACGGCGACCCGGCTGCGGAGAGCAAGGACATAATCGTATTTTCGTATCCGTGTATGCTTGCGATAACGGTACACCGCGTCGCGCATGTATTTTACGAGCTTAACGTGCCTCTTTTGCCGCGCATAATGTCCGAATACGCGCACAGCGAAACGGGGATAGACATAAATCCGGGTGCGAAGATAGGCAAATATTTCTTTATCGACCACGGTACGGGCGTGGTGATCGGAGAAACGACGATAATCGGTGAACGTGTAAAGATTTACCAGGGTGTTACATTGGGCGCGCTTTCTACGCGCGACGGGCAGAAGCTGCGGCATGTAAAGCGTCATCCGACTATCGAAAACAATGTAACAATATATTCGGGATCGTCGGTTCTGGGCGGCGAAACGGTGATCGGCGAAAATGCCGTTATAGGCTCGAACGCGTTTATAACGTCGTCTGTGCCGAAAAATACGCGCGTATCGATAAAAAATCCCGAGCTTAAATTCAGGGACGCGGGTGAAGACGCAGGGTTTTCACAGAAGCTGACCGACGTGATTTGATAAAATCAGGATAAAGTTTTACGGTGGTGATCATTATGGAAAACAAACAACCGATGAAGTTAGGGTATCTTATAAAACGATTTTTGCCGTATTATAAGCCTTATATGGGTGTAATGGCGGCGGATCTATTCTGCGCGTCAATGACGACGGCGTGCGCGCTGATATTTCCCATGCTGATACGTTATATTACAAATACGGCGATAAATGATCTTTCAGCGCTGACATTTGGAATAATAGCAAAAATCGCTTTGTTTTATATATTCCTCAGGATTATTGACGCGGCGGCGAATTTCTATACTAGCAACCAGGGGCATGTGATGGGCGCGAATATGGAGACGGATATGCGCCGCGATTTGTTCGAGCATCTTGAAAAGCTGTCGCATTCGTATTATTCCAATCACAAGGTCGGTCAGCTTATGGCGCGTATGACGGGCGATTTAAACGACATATCGGAGTTCGCGCATCATTGCCCGGAGGAATTTTTTATATGCGGATTGAAGCTGATAGTATCATTCGTGGTTTTATCGACGATAAGCATCCCGCTTACGCTTATAGTTTTCGCGGTTATGCCGTTTGTGGTGGTGTTTGTAAAATTTTTCAACGTACGTATGCGGCGCGCGTTCAAGGAACAGCGCAAGCAGGTAGGCGAGGTAAACGCGCAGGTCGAGGATTCTCTTCTGGGTATACGCGTCGTAAAATCGTTCTGCGGCGAGGATGCGGAGGCGGAAAAATTCCGCGAGGGAAACGAACGGTTTTTCAGGAGTAAAAAGAACAGTTTTTTCTATATGGGCGGCTTCTCTACCGCGACGCGCGTATTTGAAGGCGTTATGGAGCTTACGGTCGTTGTGGCGGGCGCGGTTTTCATGATCAACGGTAAAATCCTGCCCGGCGATTTCACCGCGTATTTGCTGTACATAAGCACGCTTATAACGTCCGCGCGCACGATTATTCAGTTTACCGAGCAGTTCCAGCGAGGCATGACGGGGATCGAGCGTTTTTTGGAGACCATGGACACGGAACCGGAAATTACGGAAAAGGCCGGCGCGGGCGAGCTTAAAAACGTAAAGGGCGACATTACCTTTGATGATGTGTCGTTCCATTACGAGGACGGCGACGACTGCGTTTTGGAGCATATAAATCTGCATATCGACGCGGGTAAAAGCGTCGCGCTTGTCGGCCCTTCGGGCGGTGGAAAGACGACGATGTGCAATCTTATACCGCGGTTTTACGACGTTACCGGCGGTTCGCTCAAAATCGACGGCACGGATGTAAGGGAGGTAACGCTTCATTCGCTCAGGAGCGCGATAGGCGTGGTGCAGCAGGATGTATACCTGTTTTCGGGAACTGTCTTGGAGAATATTTTATACGGCGACCCGAAGGCGTCGCGCGCCGAGGTAGAGCTTGCGGCGAAACGCGCGGGCGCGGACGAGTTTATACGCACTCTGCCCGACGGCTACGATACATATGTGGGTGAGCGAGGCGTGAAATTATCCGGCGGACAGAAGCAGCGGATTTCAATCGCGCGAGTGTTTTTGAAAAACCCGCCGATACTGGTGCTTGACGAGGCGACAAGCGCACTGGACAATGAAAGCGAAAGGCTTGTTCAGGAATCGCTGGAGGAGCTGGCAAAGGGCAGAACGGTATTCACGATCGCCCATAGATTGACTACGATTCGCAATGCCGACGTTATACTTGTGTTAACAAACGACGGTATAGCGGAAAGCGGTACGCACGAGACGCTTATAAATTCGGGCGGCATTTATGCCGATATGTATAAGCTTTACAGCTGATTTGCGCAAATTTAAAAATAGGTGTTGTAATTTATTCCCGAATTTGGTATAATCTAAAGGAAAGCTGAACAAACGACGTTTATGGAGGATAACATATGAAGGCAAAATACAGGAGAGTACTGCTTAAAATAAGCGGAGAGGCGCTTGCGGGACCAAACGGCTTCGGACTTGACGAGGGCACGATAGAAAAAATCTGCGAGAACATCAAGAAGGTAGTCGAGATGGAGGTTCAGGTCGCGGTTGTTGTGGGCGGCGGAAACATCTGGCGCGGCAGAAGCGGCGGAACGATGGACAGAACACGCGCCGACCATATGGGAATGCTTGCTACGGCGATCAACGCGCTTGGTCTTGGCGCGCAGCTTGACGGCTGCGGCGTAAAAAACCGCGTTCAGACGGCAATTGAAATGAAAACTATCGCGGAGCCGTATATAAGAGGACGCGCGGTGAGACATCTGCAAAAGGGAAGGGTCGTAATATTCGGCTGCGGTACGGGAAATCCGTTTATGTCAACAGATACGGCCGCGGCGTTAAGAGCGGTCGAGATCAATGCGGACGTTATACTGTTAGCGAAAAAGGTTGACGCGGTATATGACAGCGACCCGAATGTTAATCCGGACGCGAGGAAGTATGATGAGCTGACATTTACGGAGGTGCTCGCGAAGCATCTCGCGGTTATGGATTCCACGGCGGCGTCGCTGTGTGAGGACAACCATATGCCGATACACGTATTCGGGCTCGATGACCCGGAAAATATCGTAAGAGCCGTAACGGGCGAAAAAATAGGAACATTGGTGCATAATTGAGGCAGTACCGCGCGGGGGTCGGACATGAAAACGGTTATGGCCGCGCGCGGTAGGGCAGTGAATTAAATAAGAAAACGGAGGAGTAAAAAAATGGCAAAATATCCTGAGGTAGAAAACAAGATGTCAAAGAGGGTTGACGCGTACGCGGGCGAGTTGAAGACGATACGCGCCGGACGCGCTTCGGCGGCTGTGCTTGACAAGGTGGCGATCGATTATTACGGTGTGCCCACGCCGGTGCAGCAGGTGGGGCAGATCTCGTCGCCCGAACCGAGAATGCTTGTGATCCAGCCGTATGATCCGTCGATTTTGTCGGCGATCGAAAAGGCTATAGCGGCGTCGGATCTGGGCATTTCACCGCAGAATGACGGCAAGGTGATAAGGTTATCATTCCCGCCGCTCACCGAGGAAAGACGTAAGGAGCTTGTAAAGACGGTGAAAAAGTACACGGAGGAAGCGAAGGTGCAGATAAGAAATATCCGCCGCGATTTCCTCGATGACTTGAAGAAACAGAAGAAAAACGGCGAGGTGACTGAGGACGATATAAAGGGTATGGAGAAGGATATCCAGAAGCTTACGGATAAGTATGTATCGGAGATCGACGGTATATCGTCCGCAAAGGAGAAAGAAATAACGGAAGTATGATAAATGACTGCCATATTTGGCTTTGATTTAAATTTATGTTTATGCGTGTAAATAGCCTTCCCCTTGAGGGGAAGGGGGACCGCGCAGCGGTGGATGAGGTGTTTAACAAACCATATTGGGTTACAGAACACGGGCGGCCGATAGCCGCCCCTACGAAGGCCCCCTTGTCAAAGGAGGCTAACGCTCGCCGTATGCGATTTTCGCTCACGGGAACGCTCTGCTTGCGCCCCTTGTTAAAGGGGAGAGGGCCAACGAAGTTGGCGAGGGGATTCCGCAATTACAATAAATCGCTGCAATATGCGGTTTTCTGTGAAAATGAATCCCTCCGTCATTTGCTCCCGACGGTCGCAAATGCCACCTCCCTTTGACAAGGGAGGCTAACACCCGCCGTATACCATATTGGGTTACGGAACACAGGCGGCCGATGGCCGCCCCTACGGTGTTCGTGTTTCCCATACGCAACCGCGCGATAAACATAAATTTATCATGTAAGACCGTTTTGCGGCGGTCTGTTTTTTAAGGGGAAAATAATGATTTTTAGGAAAAAGGAAAATGAGCGGGACGAAATTGATTTCGAACGGCTGCCGCGGCATATAGGCATTATCATGGACGGGAACGGCCGATGGGCGAAGCGGCGCGGACTGCCGCGAAGCGCGGGTCACAAGGCGGGTTCGGAAACGGTCAAAAAGATAATCCGCGAGGCGGCGCGGCTGGGCGTTAAATACGTCACTGTGTACGCGTTCTCGACGGAAAACTGGAAGCGCTCCGAACAGGAGGTTTCAACGCTGATGAATCTGCTTTTGAATTACCTTCGCGATGCGGAAAAGATCATGCAGGGCGATAATATTCGGCTTCGTATGATTGGTATAAAAGAAGAATTATCACCGGAAATTCAGGCGGAGATCGACCGCGTGACAAGGCTTACGGAAAATAACGACGGCCTGCAATGGAATATCGCGATAAATTACGGCGGGCGCGAGGAAATCACACGCGCGGCGAGGGAAATCGCAAAAAGGGCAAAGGCGGGAGAGATTGACATAAATGATATTGATGAGAATACGGTTTCGGATAATCTCTACACAGCCGGACAGCCGGACGTGGATCTGCTGATTCGCACGAGCGGCGAGCAGCGGCTGTCGAATTTCATGCTATGGCAGGTGAGCTACGCCGAGTTCTGGTACACGGACAAGCATTGGCCCGATTTTACCGAGGCGGACCTGCGGCAGGCGATTATTGATTTTCAGCACAGAGGACGACGGTTCGGAGGTGTTACGAATGCTTAAAAGAATTATTACCGCGGCGGTCGCGCTGGTCGTGTTTATTGTGGTGCTGCTATTGCCGCCGGTTGTGTTTACCGCCGCGCTCGCGGCTGTGATTTTTATGATGCTCTATGAGTGCTACAGCGCGACAAAGGCGGATACGGCTATGAAAATTGTCGGGTTTATCTCGGCCGCGCTGATAATGGGCGCGGCGGGGCTTATCAAGGTGTATCCGGCGTTGATTACCATGATATGCGTTCTTGCGGCTATTGCCCTGAGTATACTGATGTATATGGCGCTCGTCGTTGCGGAGCACGGCAAGCGGGATTACAGGGACGTATTGTCAAGCGGATTTCTGACGTTTTACATTGTGCTTGCGATGAGCTGCATATGGGTCATGCGCGAAAAATACGCAACACCGCTTATGCTTATGATTTTTGTATGCGCTTGGTCGTGCGACACGTTCGCGTATTTCACAGGCAGGTTTTTGGGCAGACATAAGCTTATACCTCACGTAAGTCCGAAAAAAACGGTAGA
>CANQYQ010000009.1 GCA_947628155.1 uncultured Clostridia bacterium
TCTTCGATGTCGGAATAATCAACGCATTTCGGCAGCTCCGCTCTGAATGCCTTTTTCGCCTTTTCGATCAGCTCGTCCGTATAGAACAGCTTCCCGTCGCGAACATCCTCGACTCCGTCAAGGTACATCGAGCGCCTGTTTGCGGCGTTCATCTCTTCTAAGCTGAAGACCGAGTCGTCGATCCACGCGTTCAGCTCGCCGTTTCTGTATCCGATGAGCACCGGGTAACCGCCTATATTTCCGAACGCCCCGGGGGAGAAGATCAGTCTGTCTTCTTTCGTGCGGATTGTCTCTATCACGGAGGCTATGATCCGGTAGTTGCTCGACGCGTTCATCATATTTCTCTGAGCGTCGACAGGCATTGAGATCTTGCACGCTTCAAATATTTTATCGTGAGGAAGCGATTGCTCTTTTCCGTTGTAACAGATCTTCAGCGGGAGCTCCACGCCCTCGGTGTGTCCATCTTTGCTTATGCACACATCATGAAAATGTCCCGCCGCAAACATTACGTCAATGTTCCAGAAATCCTTGACTCCGAGCATCTCCGCCGCCGCAAATTTGATCCTGGGCACAAGGTGGTTGAGATTTCCCGAACCGAGATCGGGGTATGCCTTGCCCGCGCTCCTGAGCCACGGGATTACCGCGTCCGAATACGAAGTGTTTATAACGACCGCATCGGTGTACGCGAGCTCGCAGGCTTCCATGATATTTTTGGTGAAGCGGATCGACAGCGGCGTCCATATCCCGTATGCCCTGACATTTCCCCAGCTGATGCTGCCGTATTTCAGGCCGGGATATGCGCGGCTCGAATTCACTATAAAGTCGGGCGAATGCTTCGCAATCACCTCCTTGATCGCATCAACGTCGTTCAGATCGACGCCCGCCTCAATAGTTATTTGCGTCCTGTTGATGTCGCGTATCAGAGCGGAAACGCGCACGATGTTGACGTTTTGTTCCATCTTCGCAAAATTTCTCCCGACAACGACGATGTTTATCGCGGGATCGTTCATGGAAACAAGATAATCGAGCAAATATGTTCCAACGCTGCCGAGCCCGATGATCATAACGGTCGCGCTGCCAGAATTTACATGACTCTCAACAGTACCGAGCCTTTCCTTTATAGGTTTCATTTTGCTTTCTCCCAACGGTTTCTTATTTTTTTGTAGTCTTCACGCGTGTTGCAGTTTGTCCATTCAGATAGCTTCATTATTTCAACACCCGAGGACGGTACCGCGTCGAGATACTTCTGAATAATGCTGAGATTCGTTCCGCCTTTATCGGCGCTGAAGAACTCGGCGTTCGCTTTTCTCAGCGTGCCAGGATCGGTGAACTTCCAAAGCTGCCCGGAATTGAGGATGACAGAAAACGGTTCGGAGACCGTCAACAGACCGTGCTGGCTGTTGAATGCGTATCTGAATCTGTCCGACGCGTCCTTATAGAAAACGACGGACTTGCTCGCGACGATCATTTCGTCCGTATATGTAAGCACGGTCTTTTTTGAGCTGACGACAGACTGAAACGAACCGTCGTCTATATCAAGATCGCCTTCCACAAAGAGGATATCGCGTATGTCTTTCTCTCTGAACGCCGCCTCGAGCCCCAGATACAGACTGTATCCGGAGGCGAGATCGGAATAGTGCTCATTTTCAACAAGCTCAGTCTTTTCTCTCAGGGGTGCCGGGAACGTGTGCCCGAAGTACTCCTTCAGATCACCGAATTTATAGCCTCCGACGATGATGATCCTGTCCGCATATCCGCACTGACCGACGAGATGCGACAGAAGCGTCTTTCCGCCGTCACCGTCCGAATATATAGCCTTAAGTATCTTACGCTCCTCGTCTATCCCTTCGTTGAAGCGGCTCGATATCCCCGCAACCGTGATTATTGCAATTCTTGCGCCGTTATCCTTTGACATATGCAGTCATTCTCCGGATTTGAGATAGTTTGAAACACATTCGTCAAGACCGATGTCGAGATTTACGACAGGTTTCCAAGTCGTCCTTTTTCGTATCTTTTCGGTCGAGAGCAGCCGACGCTCGGGGTCGGACGCGCGATATCCTTCAAACTCTATAACGGGCTCCGCTATACCCATCTTTTCAGCACAGAGCTTTACCAAATCTATGATCGTTATTTCTTCATCCGTGGCTACGTTGTATATCGTTCCGTCGAGCGCGGAATCCTCCTTTGCAAGCGCAAGAACGGCACTGCAGCTGTCATAATTATTGAGGAATGTTCTGCGGTTCTTACGGCTATTTTCGAGAAGGACGACTTTTCCGTCATTTTTAAGGCTGTTTATTATAAACGGAATGATATGCTTGGGAAATCTTTCGTTTTTGCTGTACACGTTTGCAAAGCGGATCGAGCAGCCTTTGATCTTTCCGCTGTCGACCGCGTCCTTCATAAAGAACTCGGTAAGCATCTTGCCCGTTGCATAGCTCGTTCTCTGGCTGTGCTCCGCGTCCGCCATTGTAACATAATCGTCTTCTCTGACACCACCGTTATCGTTCCACGAATTCATGGAATAGATCTCAGACGTTGAACAGTTTATGTACTTCTGCGCTCCGACGCGGATTGCCTGCTGCAAAAACGCCTCCATCCCGACGACGTTGGTCTCGTACGTCTCGTAAACATGATAGAAATGCTCCGTGTGTACGACGGCGGCACAGTTGATGTATATGACCTCGTCAAAGTCTTTTTTCATGCATGATACTCTCTGCTCGATATCCGCCATATGATCCCCATTGTTGAGATCGTATTCAAAAAACTCAAATCCCGGGTCGCCGATGCAGTCCCTGACTGTCTCTATGCTCGAGGCGTAGAAGTTGTCAAATCCTATAATATGGTTCCCGCCGTTTTTTTCGGCAAGTATCTGACGGACAAGCTCGTTTCCCGTCATGCCCGTCACTCCGCTGATAATGTATAAGGTTTTCATCTGCTGCTTTGACTCCTTTTATATTCCTTTTGTCAATCTGTCTTTATAGAAACCGTCCACGCTGCCGTCGAAATACGACTGCGCCTTTTCAATATCATACGGAACGCAGCGCATGTTGACAGACATCGTCTGAATATCCATGATCGCGTACTGCGCCTCCGGGTGATGGTTGCGGGGCTGTCCTACCGAACCGGGATTTATGAAGAATACCGCGTGCTTGTTTCTCATCTCCGGGTCATCTCTGTCATAAAATTTCGTGAAAATATGAGAGTAGTGTGAGTGGCCGGAAAAGACTATATCATACCGTTCGTAATCGCCGCGGACATTGTCCGGTGAGATCGGTTTCCAGTAGTGATCGTCAAGTGAACCGTGAACGGAAAGGCACCGCCTCCCATCGAGCTCAAATTCGAGCATCCCGGCGTTTTCCACCTCATTGCGAAGATACGCTCTTTCGCCATCACCCAGCATTTTTGAAGTGTGCATCGCCGACGAAACGCCCCTCGGCGAAGAGAATCGCGTAAAATCTTCGAGCATAATTGCCCGTTCATGATTACCCCATATATTGCAAAGTATGGGGCGGCGGACATTCTCCCGCAGATACCCGACAACTTCGTTCGACTGCATGCCGTAGTCGATGATGTCTCCAAGGAGAATGACCCCGTCGACCTTAAAACAGTCCATATCATGTATAACCGCCTCGACCGCCTGAAGATTTCCGTGCAGATCTGACAAAATCGCTATATTGCGCATCTCTTTCATGATTTTCGCCGCTCCGATATGCCGGTTATACATCATACGTTTTGTCTATGGTCTTCAGTTCTCGAAAAGTATCTATCTCAACGATATCGCTTTCAAAGCACTCGCGCGGCTCGACAGCATAGTGTTCTTTTTTATATACGAGCGGGACTTGCTCCCAATATCTTTCTTTCCCGCCGGGGGACGCATAAACATCAGCTATATCCTGAGACAGTTTGTGCCCATCCGCTTCATTCCAATATGATATCCCTGCCATCTGCCAGCAGTCCGTACCGCCCACCTTTTCCTCGGCGATGATCCCGTCCTTGACTGTAAAGCACCAGTCGTCGGTCCTGTCTTTTTTTATTCCTAGAAAATTGGAGGCGTAGTGATATTTTTTTATTATCTCTGGGTTTGAAAGCAAAAGGTCGGCCTCAAAAACATATGCGTTTGAAAGCATATACCGCGCCACCAGCGCGGAGCTAATGTTGTTCGCCTCATTGTACGCCGGATTTTCTAGAAATCTTATCATCGGGTACTTGTAGAGGAGCTGATCGAACTGCTCCGCAAGATAACCGCGCACGATGTAGATTTCATTTATTCCGACATCGAGACACGCATCTATCAGACGGTCAATGATCCTGACGCCGTGAACGCGCACGAGAGGTTTCGGCGTATTGAATGTTATCGGCACCATTCGCGTACCGAATCCGGCAGCGATGAATACCGCGCGTTTGACTCGGTACGTCTCCAAGGCGTCAAGCCCGGAATTTGTTATTTCGCTGTTCCTTATGTATCCGAGGTCGGCAAGCTCTTTGGAAATTTTATTTACGGTGCCGAGAGAATAGCCCGTCTTTTCTTCAAGCTGACGTTGAGTAAGAGATTTTTTAAAAAAAGCGAGTTCTGTGAGTACATCGAACTGTTTACGAGTTAACTTCTGCATTGCTGCTTTCCTTTCTTTTTGGGCTTTGATGTTCAAACAAGCCCGCCTTTGTTTCAAATCAGCGGTTATGTGTAAACGGTTTAAAACACATTTTCATATGAGATCCTTATTTTTGCGCCAATTATGCCCACCGTTCCGCACGGAGGGCAATATTGCTGTAAAATATAACGTCGAACGGTATGGCATCACGCCCTGTATCTCACATTCTGTGCGACTATACGATCCGAAAATCGTTTTTATGCTTATTTTTCACGGCCCTGTTACAGTATGACTTTTTTACTTTACCGTACCCGACTCATTCTTTCCAATAAGCTTCAACTCCGTGTGAAAAGCGATCTTCGACCGGAGGAAGCTTGTTGTAATCTCCGTAAACTTGACGAAGAAGTCTGTCGTATCCGGACGGTACACAGAAATTTCTTTTTTCAAACATCATTTGAATCGGATCGTAGTCTGCTTTTTCTACTACTGCTTTATATACGGCATCATGATTGACCATTCCGACATATTTCGAATCATCATATGCATATTTGTCAAAAGCATGATCCATTTTTTTGTGAATATCACTGATTGATATCGGTGCCGTTATAGCTAAAATAATCTTTTTTAAGAAGGTTTTCAGCTTTGTCTTTCCGGCGCCGCTTTCTGTCATTTTTATTACCAATAGATTTCTCCAAAGATTCAATCTAATACACATCAAATTGCGCAAAAGCGTATTATTAGGTAATCCATCTATCGGAAAGACATCAATATATACTCCTATTGTGTAGCATGGCTTTAAATATTCTTCAAAAACTATGGTCCGATTATCTATAATTTTCATAAAATTGTAATTGGTTTTTTTGTTATCATATGAAAATGTTTCGTAATATGCGCCTATATCATTTTCTTTTGTGAGTTGTTTAAATCTCTCATAATCCGGTCTTGGCATCGCAACATCTATATCATCATCCCACGGAATGAAGCCTTTGTGTCTGACCGCTCCCAAAAGTGTGCCGGAATCCAAGAAATATCTCAAATTATTGTTTTCACAGAAATCAGCAAACGAACAAAGTATGTTGTATTCGATTTCTTTAATCTCATCAATAGCGATTTTGCTTTTTTTATCATAATTTACACTTTTATCGCCATAATTGTTTAATTTAGCCATCAAAATCCTCTTTACTCTAGTAAATTATTTCTAATGCTTTCTGCAATTATCAGATCCTCTTCGGTATTTATGTCGACCGCCTCGAATTTGCTTACAAAATGAATATACGGTCTCGCTCCGATACGGCAGTGACACCTCTCGAGCGCATCTTTCGTCATACCGTAAAGATCTGTCGTCTCTTCTACCATCGGCAACATATCCTGACTGCGAGGCAGAATGCACGGGTCGCCATCAGGACTGGGACGTTATCTACTCACAGCTGTCAATCTTTTTCGGGGATCGTATCCCCGAATAGCAGAAACCGTGCCGCGCGTCAAGAATAAAATGAACGGCGGCATGCCGGCGCCCATAACACGCGTCCCTATTTCCGCTTGTATTGTTGATAGAGCGGTCGACAAAGCCGACAGATTACGAGACACACATTATGCCATGATGGGGTGTTTACACAAAATTGGGATAGAACTGATTAAATCAGAGTTTACTTATTAATGATCGCGTCTTTATTCACCGATAATCAAATCAATAAACTCCCTGACAGCCCCTCGGCCGCCATAGCTTTGGCATATATAATCAGCTATTGACTTCACCTCGGGAACAGCGTCTCCGGGGCAGCCGACAAAACCACACAGCGACATCGCCCCCAAATCGTTTATATCATCGCCTATATATGCCACTTCCTTTTTCCGAAGTCCTTGCGATGCCAAAAATTCTTTCAAAACGCATGCTTTGTCATTTGACGCGCCCTGAAGCACATTCTCTATACACAGTTCCTCTGCGCGATGTTCAACGATCACGGATCTTCTCGAGGTAAGTATTGCCGATTGAATACCATGATCACGCGCATAGAGAATTGCCAAACCGTCTCTTGCATAAAAACTTTTAAACAGCTCTCCATCGGGACCGATATTGATCGTACCGTCTGTCAGGGTACCGTCTACATCCATGACAAGCAACTTTATGCCGAGCATAATTATAATTCATGCCCCCTTATACTAAAACTCTGTAACCTGTTTAAGCAGTTCATCTACAGACATCTTTGAAGCAATTAAGTTGGCTATGCGTTCCTCATCTGCAAGCTTTTCTTTCACTTTTTCAATTACTTCCGTTTCAATTTCCTTTGGTATTACACATACAGCTTCGTTATCGCAATAAATCAAATCTTCGGGTCTAATCTCTACCTGATCTATGCGTATCGGTACGTCTGTCTGCTGAACGCGTCCTCTTCCCTTGATATCTATCGGTGAATACCCCTTTGCCAAAATGGGCAATGTTACCTCTAATGAATGAGTGTAATTTGTGTCTCTGGTCAATCCATCGATTACCACGCCCTCTATGCACATCTGTGTAGACAGCTTGGTCATCAGTTCACCAAAGTACGCAAATTCCTTGCTTCCTTTTACAATAAGGATGTCTCCCTTTTTGCACTGTCCAAGAAATGACAATCCCATGCGAATATTTTCGTCGTCGGTATCTTTTGTTTCAATAAGAACAGTACGCGCTCTACCCATAAAGTTTACCGTACTTTTGTTTTTCAAAAAGCCTGTAATGATCTGGTGCTTCCAACCCATACGGTCCATAACATCAGAAAACAGACCGCTGCAAAGTTTCTCAATATCAAGCTCAGACATTATTTTACCTCCTTGCCAATAACATTCCCAATATTTTTCATTGTCTCATACAAATCCTTGAATTGGTCAAGATTCAGCGCCTGATCCTTGTCGCACAGGGCCTGTTCGGGATTGTGATGAACCTCAATTAAAATTCCTTCACAGCCAAATGCCACGCAGGCCTTCGCAATATCGGGCACACCGAAACTGTAACCCATCGAGTGGCTAGGGTCAAGAATTAACGGAGCGCGGCTTTCATTTTTTATCACAGCAGCTCCGCATAAATCCAATGTAAATCTGCTGGAGGTTTCAAAAGTGCGTATTCCCCTCTCGCACAACATAAGATTACGGTTGCCCTCGACCAAAACATAATCGGCCATTTTAAAAAGCTCATCAACCGTTGCGCCGAAATGACGTTTCAACAAAACGGGCTTTGAGGCTCTTCCCGCAGCACGAAGCAGAGAATGATCATACATTGCTTTTGCGCCAATCTGTATGATATCCGTAACTTGCTCAACTGCCGAAAAATTCGTGGCGTCAGATGTCTCTGTGATGACTTTCATGCCATATGTATTTTTCACTTCTTCAAGCCACTTAAGTCCTTGTTCGTGTGCTCCTTGAAAAGCATACGGATTTGTTCTCGGCTTAAAAGCCCCCGCGCGGAATATCTTAATTCCCATTTCTGCCAGCTTTTCGGCTGTGTACATGATTTGATCCCTACTCTCAACAGCGCACGGACCCGCCATGATACGACAGGTATTCGGATTAAACAGCTCCTCTCCACCGATAGATATATTTCTGTTCAGCTCATTGCCTTTTGATATAAGTTCCATTTTGATCCTCCATTATTTTCTTCACACGTACTAAGTCTTTCGGCGTATCTACCGATATTGTTGACGTGTTTCGCTTATACGCTTTTATTTTTATTCCGTTTTCAAGCATTCTCATAAAATCATGATCTTCAGCCTTTTCCAGCTCCCCCTTTGACAGCAATGAATATTCCAGAAGAATATCTCTCGGATAAGCATATACGCCTACCGACTTACAATATTCAAAATCAATGCCTGCCTTTGGATACGGAATAGGGCTTCTTGATGCAAATAAAACGTTATCTAATCTATCCGTAACGATTTTGATGATAGTTCCGTTGACAGCGTCTACGGGGTTCTTTATCGGCGTTCTGAATGTTCTCACGCAATCAGCTTTTGATTCTTTTTTAATTCTGATGACCATTTCCTCGATAAGGTCTGTCTCAATCAGCGGTTCATCGCCCTGCACCAGCAAATAGTAATCAGCCTGAATCTTTTCCGCCACTTCCGCGATCCTATCAACGCCTGTCGGATGATTTTCAGATGTCATGACAACAGGGATAGCATAGCTTTCGCACACGCTTTCTATGATTTGACTGTCCGTAGCCACATATACCTCTTGAATTCCGTTTGCTGATTTCACTTTCTGGTATACCCACCAAATCATAGGCTTGCCAAGCAAGTCTGCCAGAGGCTTACCAGGAAAACGCGAGCTTTTATAACGCGCAGGGATGGTGCATACAATCTTCATGCGGCGCACCTCCCCGCACATTCCTTTATTTTTACGCTTCTATAATGTACCCCCCCCGCGTGGGAAATTATATTGCTGGATTTGTAAATCGAGTTTTCGTCAAGCCCTTTTTCAACAGCATCAGCCAGCAAAAAATCATCGGGATAATTTATATCAATCTGCTCAATTTTGTTTACGGCTATCATTTTATACTTTTCTCCAATCCTAAGTCCCTCCTTCAAATGGGCTTCTCTGCTAATCACATAAAACCCCATCGTCTCAAATACAGTTTCCTTTAATGTAAAGCTGTTGGGGATGTGCTTCAGATCATATCTCGGCTCTTCCTTATCGGGATCCCACAAATAATAATGCTCTTTCCCGACGCAGACGATAGAATCGTATTCTCCGCTTCTAACGGCATCAATTCCTTCCATCAGCGTATTCTTTGACAAAAACGGCATTGGCGGAAGGTGCTGGATATATATATCAGCGTTCGGAAAATTAGATGTCTCCCATCTGAAAAACGCATTCCCATCCGTGCCGTTTGTGGCTAACTTATCAGGTCTCTTTAGCGTATTGAAGCCATGTTTATTCGCCAGTTCCAATATCTCAGCATCATCCGAGTCTACGACAATATCCTCTTTCGGAAGCGCCTGATGCAGGTTATAGCACGCCCTTAAAAACATGGGCAGTCCGCCAATCTCCTTTAAATTTTTTCTCGGAACTCTTGAGGAGCCTCCTCGTGCAGGTACAAACCCTATAATTTTTTGCATATTCTTACCTCCTGTTTTTACACAAGCATTTTTGTCATATTCCTATTCGCAGATCGATTGCCCCAAGCAACTTCCCATTTTCAACCACGGGCACCACATCTATCCCTTTTCTCATAATCAAAAGAGCAGCGTAAATATCCTCAATATTTTTGTTGCTGTCAACAGTAAAGGGTGATGCGTTCATGATGTCTTTAGCATTCTTTTCAAATATGCTTTGGCTGAACTGAATATACCCTCGGCGAATGTCGCCGTCTGAAATGATTCCCTGCAAGGTCTCTCCCTCCGCAACCATCACTACGCCCAAACGATAGTGGTTCATCGTGTTTATAACTTCCATGAAAGAAGCTTGTCCTGTTACGATAGGAAGAAAATTGACCTTAATCATGATCCTTGTTACATTCACGCCCTGCTCGTTCATATATTTCAGACTATATGCGTTCATTCCTAACTGTTCCATATCTTTGCAAAGATATGATCCTGAAACCACCATCTCCACCCCAAGCTTTTCCATCTTTTTGCTGATGATGTTATTTATGCCGCCATCAGCAAAAAGACTCAGCGAAGGATATTTATCATGGATCAATTCGATTCTGGCAAAATTGGAATCGTCAAATTTTGCGCCTGATATTCCCGGCTCGCTGCACATGAACAAAACCTGTGAAATATGATCTATATACTTGTCTATAACATCAAGGCTTGTCCTGCTTGTGACCGCTATTCCGAAATCGCCCTTAAATCTCTCGGCTATTCTCAGAATATCGTCCTTATTTTTTAAATTTTCAAACTGCACATTTAAATACCTGACATTCGCCTGATTTAAAATATCTATGTACTCGTTCGGCACAGACTCAAAAATCAGGTGAACGTCAAGCGGCGGATATGAATCGTCAAATCTCAGAATATCCGCCACCGCAAAGTCCTTTTCCTCCTGAAAAATATCTATATGAAGGCAGTCAATCTTTGCAAATTTCAAAATTTCGGCATATCCGAAATAATCCGCTTTCACGGCTAAAATACTTCCCGATACTCTCATTTTCCCTCCTTATAATCAACGCTTTTTAGAGCCTTAAACTCTTGATTCAAAAGCGTTATGTTTGGGGCTCTGGAAAAATGATGAATATCAAAATGCGGTTGCAACAAAAATAAAGTTCTCAACCTTATCTCTCCTTCATCTTCTTAAATTTATCTATAATTTGCTTACGTTTTATAATGCAAACTATCATCCCGACCGCAATCAACGAATACCTTATTATCGGACGATCGTATATCACCATCATGCCAAATGCGGCGATGACAAAAATAGCCGACATTGCAAATATAACCTTTTCGTCATAAACTTTGTCGCCATCAATGTGCTTTTTGCAGACCTTTCTCATAAATGCATAGTGTGATACGCTGAAAAGAATATAGCAGAAAAGCGTGGTGTATCCGGCGGCATAATAGCTGAAGATTTGCATAAATATATAATTAAGTATAATATTTGCGATTGCCCCGATCACCGACGCAGTGGTGATGAATTTGTTTTCCTCGAAGAAAAATTCAATATTGCCGAACATCGAGTAAAGGAACGTGAAATACGAACTGAGGCTTATTACCGGCACGAGATATATCGCCTCGTAGTAATCCTCCGTCGCGACGATCTTAATAAGCTCAGGAGCAACCGCCGAAAACGCAAGGCACATTCCACCGACCATAAGAACAAGGAAGTTTACTATCGGCTTGAGAGCTTTGTAATCGCGCTTGCTGAGTTTATTGTAAGTATAAGGAATAATAGCGCTATTGATGGAACCGGTGACGATATTCATAACAAGCGAGATATTGTATGTAAAGCTGTAGATTCCCGCCTCAGCATCGCCTATGTAGCGGCGGATCATCACGCGGTCGGCTTGCCCCAAAACCATGCCCGAAAGATAGTGGGGTATGAGCGGTAGATTGAAAGACAACGCATATTGCCAAAACTCATGATTGTAAAAGCATTTGCCTTTAATGTAGTTATACGTCATGAACGCTGCGCCGAAGCCGACCTGAACTATCACTCCGCTGTATATTACCGCTTTCAAGCGCTGCTCCTGTGGGAACATAAGCGCGCTAACGATTGGCACCAGTGTATTTGAAACGGCCAGCAACGCCGTGAACACAAGCAGATTTACATAGCGATACTCATACCTCTGACGAGCAGTCCAAAGAAGGTAGCTTTGCGTCAGAAGAATTTGCAGGAACATCAGCGCAACAAGGTCAGATCCCATGCCCATGAGATCGTTCCAAAAGCCAATGAACATCAGGTACATCGCGAAACATATCACAGTCGCAGTCGCAGATAGGCTCTGCGATGAGGAAGTATAGCTGTCCCGCCTGTCGGGAAACTTGAACATCGCATTGTTAAAGACCCCGGCGCTGAGGTTAAGCGTGGCAAATATGCTTATAAGCGACGTCCACGACGCGAAAACGCTGTAGACTCCGTACTGCTCGGTCGTGAGAAGGCGCAACAAAAACGGCATCGCAAGGAATTTTATACCGCTTTGGACCGCTTGGCATACTGTGAACCAAAAGGCAGCTTTAGCTTGGAGCGGTAGAGACGAATATTTATTTATCATTTTTCGGAGCATTTTTTTCGTTGCCCTCCGACGGAAAAAGGCTGTCAAAGTCCTCCCTTTCAAAAACTTCGAGCTTGCCTCCACGCGTGGCGTTGTAAATCTTTATGCCGTGGGAGTCGGCGTAATCTTTGGCGGCTTGGTAGGCTAATATCATTATGTCCCCGGCTTTTGAATCAGATTTCATCCCATAATATGTGAAATGCTGTTTAGGTCCGCTGTAATCACAATCGCAACTCAAAAGATATATCTCTTTAAAACCCATATATACAGCTATTTGAATAAGAGAGATTGTCACGGTACTGGACATATAGCACCTTTTGTCTTCACTGTATTTGTGAATTGCGTTGTTTATGAAAAACATCATCAATATCTCTGCGTTCAATACAGTCAATTAGAGTAAAAGGAGTACAATTATAAATTTTAGTTCCATGGCTTGAACAATATAAATCTAAATTTTCATAATCCAACATTGCTCTATAAAATGCACGAAGTTCTTGACTAAATGGAAGTGTTTCTCTCAATGATTTCATGCGTTTCTTTTCGTTCTCACTTATTTCATACGCATATGTATCATTGAGTTCAAGATGCATTCTGACCTTTATTGATGTTAAAATGCTTGTAGTCTCACATCCTAACAAATACACTTCAGAAAAACCCATATAGTTAGCTAAAAAAATTGCATATTGAATAACCGTACTGAACCCAGGTATCATTTTGCAATAATTATTTTTACGCTTCATAAAATATTCTAATCCATATGAATTAAAAAAATAATTAGCATCAACAAAAGTGGCTAATCCAGAACTAATAATATACTGTCTAAATTTAATAGGAAAGAAGCACATGGGGGTATTATCTTTTGTATTAACATTTTTCATAACGTTAAATAATTCAATATTTTCAGGTTTAGTTAAATCAAGATTGAAAAACTGAGTGTCAACCCAAAAATGTATATTTGTTTTTAATTTTGCAAAATTGGGGTTTCTAGCTATTTGATTAACTGTAAAAACAAACTCGTTTTCAAAATTTGAAAAATCTAATTCCTGAATGGACGGACCATTGCCAAAAATAAAGCAACGTTCATTTTTGTGAGTATTTTTTAATTTTTTGTTTTGATCCATATAGCGATAATTTGAGCAATTTTCAATCCATAATTTTAGCATAGCTGCATACTCAACTTGTTTTTCCATAAATATTTTAATTTTTGTAGTTAGTTTCATATCTTTCAGCACATCCTTTATATTATTAATCATGCCATAAAAGCAATAATTATTTTATTTTGTTCTATTTTATTTTATTTTTCCATTCTCCAGTTTCGGGGTCATATCTTTTAACCACCCTTGCTGGCACACCTGCAAGGACCGAATAGTCAGGATAATCTCCCGCCAAGACTACCGCATTGCTGCCGACTATGCACTGTTTCCCAAGCGAAACGCCCGGATGTATGCATGCACCGTAGCCGATAAAACAGTTGTCGCCTATATGCGTGGGCTTGACAATAAGCGGCTGCTCCAGAACATTCACGCCTATGTTCCTGTATTCATGTGCAACATCAGCAATATATATGTTTGCGGAAAATGTGACGTCTTTTCCAATCGTCAATTCTTTGCAGCATATCATATGCAAATTTTGACCGAAGCTCGTGCGTTCGCCGATCTCTATTTTTGGTTCATACGGAACGCCGTTATAATTTGATATAGCTTCTATTCTTGCATTAGGCATAACGTTTACCCCCCCCCGAGAAAAATATGATTTTTCCCAGAAATACGCAGAGGTTTTGAAATTATGCAATTTCTTCCAAGCTCTCCAAACGAACGCTTATTTTTTGCTTCAAACAAAATTCCATAAATTTTTTGCCTTACAAGTCGCCATTTGTTTTCGCTTTTGATCAAGAGATGAATTTTGTTACGAAATGTACTCATGGATTTCTCGCTTCTATTCTATGTATTTGACTATTTTCGCAGGGACCCCGGCAACAACAGCGTTGTCAGGGACATCCCGAGTTACCACGGCATTCGCCCCGACAACAGCGTTTTGCCTATCTTTATATTTCTGTGTCCTAAGATGCGCGCTCCCATCCCTATAACAGCAAAGTCGCCAATCTCGACGCTGCCGATATTTAAATTCGTATTTCTTAAAGACTTATCAGTAACATACTCGTGCTCAATATCGGTGATTATCATATCTGGCAATATACTTACACTGTCACCTATACTTATTTTGTTTATACACGTTATGTGGCATTTTGACCTATATTGACATCGTCGCCGACATTGATCTCCGGAGAATATGTCTTTTCAAGCCACCTGTCTATCGCTTCCATGCGAAGCCCATTTACAATATAGACATAATTTCCGATTGAAATATACTTTTTGCCGACGATTTTTATAGGATGTTTAACATTGCTTGTCTTGTCAAAGGATCGGTAACCAATTCCGATTCCCTCCCCCGGAGATTTTTCAAAGCTCTGTATGGAGGGCAAAGTATGGCTTTTAAATATTTATTCATCACTTTTCTCTGATAATTTCAATATATTTTCTATTTTCATGCTGTCTCCCCAAACCGCCTTTGAATCATACGGTCTGTCGGGATATTTTCCATAATCAAGTTTTATTTCGAAACCGTTTTCTTTGATAAATCTTTCAACACGCTCGGCGAGCTTTTCCGGTCGACCTGAGCATATATTTATTATGCCGTTTATTTTATCCTGTTCAACGGTTCTTGCAACTCTTTTGCAAAAATCATCATAGTCCAAAAAATCGTATTGATTTAAACCGCTTGTAAACGGAAAGGCTTTCTCTCCTCTTTCCTCCGCAGATGCTATTTTTGAAAAAATAGAGGCTCCGGCTTTATCCGGACTCACTATATAAAATCCTCGCAGCCACTGAAAGATAACTCCGCTTTTTTCGGTTATTATTTCCGTATACTGCCTCAAAGCGTTTTTTGCTATGCCATAATTATTCTCGGGAAAGCACGGCGTAGTTTCTTTGATACTGCCCTCAAAGAAGCCCACTTCATGCATCGTTCCGAGAACGGACAGCTTTTTTATACCGCTCTCTGCCATTTTAGTTATAAAATCAACGTGCGCCGGCAGGTCCCCGATATGAGTGACGGCGTTATGTACAAACCCGTTTCGCCAAGCAAGGTGCAGCAGACCGTCCAAATGGCCGAAATACTCGTATGGATCTGATATGTCAAATAAATTGCAGTCAACTCTTTTTGCGCGTTGATCAACCGAATCGGTAGAAAAATCGGCGGCAGTCACTTCGATCCCGTCATCAAGAAGCCGCTTTACAATGCCTCTGCCGAGATATCCGTTCGCGCCTGTAACCAATACCTTCATCTTCTCACCTGTTTCCGTACATTTTTTCGTAATAATTTCTATATTCGCCGCTGATGATGGTCTCCCACCAGTCGCGGTTATTGAGATACCAGTCGATCGTCTTTTCTATGCCATCGGCGAACTTCGTTTCCGGCAGCCAGCCAAGCTCGGTGTGTATCTTCGTCGGGTCGATCGCGTAGCGCATATCATGCCCCTTGCGGTCGGTGACGTATGTGATAAGGCTCTCCGGCTTGCCGAGCTTTTGGCAGATCAGCTTCACGATGTCGATGTTCCGCATCTCGTTGTGTCCGCCGACGTTATATATCTCGCCGACGCGCCCTTTGTGTATGATGAGGTCGATCGCGCGGCAGTGATCCTCGACATAGAGCCAGTCGCGGACGTTCTCTCCCTTGCCGTACACCGGCAGAGGCTTGTCGTTCAGGCAGTTCGCTATCATAAGCGGGATTAGCTTCTCAGGAAAATGATACGGCCCGTAATTGTTCGAGCAGCGCGAGATCGTCACAGGCAGCCCGTATGTACGGTGATACGCAAGCACGAGCAGATCTGCCGATGCTTTCGACGCGCTGTAAGGGCTTGACGTGTGCAGCGGAGTTTCCTCTGTGAAGAACAGGTCGGGTCTGTCGAGCGGCAGGTCGCCGTAGACCTCGTCCGTGCTGACCTGATGATATCTTGTGATACCGTATTTGCGGCACGCATCCATCAGAACCTGCGTGCCGAGAATATTCGTTTGCAGGAATACTTCCGGATTTTCGATGCTTCTGTCAACGTGACTTTCCGCCGCGAAGTTGACGACAATGTCGGGATGCTCTTCTTCAAACAGATTATACACGCCCTCGCGGTCGCAGATGTCGAGCTTTACAAAGCGGAAGTTCGGCTTGTCCATGACAGACGCGAGCGTCGAAAGATTGCCCGCGTATGTGAGCTTGTCGAGGCACACGATGCGATAGTCAGGGTGTGAGCCGAGCATATGGAATATGAAATTCGAGCCTATGAAGCCGGCACCGCCGGTCACGATGATTGTCATATTTACACCTCAAACTCGATTCTTGATTCGCGGAGCGTCGGGTGATGCTTGTCCTTTTCACTCAGTATTATCTCGCCGACGTCAGGCCATTCGACGCCCACGTCGGGATCATTCCACATTATCCCGCCCTCGTCCTCGGGATGGTAAAGCTCGTCGCATTTATACGCAAATTCCGCTGTCTCAGACACAACAATGAATCCATGCGCAAAGCCTCGCGGTACCATGAACTGATGCTTATTCTCGTCAGAGAGCAGCACGCCGATCCATTTGCCGTATGTTTTGCTTCCCTTTCGCAAGTCGACTGCAACGTCGAAAACCTCACCTTTTAAAACGCGCACAAGCTTCGCCTGCGGGTGGGTTTTCTGAAAATGAAGTCCGCGTAAAACACCTCTGCAGCTGCTCGACTGATTGTCCTGTACGAACGTGTAATCAAGTCCTGCAACCTTGAAATCCGCTTCATTGTACGTCTCCATAAAATAGCCGCGGTTGTCGCCGTAAGCTGTCGGCTCGATTATGTATACACCTTCTATTTTCGTTTTGATAAAGTTGAACTTGCCCATATCAATATACCAGCTTACCTTCCGCAACGTTTTTCAGATGCTGTCCGTACGGTGATTTTCCGTATTTCACGGCGGAGTGCAATAGTCTCTCTCTTGTGATCCAGCCGTTTTTATATGCGATCTCCTCCGGCGCCGATATCTCGATGCCCTGCCTGTTCTGTATCATCTTCACAAAATCCGTCGCCTCGGCAAGGCTGTCCATCGTGCCCGTGTCAAGCCATGCGAAACCTCTGCCCAAAAGCTGCACATCGAGCAAACCTTCGTCTAAATACATCTTATTAAGCGTCGTTATCTCGAGCTCGCCTCTTGCCGACGGCTTGACATACTTTGCAATTGCCGAGACGCCCGAAGGATAGAAGTACAGCCCCGTGACGGCATAGTTTGACTTCGGCTCACTCGGTTTTTCTTCGATAGAAACCGCATGTCCATCGTTGTCAAATTCGACTACCCCGAACCTCTCCGGGTCCGGAACATAGTATCCGAACACTGTCGCGCGGCCCGATTCGGCGTTTGCAGCCGCCACGCGAAGCAACTTCCCAAATCCGTTACCGTAGAAGATGTTGTCACCGAGAACCATCGCGCACGGCTCGTCGCCTATGAACTCTTCGCCGAGAATAAACGCCTGCGCAAGTCCGTCCGGCGACGGCTGTTCTATGTACGACAACTTTATCCCGTAATCTGACCCGTCACCGAGCAGCCGTTCAAAGTTCGGCAGATCGGACGGGGTCGAAATTATGAGGATATCGTTTATACCCGCAAGCATAAGTGTTGAGAGCGGGTAATATACCATAGGCTTGTCGTAAACAGGCAAAAGCTGTTTCGACGTTACCATTGTAAGCGGGTAAAGCCGTGTTCCGGCTCCTCCTGCCAAAATTATGCCTCGCATAAATTCTCTCCAGTTTAATTGCCGGTGTTCTCTTCGAGATCTATAATATAATCAATAAGCTTTGACGGGGAAAAACGTCCGTCGTAGTGATAGTCAACCGGTATTCGCTCCGTAACCCAATTCCAATTTATATCATCAATGTTATCGTACACATGAATATAATTTGGATTGTAAAACGGAAAATCTACAACATATTTATTGTTGGTCAATAACTTTTTATTGTAACAAACCGCCTCATAATATCTTAAAGTCGCGCCTGTTTGATTTTCCACCAACATTTCAAGTATGCAATTGCTTTTTACTGTTTCTTCAACCAATGTTTTGTATGAAATGTACTTGTTGTATGTGATCTCATTTTTGTATTTTTGATCTTTGCGCTTGGCTTTATAAATTCTGAATTTTTCTGTTACTCCATGATTTTTAGCCTGCTTATAAATCTCTAATATCTCCGTCAATCTTCCTTTATCCGAACCTGCCATGTATAAATCATATTGGACGTTTGTGTCAACATCATAAAGGATCGAATACGGCAGATAAGTGTAAATAAACCCATTGTTTTTGGCATCCAGAATATCGAAATCCAAAACATAATCGAATTTTATTTCAGACAGATATTCCTTAACTTGATCGCAATCGGCAGAATCCCATTTATCCCAAATAAGCATAACGAGTTTAATATTATATTTTGTCTGCAGTTCCGCCAATTCCGAAGGTTTTATCGGATATATCGATGTGTTTACGAAAAATAAAAAATACTCGACGTCCGTTTGCCAATCTATTTTTTTTAAACTGTTACACCATATTCTTTTGAAAGGTATGTCTATATTTCTGTTCATCAACGGACTGAAATGTATTCTTTGAATAAAATTAATGATTTTAAAACGTGAATCCTTCCTTGCCATCCATACAGTGGCTCGTTCGTCCGAATAAAAATCATTAAATATAACATCTGTAATTCCGTGTAATCTTACTATAATAAATTCTCTATCCATACTTTTTCTCGACTTATGCATTAGCGGGTACCTGCGGGGAAGTATCTTTATTTTCCAAGCAAACAACACTGGTATTTATTTTATATTTTGCGTATGTTGATATTAAAAAAAGCATCGGAATGATTCGCGTTGAATAAATCATTGTCAAATCACCCTTTAAAATATTCGGCAGAATAAATACTGTAATATATATCCACTCTATATTTTTCTTGTTTCTTATGCCGTCAAAATTGATGTACTGCTTAAGCAACTGCATCCATGACAGCACCCCTAAAATACCAATCTGTCCCAAAGCACAAGCTATTCCGCTGTGAGCATATGCTGTGCCAAGTCCAAATCCAAACAGAGGCCTATTCGTAAGAACCGTCCTTATTGTGTCAAATGCACCATATATTCTTGCCGTTTCAGATGACGAACCCAATTTTCCGATAGAAGCCGTATTATAAATTGTTGTTATAACAGCAATCGCTTTCTCCATTCTGGAAACTAAATATTCGTTATTAAATATTAAAACAGTAAATCCAATGCCCCCTATTATAAGAATACATATTATGATTATGCTGCTTCGGATTTTTATTTTACGTCCCTCATTTTCTTTGATTGTTATTCTTTCCTCACGATAACAAATATAATACATCAACCCCAAAGCAGCTATATACATTATTGCAGAAAATGCCCCTGATATAAGCCACAAAAAAACAGTTAAAACTAGCCATATAATGTTTTTATTTACGCTTTTTGTAAGTATAATAAATGCAACAAACAAAAACAGTACATCGGATAAATGAGACGGCTCTTTTGTGAAGCCTTGCAGCTCCGCATGGCTGCCTCTAAAGATTATTCCTGTGTATGTAGCTTTAGCTAATCCAAAAAACGCTGTTCTGAACTGAGAAGCAATCGACAAGCTGAAGAATGTTTGTGTTACATATTCAAATAAAACAAAAATTAAATGTATCTTTATCGTAACAAGGATGCTTGAGACGATCTTTTGATAATCTTTTCTTTTCAAGAACGCCTTGCTTACAAGCAAAAGAAGCGAAATAATGGCGCAGCGTACAAGCATTAAATAAGTTTGATTGCCAATCACTATGCTTGTTTTTTCAGATTCTCCTGCCAAAAAAGCATCCCAATTGCCTGTTGTAGCATCAAGTATTTTAGCGTCGCTTGGCAAAATCACCGCAAAGGCAATCCCTAAAAAAATAATTAAGTTGAATATCAAAAGTCTTATTAAAAGCTTCTTTTTTATTCGCATTTTATTAGAAACAAGCATGATCAATGCGATAGCACTTGTGAGTCCTATTACAACTTCGTTGTATGCAATTTCATACCCGCCGGCTGTTTTAAACATGTATCCGCCCAAGCTGTTAATCTCAAGGCAGCACGAAAATGCCATCGAAAAGACATATAAGCTATACAGTGACTTGCCTTTGAACAAGCAATGGAAAACTTGATACAAGTATATGGCAACCACGATAAAACCGAAATAAGGAATCCCTAACATTTTTCTCCTATCGTGAGTGAGACAGCATTTTCGCTTTTCTCACTTTCATAAAACTATTGCATTTTATATATTTTTTAAAATGTGCGCCAGCTTTTCAGAGCTTTTTTCCCAACTGAACTTATTTAAAATCTTTTCGTTGCTCTCTACCGGACTAGAAAGGAGCTTTTCCAAATCAACGTCTGCATTGTTCGGATCGATGTAGTATACGGAATTTTCAAATATCTCCCTCATGCAGCTGGCGTCAGAAACTACCACCTTTGCCCCAACGGTCAAAGCCTCGAGGGGAGGAATGCCAAATCCTTCATAAAAAGTTGGAAACAAAAACGCTTTGCAGTCTTGCATCAGGGCCTTGGCCTCTTCATCGCTCACATATCCCAAAAGTTTTAAATTCTTCGGCAAATCAAAGCTATACTCAGTCCCGAAGACTTTTGAATTAATGCCGCCCGCAACCGCAAAATAGCTTCCGGGATTGTTTTTTGCCGCTTCAGCTATCCACTTAAAATTCTTATTCGGAGACAAGCTGCTCATAGCAAAATAATATTCATTTTTCTTTAAATCGTATTTTTTGAGCGCATTCTCGTCACATTCTGCTCGAACGTAATGCTGCCATGCATTCGGAATAACTTCAATTTTATTTTTATCTAATTTGTAATATTTGCATATTTCATTTCGGCTGAATTCAGAGACCGTAACGATTCTTTTGATTCGATGAATGCAAAGTTTAAATACGAGCTCATACCAAATCCTAAATTTTCGAGAATAGAATGTAGGGTTTGATTTAAAGCTTACATCATGTATGACGACAATATGCGGCGTCAGAATCGGCATTACATTGCACAGATTGACACAAGTGCCGAAATTTTTTATTACATGCAGTGGCAAGCTGATCTGCTCCCACATACTGCCTTTAAATCTTCCTATCTTTTTTACGGAAATATTCTTGTATTCGGGTACATTCTTTGAGTCGGAACTTACAGCAATCTCGATGTTGTCATCTTTTGTAACGATCTTATCAAGCTCAAGTAGAACTTCTCTCGCATAACGTTGAACGCCTGTGACTGTTTGAAACAAAAATTTGCCATTTATAATTATTTTTTTACTCATCAAGCTCACCTATAAGCTTCATCAAGTTTTTTTCGAAATTCTTTTCAGTAAAGTTGTCAAGTACTCTGGTTCTCGCAGCTTCACCGTATTTTTCTCTCAAATTTGAATCACTCGCCAATATTTTCAGCGCCTCTGCATATGCTTTGCTGTCACCATTCGGGCACTCTATTCCGGTTACACCGTTAAGGTTGACATAATTCACCCCGCTTCCCGGTATCGCAAAAGTCACGGCAGGCTTGCTAAAGTACATTCCTTCAGCGAGTGCAAGACCGAAAGCTTCGTTTCTTGTGACAGAAGGAAAGCAAATTATGTCGCATGCATATAAATACTGTCTTCGCTCCGAAATGCTGATTTTTCCTAAAAATTCTATTTTGCTGTCTCCTTCCGCCTGCTTTTTAAGTTCATCAGTCAGCGGACCTGCACCGGCAATAAGAAATTTAAAGTCTGAATTTTCAAGTTCTTTCGACGCCTCTATAAGATAATTCAGTCCTTTATACGGAACGTGCCGTCCGATAAACAGCCCTATTGTCTTACCATAATATTTTTCTTTGATTTCCTTTGCCTTATTTATTTCATCATCTGACATCACAAGGCTTTTTTGATCAATCGTATAGGGCAGCAGAGCCTTTTTTTCGCCAAAATACTTGCTATATGCCGACTGCTCGATATGCATAGGCGTTGCACCGACAATCTTATCCGCGCGCTTTATAAGTGCCAAAGTCTGAGGGTGAAATAATTTACCTAAAATCTTTTGCTTTGTGATATCAAGATGCCAATAAATAATCAGCTTTGTTTCTTTTTTTAGATTCGGCAGCAAAAATGCAGCAAGATACGGACTCGGATAATGGAAAATAACTATGTCCGGATCAAAAGACCTCATCAATCTTTTAATCTCACCAGGATATGTAAGAGAAATGAGCTGAGAAGCTATTTTAGCAACACAGCCGCATCGCGTCACCTCGACCTCGTCGACTTCTTCTGTCACAGTTTCATTTCTATGACAGACATATCCTTCAGACACGGCGTCTTCGTTAAAGCAAATTATCTTCTGTTCGATATCTTTATTTGTCTTTAAGGCATTTGCAACATCTCTCGCTACTTGTTCTATCCCGCCAATTCGCGGATACATTCCACAAACGACTTGCAAAACTTTAGTCATTTTACTGTCCCACTCTATTTGATATAAGCTGCCACCATCTCCCTCAGCGCATCAAAAACGCTGAACTCCGGCCTCCAACCTAATTTTTTACATATCAGTGCGTTATCACAACAAATCATGGGCGTGTCTACCGGTCTGAACCTTGCGGGATCGATCTCGACTTTTATCTCCTGCCTACTGAATTTGAGAATATATTCGAGTATATCGCGAAGGCTGTGTGCCATTCCGGAGCCGACGTTGTAGACAGTCTCGCAGTCGTCACTTTCGAGTATCATTCGATATGCCCTCACGATATCCTTCACATGGCTGAAATCGCGCCTTGCCGAGAGATTTCCGACCTTTATGACGCCCGGCTTGCCCGACTTTTCTATTTCGGCGACCTGCTTGCAGAAGCTTGGCAGCACGAAACTGTCCGACTGGCCAGGACCGGTATGATTGAACGGTCTTACACAGTATATCTTCATGTTGAAGCGTTCCCTGTAAACTTCTGCAAATCTCTCCTGTGCCATCTTTGAGATGCCGTAGGGATTGTTCGCGTTGAGGGGGTTTTTCTCGTTGATCGGCTTGTTTGAAGCTTCATATTCCTCGCTCGAACCGACAAACAGTATTTTCGGCTTTTTCTCAAGATGCCTTGCCGCTTCTAAGATGTTCAGCGCGCCTATGACATTCACGGAAACAGTCGTCTGCGGTATGCTCCATGACTGCCCAACGCTGCTTATCGCAGCGAGGTTCACCACCATGTCGGGAACAGTTTCTCTGATAACGCGTTCCACCGAGCCGGCATCCAAAATATTCGCACTCATAAACGGGATGGCGCCCGTTTCTTTTATGTCGGTTCCGACAACATCATATCCGTGTTCCATAAATTCTCTCGCGAGATACGGTCCGACAAATCCAGAGACGCCGAATATCAGGACTTTCATCACTTTATTCCGGCTTCCTTTTTGGCAAGTTCAAGGTCGTGTTTTGCCATCAGCGCACAAAGCTCCTCATAGCTCGTCTTTTGGGGATTCCACCCGAGCTTTGTCTTTGCCTTTGTCGGGTCGCCCAAGAGATTTACAACATCTGTCGGTCTGAACCACTGAGGATTCACGCACACGATCATTTTGTCCGTCTTTTTGTCGTATCCCTTTTCATCAAGTCCACTGCCTTCCCATCTGAGTTCTATGCCTACATGCTTGAAAGCAAGCTCCGTAAACTCTCTGACCGTATGCTGAACGCCGGTCGCTATAACGTAATCGTCCGGCTCGTCCTGTTGTAGTATCAGCCACATGCACTCGACATAATCCTTCGCATATCCCCAATCACGGAGAGAATCAAGATTTCCGAGTTCTAGATGATCCTGAAGTCCGCATGCTATTCTTCCAGCGGCAAGTGTAATCTTGCGAGTTACAAAGTTGTCTCCTCTACGCTCAGATTCATGGTTGAACAGAATCCCGTTGCATGCGAACATTCCGTATGCATCTCTGTATTCCTTTATAATCCAGAACCCGTACTGCTTCGCTACCGCGTAAGGACTGTACGGATGGAACGGCGTGTTTTCGTTCTGCGGACACTCCTCGACCTTTCCGTAAAGCTCCGATGTTGATGCCTGATATATGCGGCATGTCTTGTCGAGTCTCGCCGTATGCACAGCTTCAAGTATCCGCAAAACGCCGAGCGCGTCGACATCGCCTGTATACTCTGCCGCGTCGAACGATACCTGAACATGTGACTGAGCAGCAAGGTTGTATATTTCGTCCGGCTTCACCCGAAGCACTATCTTTGTGATACTCGAAGAATCGGAAAGATCCCCCTCGTGTATGATGAGTTTGTCCAATATGTGATCAATGCGTGCGGTCGTTGAAACGGACGCACGGCGGATTATGCCGTGTACCTCATAGCCCTTCTCTAGCAGAAGTTCCGCAAGATAGGAGCCGTCCTGTCCCGTTATACCTGTTATGAGTGCTTTTTTCATGTGTTAAAACCCTTCCGTTGTTTTTGTCCTCTATTTTTTAGCATCTCACCTTTAACAATTCCGCATCGCCCACCGCCAAGCATTTACCTATTCCGGCAGGAATAAACATTGTTTCACCTTTGATAAAACGCAAGGGCTTCTGTCCTGCATTGTCAATTACATCTATATGACCGTAACCGTCAAGGCACATCAGGATTTGAAACGATTCGTCTCTTACCGGAAAAGAATAGCATTTCGTGATTTGTATGCGTTCGACCTCGAAGTATCTGCATCTGCACAATAGCTCGCGCGAAGCGCCAGGATAATATCTTACCGTCCGAGGTATCTGCTTCACATCGGGCGACGGATTCATATTCATGACCTCGACAGCCTTGTCAAGATGGAGTTCGCGCTTTTTTCCGTCCTTGTCAACTCGGTCATAATCGTAGACGCGATAGGTCACATTTGAACTCTCCTGAACCTCCGCCAGGAGTATGCCCTTGCCGACGCCGTGTACCGTCCCTGCCGGGACATAATACATATCGCCCCTGTGTACCTTGACCTTTTGCAAATGCTTGTCAAGAGTTTTCGTTCTAACCGCGTTTCGAAGTATCTTCTCGTTGACTTTATGCCTAAACCCGTAAATAAGACTCGCGCCGTCATCTGCATCAAGCACATACCACATCTCTGTTTTGCCGCTATCCTGCTCATGTTCACGAGCATAGTCATCGTCGGGATGTACCTGCACAGACAGGTCATTCTTCGCGTCGATAAGCTTCACCATAACAGGCAGTTTGCCGTTATTAAATTTTGTACCGAGATACTCGGGATGCTCACGCAAAACGTCCGCGAGCGTCATGCCTTTGAACGTGCCGTTCGCAACAGTGCTTTGACCGTCCGTATGCACCGAACACTCCCACGTCTCGGCGAGCGGCGTCATATCTATGTTTTTGCCGTACTCGTCTTTCAGTCGTGTGCCGCCCCAAAGGTAATCTTTTCCCGCCGGTGACAGCTTGATTATTTCCATCAGCTCCGCTCCGGATCAAATTTGATCTTGTCGCTGACGCTTATCTCGTCTCCGAGCTGCACCTCAACGATGTCGAGCGCGGTAATGGCATCTACGGTATGCTTGCATCCTGCGGCAATCGTTATTACGTCGCCTGCGCGAAGTATCTGCTCCATTCCGTCTACTATCGCTTTGCCTTCACCCGAAACGACCGTCCAGACCTCCTCACGGTAATTGTGCATATGGTAGCTCATGCGCTGCCCCGCACGCATAGATACCTTGACAGTCATTGAACCGGGCTGCACATCTATGACTGTGTAAGTTCCCCAGGATTTCTCGGCGTACATCGCCTCTGTCTCGATCTTTTCAACATACGGCTTCATTGACGCACTGCGTTCTTTATCCGATATCAAGATGCCGTCGCCGCTCGCGGCAATTATCATGTCGTTACAGCCTATACAAAGTATCGGTATATTAAGCTCGTTTATTACGTTCGTGTTCTCGCAGGTTTCGTCGAGAATAACGTTGCCCTTTGCGGTGTCCGCCATGACCTCAGCCATCATGTTCCAAGTACCGACATCCTTCCATGAACCGCCGTAGCGCAACACCTGTA
The DNA here is from genome assembly GCA_947628155.1 of uncultured Clostridia bacterium. GTDB lineage: Bacteria > Bacillota > Clostridia > UBA1381 > UBA1381 > 12844. Next base: position 26,395 of record CANQYQ010000009.1, read on the forward strand.
TAGACGGCTCCTTCTCGACCACCGCATAGTCAAAGCTAATCTTTTCGAGCGAATCGTACTTACCGAAAAGGTCACGGTAATCATCGAATGCTATCATTCCGTGCGCCTTTTTCAGGAGGTAGTCAAGCTTGAACGCAAATATTCCTGCATTCCAAAGGGCGTTTTGCTCTATATACTTTTTCGCGATCTCGGCATCGGGCTTCTCCTTGAACTCGCGCACCCTGCTGACTTTCTCCCCGCTCTCGGGTATTATGTACCCGTACTTTTCGCTTGGATATGTCGGCTCAACGCCCATCAGCGTTATGTTCGCGTCCCCAAGCTCAGCCAACTCCTGAAGACGTTTGACAGCCTCGTAATATGTATTGTCCACATACGGGTCGACAGGACATACAACGACGGATTCGTTCGCGTCTACCCCGAGCTCGTCATGCAGATACGCGGCGGCAAGCACTATCGCCGGAAACGTGTCGCGGCGGCAAGGCTCGACACATATCGAGACCTTCTCTCCAAGCTGATTCTTGATTGCAGAAACCTGCGACTTCGATGTTGCAATCGTGACCGAAGCCATCGGCGAGACAGTTGTGATCTGACGGTAGACCCGCTGAACCATTGACTCATAGGGCTCGTCCACGCGGCCGGTTTTAAATAACTTTATAAACTGTTTCGAGCGAATCTCGTTAGACAACGGCCATAGTCGTGTACCGGATCCGCCGGAAAGTAGAATGAGGTTCAAACTATCATTCCTTTCTTTTTCTGCTTATTGACCAAATAAAATATCTCTCACTTTAGGAATATAAGAAAGTAAATATGCCGCCAAAAGAGGAAACGCTAATCTGATAAAAAGCAGTCCTAGCCCGCTGATCAGCATATTATTCATAAAATTACCATTGATAAAAAATGACGTCATTCCTTCAAGGATATATATAAACATGGTGTATTGACCGATATATGCTGCTATTTTTACGGGTTTTTTCAAAAAATCCAACCGCGAAAGAACATCAGCTATAAACCATGCGAACATTATTCCGAATGCCGCAACAACAACATGATTATAAAACAGTGCCGCGATATGAATTAATCCTCCAAATGATGAAATACCGAGCGCACTTTGTACTTTCGATATAACTAAGTCGTACTGTCTGTATGTAAAAAACACCATCGACACGGGATAAAGCAGCGCGCCAAGCCATAAGTGCTTTTTCAAAAACGACATCCACGCCTTATCTTTTGAACGGAATATTATATGTCCTGCAAGATAAAACGGGAAAAACATCGCTATGTTTTTAATTACCAAATTGTTTTCTCTGAACAGCCCGTATAATGCAAGGAATAAAATGCAAGCTCCTGCCAATATTAAGTATTTCATCTTTTTAGCGTGGACTGATATAAAGAGGACCGAATCGCAGATAAAAAGATTGATCAAATACCACAGTATAGGTTCTATAAACAAAGCGTTGAAAAAATCAATGCGTCCGTCAAGCAAACAATAAACAATGCTCCAAATAACATACGGAATCATCAGTCTTTTAAAGCATTTAATTATCCATTTAAATTGCGAAAGCTTCTTATCGGTTTTAAATGCTGTTAACCCCCCCCGATGAAAATAAACAGGGGCATGTGAAATGAATAACAAATCTTGAATAAAAGCTTATCATCGCAATTTTCAGGATATAGAGAAACCATTATATGACCGACGACTACAAGAATAATTGCAGCAAATTTCAAAAGGTCTATGGTAATATTGCGTTCCTTAGCTTTAATGTCTATTATCTCACTCATCAACAATCTTCTCCCTTAATGGCGTTTTTTAAGTCTTTATTGTTTGGCATCACACGCTGCACCATAGATTCGTATTCGTCGCCTTTTTTAAACAGCTTTATGAACTGCTTGCTGCGTATATCGTTTGAGAGAGGCCACAGGCGCTTGCTGCTTCCTCCCGAAAGCAAAATGATGTTCATTTTCATATTCTCTCATTCTAATCCGAGTGTTTTCTTGACAGTGCTGCGTATTTCTTCGAGTTTTCTCTCGGCAGCCGCGCGGTCTTCGTCCTTAATGCTGTAATATATCTTTATCTTCGGCTCGGTGCCTGACGGTCTTACAGACACCCACGAGCCACCGTCGAGCGTGTATTTGAGGACGTTCGACGTCGGCAGCACGCCGAAGCCCGGCTCCGCCGGAACCGGCACACTGTAATCAGTCACGATCTTTGTATTCTCAAACGGTGACTTGCCTCCGCGAAGGTTCTTCATCATTGACTTTATGCGTTCGGCTCCGTCCGCGCCCTTGAGTGTGAAGCTGTCGAGCGCGTCAAGATAATAGCCGTATTCGCAGTACAGCTCGTCCATTTTGTCGCAGAGCGTCCTGCCCGCCGCCTTAGCCTCCGCCGCCATCTCGCATATCAGCAAGGACGCGACGGCGGCGTCCTTGTCTCTCGCGTGCGTACCTGCGAGATAACCGTATGATTCCTCGTAGCCGAAAAGGAAATCGTAGTCGCGTGCTTCGTCGCCCGTCAACTTTGCCTCTTCGAACTGTGTTATCTTTTCGCCTATATATTTGAAGCCCGTTAGAGTTGAAAACACCATAATCCCGTGTTTTTTCGCGATTTTTGCTCCAAGCTCCGATGTCACGACCGTTTTGACGACTGCGGGATGACGGTACGCGCCCATATCCGTATGCGATAGGACGAAATCCATCAAAAGCGCTCCGGTCTGATTTCCGGTCAGGAGCTTGTACCTGTCTGCCGTTTTCACGGCAACGCCGACTCTGTCGCAGTCGGGGTCCGTGCCGAGCACGATGTCTGCGCCTGTTTCTTCTGCCTGTGCGATTCCCATCAGAAGTGCGCGCCTGTCCTCCGGATTAGGAGACTGCACCGTAGAAAAATCGCCGTCCGGGACTGATTGCGCTGCGACTTTTGCGACATTCACAAATCCGTCGCGTGCAAGTACCGTTGACACGGGGACGTTTCCCGTCCCGTGAAGCGGGGTATATATGACACGCAGGTCGGCTTTTGCTGCCGCGTTGCAGTATCGACTCTGTTTGAGGACTGCGTTCACAAATTCGTCTGTAACGTCGACGGCCTCTATAAGGTCATTACTGCCCTCAAAGTCAATATCTCTGTAATCTTCGACGCCGTTCACATACGCGATGACTCGTTCCGCCTTATCCGGCACGAGCTGGCAGCCGTATTCGTCATAGACCTTGTAGCCGTTGTACTCCTTCGGATTGTGCGACGCCGTTATGACGACACCGGCGACAGCACCGAAATATTTGACCGAGAAGCTCAGCTGCGGCGTTGGCCTCGCGTCCGAGTGAACGCGGACGCGTATGCCCATACCGCTTAAAACCGATGCGGTCACGTCGGCGAAATCCTTGCTGTTGTTTCGCGTGTCGTAGCCGACAACGACGCCGCGAGTTCGGCACGCGTCCGCGCCGAACGTGTCGATAAGATATTTGCCGAGTCCGCGCGTTGCCTTCCCGACCGTGTATTTGTTCATGCGGTTCGTCCCCGCACCCATAACGCCGCGCAGCCCGCCCGTGCCGAATTCGAGATCACAGTAGAAGCGGTCCTCGATCTCCACCGCATCGCGTGCGGCGTCAAGTGAGGCAAGCTCGGCACGCGTTTGTGCGTCGAATAAAGCGTCTGTTTTCCAAAAATTATATGTTTCAAAGCAATTCACTATTGCTTCTCCTTTGGGTCTTTCGTTTCAGCAATTCCATCCCTTGAAAATATGCATTATCGTCTTCAAAATAATCTTCAAATCCGTCGCAATGCCGCGCTCTCGTATGTATTTGTAATCGAGCTCGATCTGTTCATCATATCCCATTTTTGTAGTGTCCGTTATCTGCCAATAGCAAGAAAGCCCTGGCTTGACACAAAGCCTGTCATCAGGCAATTGCGCCTGCTCAGACGGGATAAAAGGACGAGGTCCTATAACAGACATCGTGCCGGTCAATAAATTGATTGCCTGCGGTATCTCGTCGAGCGACGTTCGCCGTAAGAATCTGCCTACTCTCGTTATTCTCGGGTCGTTCTTCATCTTGAAGTGGACGCAGTCGTATTCGTTCTCAGCCATAAGTTCCGGTTTCAGCTTTTCAGCGTCACGATACATCGTTCTCAGCTTGAGCATATGAAACGTGCGTCCGTTAAGGCCTACTCTTTCTTGAATGAAGAACGGGTTGCCGGGGTCGTCTATCACGATGGCAAGAATGAGTATCAAATATACGGGCAAGCCCACCGTCAGGCACATAAGCGCGACAAATATATCGAACGCCCGCTTTATGAAATCATATACGGGCTTGCGCTTTACCGCGATATGCCCCTCTGACGGAGCAACGGCATATTTCTGCTGACCTGCCCCGTCATACTGTGCCGTCGCTTCATCTAATTGCACAGCTAAATCGTCTGTCTCAAAATCGACAGTCTGCTCTTTTAAACTCATTATCTGTACTTCTTCTCTCACATGAAATCATTCTGCTTTTTTCAAGTGGAGCGGGAGTCGTCCCGTTCCCTCTAAAAGAGAAGCATTTTAATAATTACCTTTTTATTTATCCTATCTTCCGAACACGACGCCGATATCGGCGAGCCGTTTTACCTTGTCGCTCTCTAGCACGCCGCGGCGGAAACGGCGTTCCTGCGAACGCATCCACTCACCGAGCGGATAGCCGTCGCCGGTCACATATGTCTGCGGTATCGGGATAGAGCCGCCGCGCGTGCAGTATGTCTGCGCGTAATCGTAGCCGCGGTTCCACTTGTCCGTGTTCGTGTTCCAAACCATGCCGATCTGACGTAAAAGCTGGGCTCTTTCCTCCGACAGTTTTCCGTCCTTGTACGCGCGCCTCTGCGATAATATCCAGTTGTTCAGCGTAAAGCCGTCCTCACAGACATATTTTTTCGGTACGTTCAAATCACCATACAGTTTGAAATATGCTTTCGCGTGCTCATACCCCATCTGCCACTTGTCGCGCAAAACCTGCCAACGCATGCCGAGTTTATCTAGAAGCCCTCGCTGTTCATCAGTCAGAGCATTTGTCCTGTACTTCGTCCGCTGATTCGCGATCCATACGCCGAGCCTGTACCCGTCCTCGGACACATACTGACCGCTCGCGTCAAGGTCGCCGTTTTTGTCAAAATACGACTTCGCGTGTTCGTATCCGCGCTGCCATTGCTTCTCTGATACATCCCATGACATGCCGATCGATTCAAGACGTTTGATTTGCGTCGGTTTCAGTTTGCCCGCCGCGTACTTGCCGCGCTGCGATGCTACCCATGTACCGAGCGCAAATCCGTCGTCGGTCTTGTATTCTGCCGGAACATCGAGCGCGCCGTGCTCGTCATAGTATGCCTGCGCGTACTCGAACGCTGCGTCCCATTTGCTTGCGGATCGCTGCCAGCTCATGCCTATTTCGTCGAGCAAGCGTATCTGTTCATCTGTGATGTGAGCGCCCTTTTTCTTGTTTTGCCGCTGCCCGGAGATCCACACGCCAAGCTTTACACCGTCCGGCGTCGTATAGTTCACGTTGACGTTGAGGTCGCCGTGTTCTTCGTAATATCTCTTTGCAAGCGCATAATACTGCATCCAGTTGCGTGCCTGTACGGACTCCCACTGCGCGCCGATCGATTCGAGCTTTTGCCGACGTTCATCTGTCAGCGTGCCGTTGCTGTATTGATTGCGAACGCCGCGATACCATGCTCCGAGGCGTGTCCCGTCGTCGGTCTTGTATGTCGCGGGAATGTCGAGATCACCGTGCTGTGCATAATACTCTTTCGCAAGCTCAAACTTCCGCTCCCATGAATCCTCGAACTCCCACGTCATGCCGAGTGCGGACAGCTTCTCAAACTGCTCATCCGTGAGCTTGCCCTCGCGCTGCTTTTGCCGCTGGCGCACGAGCCAGTCCGACAGCTTTCCGGGCATTTCGGGGGATGTCTCCAAATTTCCGTGTTCGTTGTGATACGACTGCGCAAGAGCGAAGCCCTCATTCCACTGACGTTCGTGTATCGTCCGCCAGTTCATGCCGATTTCGTTCAGCTTATCTATGCGGGCCTGCGAGATGCCGCTCTTGTTCCTGTAATTTATCCTCTGCGTGACGAGCCACTGCCCTAACTTCGCGCCGTTTTCGGTAACGTAGCTCTGCGTTGGGAGAAGATCGCCGTTTTCCTCGTAATACGCTTTCGCCTCGGCGTACATAAAATCCCATGACGCTGACAGCGTGCCCTCGAGCTCGTCGAACAGAAGGCGGCAGTCCTCGACCGCGTCGATGACGCGGAAGCGGTCGTTGACGATGTAGCGCGATTCGCCGAGAAACTGATAATACTGAACGACCTCCTGCATCTCGTCCTCGATAGAGTCGATGCTGTAAAGTCCCGCAATGTTGTTGACGATGTCGAATATGACCGGCTCCTTAGACTTGCTCGCCGAGAGCGCGCGGCCAATCTGCTGCTTATATATAATGGGGGAAATCGTCGGGCGAAGCAGGATCACGCCGCTGACGTTCTCGACGTGTATGCCCTCGTTGAGCGCGTCGATGCAGTAAAGCAGGCGCAGATGAGTGTCGTCATTGTCCGCTTTGAAATCCGCGAACGATTTGTTCGCACCGGGGTTGTCGGAATATACCGAATAAACGTGCGGATGCTCGTCAACCCTGCGGAACCACTCGCCGGTTTTCTCCATCATCTCATCCATGTGCTCTTTGTTGGCACAGAAGATGATGTATTTGCCTGTCCGGTCGGTCATATGCTTGTCGAAGATAACGTCAAGACCGTCCGCCATTTCGAGCGCACGGCGCAGCGCTTCGAGATACTGCTCCGCTTTGTCACGCTGTTTCTTGCCGCGCAGTCTCCTCGCGCGCTGCGCAAATCGCTCCAAGTCTTTTTTGTAGGAGTAAACTGTCGTGACGTACTTCGGTGCGGCGAGAATGCCGCGGACGATGGCCTCGCCGAGCGTCATCTCGGAGGCGACGTTGCCGTCG
>CANQYQ010000010.1 GCA_947628155.1 uncultured Clostridia bacterium
CATAGTACTCAGTTATTCCGTTCTTCATGTCTCTATTATACCATACTTCTTCTACTTTGTAAAATTGATTTCCGTGCCACGCCGCGGGGAATGCTTGACAATTTATAAAACAGACTGTATAATAAGGGAATAGGACAACATCGGAGGAGGATTTTGCCATGGATAATTATTCGATGTTTTTGCCGTCGTACACGATAGGCCCGAGCGCGTATGAGGCAGTGGGTGAAATATGCCGGCAATACGGTAAAACTGCGGTCGTGCTCGGCGGACGCCGCGCGATGGAGGCGGCGAAGCCGTATCTTGACGAGGCGGAGGGCCAAACGATAAAAATACTCGATTATGTATGGTTCGGCGGAGAATGCAGCTACGGAAACGTTAACACTGTCGCGGCGAACAAAACAATCGCTAAAGCGGACATGATTTTCGCGGTCGGCGGGGGTAAGGCTACCGATACCGCAAAATGTGTGGGTGAGCTTTTAAATAAGCCTGTATTCACATTTCCAACCATTGCGTCAAATTGCTCATGCTGCACAAGCGTTTCGATAATGTATACGTCCGAGGGCGTGTTTGTCGAGCCGCACTTTTTTTCAAAGCCGCCCGTGCACGCGTTTATAAACACGGAAATCATATGCCAAAGCCCGGTACAGTATATGTGGGCCGGCATGGGTGATACGTATGCGAAATTCTACGAGGCGACGGTATCGGCGCGCGGTGATAAATTGGAGCATTTTACGGCGCTGGGCGTCGAAATGAGCGGGATGTGCGCGAAGCCGATATTTGAATACGGCCGGCGCGCGCTTGAGGACAACAGGCGGCACGTAAATTCACATGAGCTGCGGCAGGTCGTGCTCGCCATAACCGTAACAACGGCTATGGTATCTATATTTGTAACGCGCGACCATACGCCCGATTATAACAGCGGACTCGCTCACGCAGTCTTTTACGCGCTTACGCGGTTCCCCGTGATCGAGGAAAAGCATCTTCACGGTGAGGTTGTTGCGCTGGGTGTTCTGATACTGCTTATCGCGGATAAGCAGCTTGACGAATTTGAACGCGTGTATAAATTTAACCGTGTTACCGGACTGCCCACATCGATTTTTGACGTAGGCATAACGGAGGAGCAATTCAAGTCGGTACTTCCGGGGCTTGTAACGTTATCCGACATAAGGCATTACCCGTATGAGGTAACGGTTCAAATGGTCGAAGAAGCGTTTTTATACCTCGAGGAATACAATAAATCGGTTATTCAAGCCGAAAAAAGATGAGAAGAGAAGGAGAACAAAAAAATGAGAAAAGACACAGTAAGAAGGATTTTAGTATGCGCTATGACAATTGCGATGACGGCCGGATTCGCGGGCTGCTCCGGGCAGACGCCGGACAGCGGTTCGACTGCCGCGCCGGACGGTGAGGTGAAAAAGGTCGCGATCATTCAGCAGATCGACAACGGTGCTTTTACGGACATGCGCGAGGGATTTAAGGCGCGGCTGATTGAAAGCGGCGTAAATGTTGAATTTGAGGAAATGAACGCGCAGGGCGACGCGACAACGCTGCAAACATATGTGCAGAACGCTGTAGACGAGGGTGTTGACCTTATCGCTACGGTCGCGACTCCGGCTACGCAGGCGGTTGTTTCGGCCGGCACGGACATCCCGAATGTATTTATCGCGGTTTCAGACCCCGTAGGCGCGCAGGTTCTTACATCAATGGACGCGCCGGATAAAAATTCGACAGGTACGCAGAACCCGATTCCGGTAGAAAAGATATTCACGACTGCCGAGGCATTAACGCCGGGTATTCAGACATACGGTATGCTCTATACCGAGGCTCAGCCCAACTCCGTTTCGACATGCGAGCTGGCGAAGGAGTATCTTGACGGCGCGGGTATAAAATATGTTGAAAAAACAGTATCGTCCTCAGCCGATGTTCAGCAGGCGGCGCAGTCGCTGCTGTCGGAGTGCGACGCTTTGTTCATTCCCAACGACGCGACCATACAGGACGCTATGCCGGTTGTGGTAGAAGCGGCAGCGGCGGCGAAAAAGCCGGTTTACGGTTCATCTGCCGTAATGCCCGCGAGCGGCGCGTTAGCGTCAATCGCGATTTCCGATACGGAAATAGGCGCGATTTCTGCCGATATGGCGGCTGAAATATTAAACGGCAAGGCTGTTTCCGAAGTTCCCGCGCAGGCGGTCGAAGCGACGATCACAACCGTTAACAAGGCGACCGCAGATTCGCTCGGAGTAACCGTTCCGGCGGATATGGAAGTGGAATATGTGGGCGAATAACCGGGAAACCGATTGAACGGCCCGCGCATTTTCAGACAACAAAAAGGGAACGGCTTTGCCGTTCCTCAGCGTGTAGACAAACGTCTACACGCTGAGGAGACTGCGACAAATTAGGCTGGATTTCACGAAAACGAGTCTGTAGGCGTACGATGGTACGTTAAGGCTCGTTTTCGTGAAAAGTGCATAACAGCGCCATTTGCAAGTATGATGGCGCTGTTATTTTTAACAAATATATAAATTTAATTGGTTAATATTCTATGATTCATGCGCGGTCCGGCCAATTTGTCGATGGTCTAAAAGGGAACGGCTTTGCCGTTCCCTTTTTATGTTATTTAATTTCATCAGCCGGGATTTCCTGACCGTCTATAGTGATATTTATATCCTTGTATATGCTCATGCCCGTACCGGCGGGGATAAGCTTGCCGATGATAACGTTCTCCTTAATGCCGTGAAGCGGGTCAATTTTACCCTTTATCGCGGCTTCGGTAAGAACCTTTGTCGTTTCCTGGAACGACGCCGCCGACAGGAACGAATCGGTCGCCAGGGACGCTTTTGTAATACCCAAAAGCACCGGGGACGCGGTCGCAGGATGCTCCTTGCCCGCCGCCTTTATGCGTTCGTTCGCGTCCTCAAGCTCGAACTTATCCACGAGCGAGCCTATCAGCAAATCGGTATCGCCCGCGTCCTCAACGCGTACCTTCCTAAGCATTTGGCGCGTAATAACCTCAACGTGCTTGTCGTTGATGTCAATGCCCTGCATACGGTAGGTTCTTTGAATCTCGCGCGTTATATACACCTGAACGGCGTGAGCGCCGTTAATGGTCAGAATATCGTTCGGGTTAACCGAACCGACGGTCAGTTCGCCGCCCTTGGGGATAACGTCGCCGTCGTGTACCTTGATCGACGAGCCGTAGGGGATGGTGTACGTTTTCGCCTCGCCCGTCTCGTCGTTCTGAACGGTCACATCGCGCTTTCTCTTCGATTCTGTTACCGTTACCTTACCCGCGATCTCGGAAATAATCGCAAGACCCTTAGGCTTTCTCGCCTCGAAAAGCTCCTCGATACGCGGAAGACCCTGAGTAATATCGTTACTGCCCGCAACGCCGCCGGCATGGAAGTTACGCATCGTAAGCTGAGTACCCGGCTCGCCTATCGACTGTGCCGCGATAATTCCCACCGCTTCTCCTACATTTACAAGATCGCCTGTCGCGAGGTTTATGCCGTAGCATTTCGCGCATACGCCGACTCTCGAATGACAGGTGAGCACGGAACGGATTTTAACCTTTTTAATTCCCGCCGCGACAATTTTATTCGCCTGGATATCGGTTATAAGCGCGCCGCCCGGAGCGAGGACCTCGCCCGTTTCGGGATGGATTATATCCTCTCTCGCCGTTCTTCCGACAATTCTGTCGTAAAGCGGCTCAATGCTTTCCTTGCCGTCCGTAATTTCAACGACCTCTTCGTAATCCGAGGTCCCGCAGTCGATCTCACGCACGATAACATCCTGTGATACATCGACAAGACGGCGTGTCAGGTAACCCGAGTCGGCGGTTCTTAGCGCCGTATCGGTAAGACCCTTTCTCGCGCCGTGCGACGATACGAAGTATTCCAGAACGTTAAGGCCCTCGCGGAAGTTCGCGCGTATGGGAATTTCAACGGTACGTCCCTGCGTATCCGCCATAAGTCCGCGCATCGCGGCAAGCTGACGGATCTGGTTTACCGAGCCTCGCGCACCGGAAACCGCCATCATGTTTATCGGGTTAAATTCGCCGAAATGCTCCATCATCGCGGCCGTTACGTCCTCCGACGCCTTACGCCAGATTGCGATAACCTGCTTATAACGCTCGTCGTTTGTCAACAGACCCATGTTATATGTGTCCATGATCTCCTCGACTTTTTTCTCCGTGTCGGCGAGGATCTCCTTCTTCTTCTCCGGCACTACGATATCCGAAACGGAAACGGTCAGCGCGCCGATTGTTGAGTATTTATAGCCGGTGGCCTTGATTTTATCAAGTACCTCCGCCGTTTTTGACGTACCGTGCTCGCGTATGCAGCGGTCGATGATCTTTTTGAGCTGGTCGCTCTTTACGATGAAGTCGATCTCATAATCGAGCGCGTGCTCAGGATCGGTCCTGTCAACAAAACCGATATCCTGCGGGATATTATTATTGAATATAATACGCCCCGCGGTTGTTGTGACGATTTTGGAACGCTTTTCACCGTTTATCGTCTTTGTAACAAGCACCTTTATATATTCATGCAGTGTCGCTTCATGATTATCGTATGCCAAGAGCGCTTCCTCGGGCGATGAATACGTCTTTATAACAAGCGCCTTCGCCTCGCCGATAAGCTTGTCGGCCGAGATCTGGAGGGTTCTGTTGGGCAGTACGAGCGTGATGGGGTTGACCTTTATCGTCGTCTCGTTGATCTTGACCTCGTCAAGCTCTCTGAGATATAAGAGCGCGCTCTTTAAATCGGTAAAGCTTTTTATCGGCTCATTCTCGTCAACAAATGTAAAGCTGTCCTCCTGCTCCATCGTTTCAAGCTTTTCGCACAGGTAATTGTACTTCTGCTCATCTGAGAGCAGAGCGTCAATGATTCTGTCATAGTGCTCCTTCTGAACCGTCAGATAGAACGACCCGAGAATCATATCCTGCGTCGGCACGGTAACGGGATTACCGTCCTGCGGCTTTAACAGGTTGTTTGCCGACAGCATGAGGAAACGCGCCTCCGCCTGCGCCTCGGGCGACAGGGGAACGTGTATAGCCATCTGGTCGCCGTCGAAATCGGCGTTGTACGCGGTACATACAAGCGGGTGGAGCTTTAAAGCGTGTCCCTCCACAAGTCTCGGCTCAAACGCCTGAATACCGAGTCTGTGCAGCGTGGGAGCGCGGTTTAAGAGTACCGGATGCTCCTTTATAACCTCTTCAAGAACGTCCCATACCTCCGGACGCGCACGCTCTACCATGCGCTTCGCGCTTTTTATATTATGCGCCAGCCCGCGCGCTACAAGCTCCTTCATAACGAACGGCTTGAACAGCTCGATCGCCATTTCCTTGGGCACGCCGCACTGATAAATCTTCATTTCCGGACCGACGACGATAACCGAACGTCCCGAATAATCGACACGCTTACCTAAAAGGTTCTGACGGAAACGTCCCTGCTTACCCTTTAACATATCTGAGAGCGATTTCAACGCGCGGTTCCCCGGGCCGGTAACGGTTCTGCCGCGGCGGCCGTTGTTAATAAGCGCGTCCACCGCCTCCTGCAGCATGCGCTTCTCGTTGCGGATAATAATATCCGGCGCGCCCAGCTCAAGCAGACGCTTTAATCGGTTATTTCTGTTAATAACGCGGCGGTACAGATCGTTCAGATCCGACGTCGCGAAACGGCCGCCGTCAAGCTGTACCATGGGCCTCAGCTCCGGCGGAATAACCGGAACTTCCGTTAAAATCATCCATTCGGGGCGGTTTCCGGACGAGCGGAACGCCTCGACTATTTCAAGCCGTTTTATAATTCTCGCCTTTTTCTGCCCGGTTGAAGCCTCAAGCTCCTCCTTGAGCGAATCGCCCAATTCGTCGAGATCAATATTCGATAGGAGTTCCAAGATCGCTTCCGCGCCCATGCCGGCGGTGAACTTATCGCCGAACTTGTCGCGCGCGTCGCGGTATTCTGATTCGGACAGGATCTGATTCTGCTCGAGCGTCGTTTTGCCGGGGTTGGTTACGATATACGACGCGAAATACAGCACTCGTTCAAGCTGTCTCGGCGAAAGGTCAAGCATAAGCCCCATCGATGAGGGGACGCCCTTGAAGTACCAGATATGCGAAACGGGAGTCGCGAGTGAGATATGTCCCATTCTCTCGCGGCGTACCTTTGATTTTGTTACCTCGACGCCGCAGCGTTCGCAAATTTTGCCTTTAAAGCGTATCTTTTTATACTTACCGCAATGGCATTCCCAGTCCTTTGTAGGACCGAAGATGCGTTCGCAGAAAAGACCGTCCTTTTCCGGCTTTAAGGTGCGGTAGTTTATAGTTTCCGGCTTCGTAACCTCGCCGTGCGACCATTCTTTTATGGTTTCGGGAGAAGCGAGACCGATTTTTATTGCTTCAAAGCTGTTAAACTCTAACATCTTCTAAAACCTCCAATTAAATCAAATTCGAATTATTCTTCGCTGTATTCGTCGTCTTCATAGTCGTCCTCGCCGCTGATGTCATCCAGCTCATCGCCGAAATCCTCGTCGTCGAAATCCTCATCATCGAGATCCTCATCGTCAAGAACCATATCCGCGTCGCCGATGTTGTCCTCCGTGAGCGAATCCACTATGCCGTCGCCTTCCTCCATAGTCGAACGGATATCCTCGGCGGGAACGGTATCGTCGTCGTCGAACGACGCGTCAAGGTCGATTTCCTGCATATCATGGTCGAGGATTTTTATATCCAGCGCAAGAGACTGCAGCTCCTTGACCAATACCTTAAACGATTCCGGAACTCCCGATCTCGGGATATTTTCACCCTTTACTATCGCTTCGTAGGTTTTTACACGTCCTACGATATCGTCTGATTTAACCGTTAATATTTCCTGTAATGTGTATGCCGCGCCGTAGGCCTCGAGCGCCCATACCTCCATTTCACCGAAACGCTGTCCGCCAAACTGCGCTTTACCGCCCAGAGGCTGCTGCGTTACGAGTGAGTACGGGCCTGTCGAACGCGCGTGTATCTTATCGTCAACGAGATGGTGAAGCTTTAAGTAATACATTATGCCCACGGTAACGTCGTTGTCGAACTTCTCGCCGGTACGTCCGTCGTATACTGTCGATTTAAAGGTATCCTTCAAATCCGCCTCCCTAAACGCCAGCTTTATATCCTCGTCCTCCGCGCCGTCGAATACCGGCGTGGCGATTTTTACAAAACGGCCGGGACGCTTGTGATCGTATGCCGACAGAAATTCTCTCTTGAAATCCTCGTCGATTATCATGCTTTCAAGCTCCTCGCGCGTCTTTAATGACAGACAGCGGTAAGCGTAGCCCAAATGCATTTCAAGCACCTGTCCTATATTCATTCGCGACGGCACGCCCAATGGGTTTAACACTATCTGCAAGGGTGTTCCGTCCTCCAGGAACGGCATATCCTCCTTCGGCAGAACTCTTGACACAACGCCCTTGTTACCGTGACGTCCCGCCATCTTGTCTCCGACGCTGATCTTACGCTTCTGCGCGATATGGCAGCGCACCACCTGATTTACGCCCGGCGGCAGCTCGTCGCCGTTTTCTCTTGTGAATAACTTAACGTCAATGATTATACCGTTTTCGCCGTGCGGTACGCGAAGCGAGGTATCTCTTACCTCACGCGCCTTCTCGCCGAATATGGCTCTTAAAAGTCTTTCCTCGGCTGTCAGCTCCGTTTCGCCCTTGGGCGTAACCTTGCCGACGAGAATATCTCCCGCGTGGACCTCCGCGCCGACGCGGATAATGCCGCGGTCGTCAAGATCCTTTAACGCCTCCTCCGAAACGTTGGGGATATCGCGCGTTATTTCCTCCGCGCCAAGCTTCGTGTCGCGCGCTTCGCATTCGTATTCCTCCATGTGTATCGACGTGAACACGTCGTCCATTACAAGCTCCTCGCTTATAAGAACGGCGTCCTCGTAGTTGTAGCCCTCCCATGTCATGAAGCCTATCAATATATTCTTTCCGAGCGCCAGCTCGCCGTTGTCCATTGCGGGGCCGTCGGCGATGATATCGCCCTCCTTGACCTCCTCGCCCTCGTCTACGATCGGGCGCTGGTTAATGCATGTGCTCTGGTTCGAACGCGCGAATTTTATAAGCGGCTGCTCGTAGCGCGTACCGCTCTTGCCGCGGATCACGATAAGGTCGGACGCGACCTTTTCTACCACGCCGTCCTCCTTCGCGCATACCGCCGAGCCGGAGTCCTTGGCCACCTTGTACTCGATACCCGTGCCGACTATCGGCGAATCGGTCGTGAGCAGCGGAACCGCCTGACACTGCATGTTCGAACCCATGAGCGCGCGGTTTGCGTCGTCGTTTTCAAGGAACGGGATACACGCCGTTACGACCGATACAAGCTGCCTGGGCGATACGTCCATGAAATCCACATTTTTCGGCGAAACCTCCAAAATTTCATCGCGGCGGCGAGCGGATACGCGCTTGCCAAGGAACGTTCCGTCCTCGGCGAGCGGTTCATTGGCCTGCGCTATGATATATTTATCCTCTATATCGGCTGTCATGTAAACTATATCGTCCGTTACGACTATCTTTCCGTCTCTGTTTACAACGCGCCGGTACGGAGCCTCGATAAATCCGTATTCATTAATTTTCGCGAAGGTCGCGAGCGATGTGATAAGTCCGATGTTCGGGCCCTCCGGCGTCTCTATCGGACACATGCGCCCGTAGTGCGAATAGTGAACGTCGCGGACCTCGAAACCAGCTCTCTCACGTGACAGGCCGCCCGGACCGAGCGCCGATATACGTCTTTTATGTCTCAATTCCGCGAGCGGGTTCGGCTGGTCCATGAACTGCGACAGCTGTGATGAACCGAAGAACTCGTTGATCGCGGCTATTATAGGCCTTATATTTATAAGCGATGATGGTGTTATAATTTCAAGCTCCTGAACGGACATTCTCTCGCGCACCGTTCTTTCCATACGCGAAAGTCCTATACGGAACTGGTTTTGCAAAAGCTCGCCTACGCAGCGTAAGCGGCGGTTGCCCAAATGGTCGATATCATCGACAGAACCCGCGCCGTTCGCGAGACATATGAGATAGTTAATGGACGCGAACATATCCTCTATCATAATATGCTTGGGCGACAGCTCGTCAATGCGGTAGCGTATGCTCTCGCATACCTCCTCGCGGGTCGCGCTGTTTTCGATAATGTCCATCAGTATGCTTCTGCGTACCTTTGTAAGATGCAGCTCGCCGATCAAATCGGAAATGTCAAAATCAAGATATTCCTGCGGATATATCATATCGTTTGTGAACACCTTAACGCGTTTGCCTTCTATAAGAAGATAAACCTCGCTGACTCCGGCGCGGTCCATCATATCCGCCATTTCATCGGATACCTCCGCGCCCGCCTCGGCGATTATTTCACCGGTCCTCGGGTCGGCCACGGCCTCGGCGAGAGTCTTGCCGTTTATACGTCCGGGCAAAGCGACCTTCTTGTTGTACTTGAAGCGTCCCACGCGCGCCAGGTCATAGCGCTTGGGGTCGAAAAACATGTTCGTGATAAGCGATTCCGCGTTCTCGACGTTCAGCGGTTCTCCGGGACGCAGGCGCTTGTAAATTTCCAGCAGTCCCTCGTCGCGGTTTGTCGAAACATCCTTTTCAAGCGTCGCGATGATCCTTTCATCCTCACCGAACTTCTCAAGAATATCCGCGTCCGTTTCAAGTCCCATAGCGCGCAGAAGTACGGTCATGGGAATTTTCCTCGTACGGTCGATACGTACGGAGAAAACGTCGTTTGAGTCAGTCTCGTATTCGAGCCATGCCCCGCGGTACGGGATAATGGTCGACGCGTAAAGCGGCTTACCCGTTTTGTCGCGCGTGAACTCATAATACATTCCCGGCGAACGCGTAAGCTGACTGACGATAACACGCTCAGCGCCGTTTATAATGAACGTTCCCTGCTCCGTCATAAGCGGGAAATCGCCCATAAATATCTCCTGCTCCTTAATTTCGCCCGTTTCAACGTTTATAAGTCTTACGGACACTCTTAACGGAGCGGCATACTTCACGTCGCGTACCTTACATTCCTCGACGCTGTACTTGGCGTTATAGTCAAGCGTGTAGTCGTAGAATTCCAGTACGAGCTTGCCGGCGTGGTCGGTTATCGGGGAGATGTCGTGGAATACCTCCTTTAAGCCTTCCTCGATAAACCATCTGTACGAGTTCTTCTGAACCTCGATAAGATTGGGCATTTCGAGCGCCTCCTGAATTTTGGCGTAGCTTAACCGGGTATTTTTGCCTGCCTCTACCTCGTGTAACATTGTTTCAATCACCTCATCGTTTAATGTTAAGATTGTTACCATATCTTTTCATTTTCACACAAGCTATTGTATTTTTTGCGGCAATATGCTATAATATATTGTGTCAGAGCGGAAATCGCCCGTAAGATATGGCGGTAATCCCATTTTGGCGTATAGGACACCATTTAATATACTACCACAAAAAAACGCTGTTGTCAATAATTCCCGGCGTTATTTTTGAATTTTTTTTGAGATCAAATCCCAAATCAAACGAAATCCGTATTTACAGCGCCCAAAGCGCCTTAAAATTTCCCGTTATTCCGTCTTGAAAACTTTGTGTGTTTGTGGTACAATGTTTTATGTCATAACAATCAAAAAGGAGTGTTATTTTTGAGAGTTTTACTGATGTCGGTAAAGGCGGGCTACGGACACCATTCAACCGCGAAAGCGATAATCGAAAAATTTTCCGCTCACGGTCATGAGTGCGATATGCTTGACATTTTCGAGTACATAAACCCGCGTCTTGGCAGCACGATCCAGGACGGCTATTTGCTGTCTACGAAATATCTGTCGGATATTTACGGCAAGGTTTACGATACAATGGCGGAAAAGGATACGCCGTACAGGAAATATTCTCCCGCGTCGCTTGTTTCAAAGCTTGTTTCGCAGAAGCTGCGCTCATACGTGGAGCTGTTTTCGCCCGACCTCGTGATAGGCACGCACAGCTACGCGGGCGTTGTCATGACGAATTTAAGCGAGCGCGGTGTAATATCATGTCCTACGATAGGCGTTGTTACCGATTTTACCGTTCACCCGTTTTGGGAGAGCACAAGGCTTGATCACTACGTAATACCCGACGAGCGCCTTACATACGAAATGGTAAAAAAAGGGATCCCGGCGGAAAAGGTACTGCCGACGGGCATACCGATAAGGAAGCAGTTTGAAACGAAAATACCGCAGTCCGAGGCGCGGGAAAAGCTTGGCTTGAAGGACAAGAAAACCATTCTTATTATGATGGGTTCGATGGGTTACGGAAACATAAAAAAGCCGCTTATCGAAATAGACGAATCCGAGGAGGATTTCCAGGTCATATGCATCTGCGGCTCGAACGGACGCATGAAGCGCGCGATAGAAAAATACCCGTGGCACAAGGATATTTACGCCTACGGGTTTATGGATAATATAGACGTTATGATGGATTCCGCCGACATAATCGTATCGAAGCCCGGCGGTTTGACGACCTCGGAAACGCTCGCTAAGGGATTGCCCATGATTACGATGAACCCCATACCCGGCCAGGAGGACAAAAATTTGATGTTTTTGCTCAATAACGGCGCTGTCGCGGCGGTTAACGATACGTATACCATGGGTGACGTTATACATCAGCTGTTCGGATTCCCCGAGCGTCTCGAGGAGCTGAAAATCTGCGCGAAGCGGCTCGGCAAGCCGTCATCCACGCAGGATCTTTATGATTTCTGCGAAAAGAATTTCTTTGCGAAGTCCGCGTCGACCGAAACCTCGGTCCCGGCGATATAATCGAGCGGGCAGCCGCCCGTGCCGTCCGGCGCGAAATCGAAAATAAGCTTGTATGCGCATAAATTATAGCCGCCCGGCGTTTTCGAGCCGTATTTTTTGTCGCCCGAAAGAGGATGGCCTATCGCGGACAGCTGCGCGCGTATCTGATGCGTGCGCCCGGTCATAAGCTCGACCTCCGCGAGCGATTGATTTCCCGACTCCGCCAGAACTTTATAGCGCGTGATTATTTCCTTTGAATATCCCGAAGGGCCGTCCGATACGGACGACCTTTTTTTGCTGCGGCTCATATATGAAGTAAGCGTATCCGATTTTTTTTCAAATATTCCGTCCGCTATGCACAAATACATTTTTTTGATTTGACGCGCGCGTATTTTTTCATTGACCGCCCTGAGCGCCGCCGCGTTTTTCGCCGCGATGATAAGTCCTTCGGTGTTGCGGTCGAGGCGGTTGCACAGCGCGGGTGAAAAGGAATGCTCCGCCGCGGGATTATATTCGCCGGATTTGTACAGATACGCTTTTACCGAGTCTATCAGCGTGTTCGGCGTACCGTTTTCGTCCGCGTGGACGACAGTTCCCGCGTTCTTATTTATAATAAGGATATTTTTGTCCTCATATACTATGTCTAAGTCCGATCCCGCATCGGGGATCTTAGCGGCCTTCGGGAAAAATTCGTCCTTAAAATACAGACTCAAAACATCGCCGGCGCTTAATTTGTACGCCCCGTCCTTAATATGCTTCCCGTTTACGCGGACACAGCTTTTGCGCAGCGATTTGTACAGCATGGACGCGGGCATGGACGGCATAAATTTTGTCAGGAATTTGTCCAGCCGCTGCCCCGCGTCGTTTTCGTTTACGGTAATTTCCCGCATATTTTCACCCCCACGCAAAATTTTGGACTTTTTAGTATTGTAACATAATTTGTTTTGTGATACAATAGATAAATACAAATGTGTTTGATTAATATATTAAGGAGAGATCTATATGTCGATAAAATCCACAATAATCATTCAGAAAGAGGATAACTGGTATGTTGCGACCGCGCTTGAGTCGGGCGTCGCATCGCAGGGCGTTTCTATTGATGACGCGCTGAAAAACCTTACGGAAGCATTGGAACTATACTATGAATAGGGTCGCACCTTCGGTGCTCCGCCGAAAAACCGCCGTTTTTCGACAATCCGTTAACAGAGTAGCGAAAAAAGTTCCGGTAGAAACTTTTTTCGCCCTGATCTTTGCGGCGTACATGCCGCCGCAAAGAAATGCGACGCGCTGCGTCGCATGAAGCTGAGAGTCACGGCAGAAAAGACGCATAAATATGCGGCTTTCACTCGCGGGAACGCTCTGCTAAGCGCCCCTTGTTAAAGGGGAGAGGGCCAACGAAGTTGGC
The DNA here is from genome assembly GCA_947628155.1 of uncultured Clostridia bacterium. Taxonomy (GTDB): domain Bacteria; phylum Bacillota; class Clostridia; order UBA1381; family UBA1381; genus 12844. Next base: position 13,186 of record CANQYQ010000010.1, read on the forward strand.
GAGGGGATTCTGCAATTAAAACAAATCGCAGCAATATGCGATATTCTATGAATCCCTCCGTCATTTGCTCCTTGCAGTCGCAAATGCCACCTCCCTTTGACAAGGGAGGCTAACGCTTGCCGTATGCCATATTGGGTTACGGAACACGGGCGAACACGGTTCGCCCCTACGGGGATAGAGTTTCCGTATGCGATTGCCCGATAAACTAAAATTTATCAATACAAAATCAAGAATAATAACCTAAAAGGAGAGATATAAAATGGGATTATTTTTTGGAGGCGGCTACGACAAGCCGGGCGCGGGGGTCGATCCGAACGCGCCGAAGAAGAGGGGCTTTTTCCTGTACATGGAGCTTGTAACGCGCAAATTCGGCAGCTTTATCAAGGCGGGATTTTTATACTCACTGTGCGCGCTGCCGCTGCTTGCTTTGATATACGTCATATCCGTATTTGTTTTGCAGGGCCCGATTTACGTCATACAATCCACGGCGCTTAGCATAATGCAGCAAAACGGCGTGCCGGAGGCGGAGATCCCGGGGCAGCTGGGCACGATAACGTTTTCGATATGCTCCATGGCGGCGGTGTTTTTCGTAACCATGTGGGGCGCGGGACCGCTGAGCGCGGGACTTTCGTTTGTGTTCCGCAGCTTCACGCGCGAGCAGCCGGTTTGGGTGTGGAGCGATGGCAAGGATAAGGTCAAAGAGAACTTAAAGCAGGGCTTTGGCGTGCTGATTGTCGATTTGCTGTTTTTCATTCTTGTGCCGTTTGCCGTGAGCTTCTACTACAACCTGAGTCAGGTCGCGGGAATGAACCTGATAGGCACGCTTATAGTATACGTGCTGATCCTGCTGATGTTTATTTACACGATGATGCACCCGTATATTTTCCAGCTTATGATAACGTTTGAGTGTCACTTCAAGGACCTGTTCAAGAACGCGCTGCTGCTTGCTCTGGGCAAGCTGCCGGTAAACGTTCTTTTGACCGCGATATCGCTGTTCCTCATAGTAGCTCCGGCGGGACTCGGCGGTGTAATGGGCGCGATGGGACTTGTACTTATCGGACTCACCTTCGGCTATATCGTCCTTCGCTACCCGATGGAATTTTACGCGGCGCGCGTCATACAGAAAACGTTTTTAAGCGATAAGTCCATGGTGGTCAAGGATAATAAGGCGGTCGAATACGAGGAGGACGCGCAATGATTTTGGGCGCATACGACGCCGCCGTAATAGGCGGCGGCCACGCGGGCATAGAGGCGGCGCTGGCGGCGGCGCGGCTCGGAATGAAAACGGTCATGTTCTCGATAAGCCTTGACGCGGTGGCGAATATGCCGTGCAACCCGAGCATCGGCGGCACCGCGAAGGGTCATCTTGTGCGCGAGATCGACGCGTTGGGCGGCGAAATGGGAAAGGCCGCCGACGCGGCGTTTATACAATCCAAAATGCTAAACCGCGGCAAAGGCCCGGCTGTGCATTCGCTTCGCGCGCAGATCGACAGGAAAAGATATCATATAGAAATGAAAAAGCGGCTTGAAAATCAGGAAAACCTGATAATAAAGCAGGCCGAAATAGTTGAGATAAAAACGGAAAACGGCGCGGTCACGGGCGTTGTGACGCAAACGGGCGCGGAATATAAGGCAAGAGCTGTCATAATCGCGACCGGAACATATTTAAAGGGTAAAATACTTATCGGCAGCTATTCCAAGGAAAGCGGCCCGGACGGAATGTTCCCGTCCAACCGGCTGTCGGACAGCCTGCGGGATTTGGGCATAGAGCTGCTCCGCTTTAAAACCGGCACTCCCGCGCGTATCCACGCGGATTCGCTCGACTTTTCAAAAATGGAAACGGAAAAAGGCGACGATAAAATCGTACCGTTCTCGTTTGAAACAGAGGAAACGCACGGCAATATGGTTGACTGCCACCTCGTTTACACGAACGAAAAAACGCACAAAATCATCATGGACAACCTCGAATTATCCGCGATGTACGGCGGATATGCCGAGGGCATAGGCCCGCGCTACTGCCCGTCGATAGAGGACAAGGTGGTGCGGTTTTCGCACAAGCCGCGGCACCAGCTGTTCGTTGAGCCGATGGGCCTTGACACGAAGGAAATGTATATACAGGGTTTTTCGACAAGCCTTCCCGAGCAGGTGCAGCTTGAAATGTACCGCAGTATAGAGGGCATGGAGAACGCGGAATTTATGCGCAGCGCGTACGCGATCGAGTATGACTGCTGCGACCCGACGCAATTGTACGCTACGCTTGAATTTAAAAGCGTAAGCGGTCTTTACGGCGCGGGGCAGTTCAACGGCACGTCCGGCTATGAGGAGGCGGCGGCGCAGGGACTTATCGCGGGAATAAACGCGGCGCTTAAATTAAAGGGCGAAGAGCCGCTTATATTAAAACGCTCCGACGGCTATATCGGAACGCTTATCGACGATTTGATCACAAAGGGCACGAACGAGCCGTACAGAATGATGACGTCGCGCTCGGAATACAGGCTGCTGCTAAGACAGGACAACGCCGATGAGAGATTGACCCCATTCGGGTACAAAATCGGACTTATAAGTGCAAAAAGGTACGAAAAGCTGTGCGAAAAGCTCAAAATGATCGACGATGAAATAAAACGCGTATCGAGCACAAATATACCGCCGTCGGCGGCGAACCCGGTGCTGGAGAAATACGGCAGTACGCCGGTCAAAACGGGCATAAAATTATCGGATATGATAAAGCGCCCGGAGCTTGATTATGAAAAGCTCGCGCCGGTCGATACGGACAGGCCGGATCTGCCTGACGCGGTATGCGAGCAGGTGGAGATACGCCTCAAATACGACGGCTATATCCGCCGTCAGGCGGCGCAGGCGGAGCAATTATTGAAAATGGAGAACAAGCCGCTGCCGGACGACGCTGATTATTCACAGATCCACGGACTGCGGCTCGAGGCGCGGCAAAAGCTCAATAAAATACGCCCGAAATCGTTGGGGCAGGCGTCGCGCATATCCGGCGTGTCGCCCTCGGACGTGTCGGTGCTCGTTATATGGCTCGAAGGTCTTAAAAGAGAAGGTGGAAAATAATGTATATAAGCGATATATTTAAATCAAAGCAAAGCGTTTTATCGTTCGAGGTGTTTCCGCCCAAAAAGAGCGATAATCTGCGGAAGGTGACGGACGCGGTTACCGAGCTGTCGAAAAATCCGGTGGATTACATGAGCGTCACATACGGCGCGGGCGGCACGACGGCCGCGTACACGGCGGAGATCGCCGACCATATGCAGAATACGCTCGGCGTTACCGCGCTTTCGCACCTGACGTGCGTCGGCGCGGCGAAGGACGGAATTATAAAAACGCTCGAGACGTTAAAATCAAAGGGCATACAGAATATTCTCGCGCTTCGCGGCGATATACCCGAGGGAATGAGCGCGGACGCGCTTGAAATACGCCACGCGAGCGATCTCGCGGAGATCATACGGGATTTTGGCGGCTTCTGCGTGGGCGGCGCGTGCTATCCCGAATGCCATCCCGACTCATCGTCGCTCGACGCGGATATTGAGAATCTAAAAATCAAGATAGACGCGGGCGTGGAATTTCTCGTAACACAGATGTTTTTCGATAACGACGCGTTTTACGCGTTCCGCGACAGGGCGGCGAAAAAGGGCGTAACCGTGCCGATCGACGCGGGGATAATGCCGCTTACCAATATTAAGCAGATCGAAAAAATGTGCATTTTATCGGGCGGCGCGGCCATGCCGTCGAAATTCACGCGCATGATTTCAAAATACGCCGACAGACCCGAGGCCTTAAAGCAGGCGGGTATAGCCTACGCGGTCGATCAGATAATCGACCTGCTTTCAAACGATACCGCCGGCGTACATATCTACACGATGAACCGCCCCGATGTGGCGGAAAAAATAACGACTGTGATAAACAGCTTGTTTTAAGGAGTATTCCTATGAATATACTTGACAAACTCGGCAAGGAGCTTCTGTTTTTCGACGGCGCGATGGGCACGGCGCTGCAAAGCGTATGGGACTCGCACGGCAGAAGCGGCGAATTTCTGAATATCGAGCGCCCCGAAATCATAAAACAGATCCACCGCGATTATTTAAACGCGGGCTGCGATATCATTACGACAAATACGTTCGGCGCGAATCCGTTTAAAGCGGAAACGGGCGAATATACATTGGAGCAAATATGCGCGGCGGCGGTGAAGATCGCAAAGGAAGCGGCGGCGGAATTTGATAATAAATACGTCGCGTTTGATATCGGCCCGTCGGGAAAGCTTCTCGAACCGCTGGGCGATTTATCGTTCGACGGCTGCTATGAGGGCTTCAAGGAGGTTTCAATATACGCCGAAAAATACGGCGCGGATCTCATCCTTATCGAAACGATGTCCGACACTCTCGAAGCGAAGGCGGCGGTATTGGCGGCAAGGGAGAACACGAGCCTGCCGGTATTCTGCACGATGACGTTTGACGAAACGGGCAAAACGCTTACCGGCGCGGACGTAAATATAATGGCGGCGATTTTAGAGGGCATAGGCGCGGACTGCATAGGCATAAACTGCGGCCTCGGTCCGGACTATATCGCGCCGATGATGGCGGAATTACTGAAAATCGCGTCGGTACCGTGCATGGTACAGTCAAACGCCGGACTGCCCGAGATAATAAACGGCGACACGGTCTATAACGTAACTCCGGAGGAATTTGCCGCGCAGTGCGAAAAAATGGCGCAAAACGGCGTAAGTATAATAGGCGGCTGCTGCGGCACCACGCCCGCGCATATCGCGGCGACGGTTAAGGCCTGCAAGGGTCACGCGCCGAAAGTCCAAGGCACGAATAAAGCGGTTATATGCTCGTATTCGCGCGCCGTCGCGCTTGACGACCGGCCGGTCATAATCGGCGAGAGGATCAACCCGACCGGCAAGAAAAAATTTAAGGAAGCGCTTAAAAATAACGACATAAACTATATAGTAAACGAGGCGGTAAAGCAGGCGGACGCGGGCGCGCACGTGCTCGACGTGAACGTCGGACTGCCGGAAATAGACGAGCCGGAAATGATGGAGCGCGTCGTAAAGGCTGTGAGCGCGTCGGTAAATCTGCCGCTGCAGCTCGATTCGTCGGATCCGGCGGCGCTGGAGAGGGCATTGAGAATTTACAACGGCCGCGCGCTCCTAAATTCCGTAAACGGCAAGGATGATGTTATGGACGCAGTGTTCCCCATCGCGAAAAAATACGGCGCGGCCGTCGTGGGTTTGTGCCTTGACGAGGACGGGATACCGCCGACAGCCGAAGGGCGGTACGAAATTGCGAAGCGGATCGCCGCCCGCGCGGCAAAGTACGGGATCGACAAAAAATACCTGCTCATGGACGCGCTGTGCCTGACCGTTTCCGCGCAGCAGACAGAGGCCGCCGAAACGATTAAGGCGGTGCGCATGATCAAGGAAAGATTGGGCATAAAAACGGTTCTGGGTGTGTCTAATATTTCGTTCGGACTCCCGAAGCGCGAGTATATAAACAGTACGTTTTTCGCGCTCGCGTTAAACAACGGCCTTGACGCGTGTATCATAAACCCGTGCTCGGACGCGATGATGAACGTATACCGCGCGTACAGGGCTCTTACGTGTCTTGACGAAAACTGCGGCGATTATATCGCGGCGTACGGTGAGAAAACGGAGGAAAAGGAGGAGCGTAACGAGCTGTACGCGGCGATAATAAACGGAATGCATGACGGCTCATACGCTATCGCGCGGAAAATGCTTGAGACGACCGCGCCGATGGACATCATAAACGGCACGATCATACCGGCGTTAAACGATGTGGGAGAGCGGTTCGAGAAGGGTACGGCGTTTTTGCCGCAGCTTATAATGAGCGCGGACACGGTATCAAACGCGTTTCGGGCGATCAAGGAGCAGATCGAGGCCTCGGGCGGCGCGGGAGAATCACGCGGCAAAATCGTGATCGCGACGGTCGAGGGCGATATACATGATATAGGAAAGAATATAGTAAAAACGTTATTGGAAAATTACGGTTACGAGGTGATCGACCTGGGCCGCAACGTTCCGGCGGAAACAATTGTAGACGCGCTTATCACGCATGACGCGCACGCGTGCGGACTTTCCGCGCTGATGTCAACGACAGTCGCGGGTATGGAGCGGACGATAAAGCTGATACGGGAGAGAAACCTTGACGTAAAGGTATTTGTCGGCGGCGCGGTATTGACGCGGGAATACGCCGATATGATAGGCGCGGACGCGTACTGCGCCGACGCTTTGGCAAGCGTCAATTACGCGAATAAAATATTCGGCTTCGGCGGATAAAATGAATTTTTATAAATATACGGGAGGCGGACCATGCTTGCGGTAGAACGCAGAAACATAATCGAAAAGGAAATAACGGCGCGCGGGAATGTGCTTGTGGCGGAGCTGGCGCAGAAATTCGGTGTAACGACCGAGACAATACGCGCGGATTTGGAGAAGCTTGAGAGACAAGGCGTGCTTGTGCGCACCTACGGCGGCGCGACGATAGTTGATGCGGCCGAGCCGGACGCCGTGAGCGAACGCGACATAATAAATTACGAGGGTAAGCAGCAGATAGGCAACGCGGCGGCAAAGCTTGTGCGGGACGGGGAGACAATATTTCTCGACGCGTCCACGTCGGCTCTTCATATGGCGCGGTGCCTGAAGAATAAGACGGGATTGACCGTCATAACAAACGCGGAGAAGATCGTAACCGAGCTCGCGCCGTGCGAAAATATAAAGGTAATATGCGTAGGCGGTGCTCTGAACCCGAAAAATATGTCATTTTCCGGCCGCGCCGCGCAAAAGTGCATACGCGAAAATTATTATGCGAACAGGTTTTTCTTCTCCTGCCGCGGCGTGACGCGCGCGCGGGGCCTGGCGGATTCCTCGGAGGATGAGGCGGAGATAAAAAAAGCCATGCTCGATATGAGCGAGAGCGCCGTGTTCCTGTGCGACCGCAACAAGCTCGGGCGGCTCGGAGTGCCCCTGATAGCGGGGCTTGAGAGGATAGACGCGGTAGTTACCGACGTGAAGCTTACAGAGGAGTGGACACAGGTTTTCGGGGGATACGATATACGTATAATTACCGCTGAATAAAAACCGATGACTTATTTTTGAACAAATTTCACGGCTTTTTATATGTATTTTTAGTTAATTTTGATGTAAAATTTATAATACAAGAAAGTGTACGTTTTCAGTACAGCTTAAGGAAATCATGAAAATTTATTTAAGAGGGAGAGTTGATTATATGAAGAAAAGATTGATTTCGGCTATATCATGCGGATTGATCGCGGCGCAGGCAATCGCTATGCCGATTATTGCCAATGCGGAGGCACACGTTGAGTACATCACCGATTCGTGCTTTACCGACTGCGCCATAGGCGGAGCGAAAAATCTGGGCTATTACGGCCTGAACATCATCATGGACGGTTCGCCGTGGCTGTGCAAGGGTTCGGCGTCAAAGCATTACGAAACGTATATGCATGACGACGAGAGAGATGTTGACTACTGCAACTTCTATACCAACAGTGACAAGTCCGGTTCAAACGACGGTGCGGGTTCGTTCTATATGTATCAGAGAGATACGACCTCGAACTTCCAGCAAACCTACGGATACTGCCAGTTTGATATCAGAATGCACGAGGGTCTTATGAACCTGATGATAGGCTCATTCTCCGACCCGACGTCGAACACGAACTATATTGCCAACGCTATCGAGTTCACACCGACCTCGATTACCGCCGCCGACGGCGCGAAGGCTGTTCCGATCGCCAATATCACCAAGGATAAGTGGTACACCGTAAAGATCACCACGGATAACAAGCTCCAGGAGGTAAGCATATCTGTTACCGATACCGCTACCGGCAAGGAGGTAGGCAGAATGGATAACGGCGCTTATCAGCAGAAGGAATGCACGGCTGTAAAGATTTGGTGCTTCGGTTACAAGAGAGGCTTTACGTATGATTATGATATGACTCATGTAACGATCAACAAGTCTACAGACGATAAGAATCCGTGGACCGTATAATTGATTAAAACGCGAAAACTGCCCCCGTATTCCGCGGGGGCATTGTTTTTCTGAAAAATTTTTTCGGCCAATACCCATATATTGTGTGAATTACGAGCAATTACCACAATTTTAATAAAAGTTTTTCTTGCAATTACGCTAAAAACCATATATAATAGAATAGTACAAGATTTTTCTTAACTTATTTTAGGAAACGGAGATAGCTATGAACAAGAAAACTGCTCCGCATAATCCTGATAGTGATAAGCAGTCTGAAAGCTTCAGCAAGATGGTTATTGAGGAAGCGGATATAGTAAAGCCGATAATAAAGGAACAGCTGTTTAGGGAATTTATATCCGGGACCTCTGACACGAGCGAAATTTTCAAGATATTCTGCAAAACTTTCGGAATTGACGAGGGGTTAAAAACGCGGATGCTCATACTGAAGCCGGCTGAAAAATTTGAGTACGACGAGTTGTTTTTCTTCCGCAATATCGCGGAGAAGAGTATGGGCGAGACGCATATTGTCGCGGACGCGGCAATAGAGCGGCATGTGCTTGTAATAACGGATATAACGGAACATTCGCGGCTGACTTCGGAGCTTGACAAGCTCCGAAGGCGAATAAAAACATGCTATAATAACGACGTTACCGTTGTATACAGCGATATTATGAGCTTCGCGGAAGCGCCCGCGGTGTATACGAGGCTTCTTGGCTGTTTGGAATATGCGTTTTACGCGTCCGAGAGCAAAACGCTGTATGAGGGAGACGCGCGTGTACATAACGGCGCGGTCGATATAGACGCGCGGTACGTAGATATAGAAAAGGCCGTAAGGAGCGGCAGTGCGGAGACGGTGCACGGACTGCTCGAATCGTTTTTTGCCAAGCTTGAGAGAGCGGCGCCGTGCCCGGCGGTGGCAAAGACATATTGCCTTGAGCTTTACGTTTGCATAATACGCTGCTGCGAGGCCGAGAAGATCGATAAATATATGAAGGGGATCGTCTCGATACAGAAGGGTGAAACGCTCGGGGCAATACGGAGTTTCATATCCGAAAAGGCAAACGAGATAACCGCCGCAAACGCTCCGGCGCGTCCGCGCCGGTACAGCGCGCTTATCGAGGAAACGATCGCGGTTATCGATACCAATATAGCGAACGAAAATCTTTCGCTTCGCTGGCTGGCCGGAACGATACTTTATACAAATGTCGATTATTTGGGCAAGCTGTTTAAGAAGGAAATCGGCCGGAACTTCTCGCATTATGTGATGGAGAAGCGAATGGAAATGGCGAAAAGCCTTATTATGGACGGCAAAAAGGACAGGATATACGAGGTCGCGGAAAAGGTCGGCTACGGCTCAAATCCGCAGTATTTCTCGCAGGTGTTCAAAAAATACACCGGCATTTCTCCCCTTGAGTATAAGGAATACGTGAGACTTAACGCCGGAAAGGCTCCGAATGAGGGCCTGAAAAAAACAAGTTAATACGACCCGAGGAGAGAGCGGGTCATATTATATAAAAAAAATATGGAGGTATTCACATGAGTAAAAGAATGAAGAAGCTGATCGGCATACTTTTATCAGCCTCGATGATGATATCATCGGTGGGCATGGTAGCGCTTGCCGACGAAGCTGACACGGCCGCCGGCAGCGAGCAGGCGGCAGCGACAGAAGCTCCGGACGCGACTGCGGCCCCGGCGGCGGATGCGACAGAAGCTCCGGAAGAGAGCAAAGACGTAGATGCTCCGGATACGGAAGCGACAGAAGCTCCGGCGGCGACAGAAGCACCGGCGGAACCGACCGCCGAGCCGGTGAGCAAGTATGAGAATGATACATATTATCAGAGATCTCTCACGCTTGTAAAAACCCTTGGAATATTTGAGGGTGACGAAAACGGAGAAATGAACGCCGACTCCAACGTAAAGCGTTCGGAGATGGCGGCGATCGTTTTGAGAATGCTCAACACCGCGGCCACAGGCCCGTATCAAAACGGATTCAACGACGTTACCGACCAGCATTGGGCAGCTAACGAGATCCAGACCGCTCAGGCGCTCGGTATCATCAACGGCTTTGAGGACGGTTCGTTCAGACCCGAAGGCGATGTAACCTATGAGCAGGTTATAAAGATGATCGTATGCGCTTTGGGCTATGACGCGCAGGCTAAGTTCGCGGGCGGCTATCCCAACGGCTATTTGAGCCAGGCGGACGCGCTTGACCTTATGGACAACGCTTACGGCGTAATGGGCGCGCCGGCTGACAGAGGCCTTGTTATAAAGATGGTTTATAACGCGCTTCTCGCCAAGTATAACGAGCTTGTAAGCCAGGATGCTTACGGCCAGGATGTTCGCGAGGCCACAAAGACGCTCGCTAAGGCAAAGTTCAATGTAAACGACGCCAACGGCGTTCTTACCGCTACGCCGACAAAGACGATAAGCGAGAGCTACAGCGACCTTCAGGACGGTCTTATTGTAATCGATAATGTTACATATGTTACGGAGCTTACGGGTCTTGACGATTATGTCGGCACGGAGGTTACTTATTTCTACCGCGACACCTACGGTCAGATCAATCCGACACTTGTGGCGGTATCGACGAGAAATAGCTCCAAGACCGAGAAGGTAACGCTTGATCTTGACAGAGTAAACAAGCTTACCGGATTTGAAAACGGTAATGGAGTGATCGAGATGGACAGAGGCTCAAATTACCGCTGCCCCGACGCTACCATCAACTATAACGGCGTGGTTATTACCGCGGCGGAATACAACAGAATGAGCAGCGACAGAACTCAGATAGACAAGTTTTTGCCCAGAGACTATCAAGGTAATCCTACGAGCAATACGCCCATGAGCTTCAACGAATTCCTTCTTCCCAAGAACGGAACTCTTGAGATCACCGACCTTGACGGAGACGGTAAATATGACTATGTATTCGTTGAGTCGTATGAGACAATGCTTGTAACAAGCGTATCGTCAAAAACTCTCGCGGGTAAGATCAACAACACGGACAGAACCTTTAAGGTTGACACGGACACCAATCAGGACCTCAAGATCACAGTGCTGAGAAACGGCGACGAGGTAAGAGCGAGAAACTTGAATGCCGATGACGTTGCGTCTGTAATGGAGAGCCTTGACGGCAATACGTTAAAGATCGTCGTAACGGGCGAAAGTGTTACCGGTACGGTATCCGCAACCGGTTTGGTTGACGATGAATACACCGCTACGATAGACGGAAAGCGCTATGTTGTAGACGCGAACGCTATCGAGAAGATAGCGACAGGCTCGGAGGGAACATTCTACTTCGACATATTCAACAGAATAGGCTACGCGACATCCACGGGCGGCGGCAGACTTTCCGGCTCGGAGAAGTACGGCTGGTTAATGAACGCGTACCTTGATGATGACGGAAGCACATACAAAGTAAAGATTTATACTCAGGACGGCGAGAGCAAGGTATATGACCTTGCGTCGGCTGTAAGCTATTGGGCATATGACGCCTCCGCTCCGGCTCAGCTGACCGGCACACAGAGAGGCGATATTGTAAACGCGGTAAAGAACGGTTCGTTCCTTACGGCGAGCGGCATCGGTTCTCCGATAAGACTTTGTAAGTTCAGAGTAGGCTCGACCGGTACGGTCAATATGCTCTACATGGCTACAGAGGCTAAGGAAACAAGCTCAAGCAACGCGGTTATCGTTGACCCGGCGAACCTCAGAAACGTAGGCTCGGTCGGTGTAACCGTAGGCGGACATACGATTTCCGACGGTATCATGGGCTTCTCCGTACCGAAGAATCCGGCTGATATGAACAGTGACACAGAGTTCTCCACGTTCACGGTATCTGCGGGTTCGTACGCGGCGGTACTCGGTGTACAGCGCGACTTCGTACTCGGCGAGTTCACCAATGACCGTGACGCTAACGTGCTTATCGAGTTCACGGCGAGCGGCAGCGCGAAGGCTGAGGTCACCGACTATGGTACGGTTGACGACAACCCGTGTATGGTCGTTACGGGCGTTGACCTCGGTGTTGACGAGTACGGCGATACGGTTTACTACATCGTAGGACGCAGAAATGGCGCGGAGGTATCATATCCGACGACTCAGAACACCACGCTTCTTAAATCGACAGACGCGTTCCTCTCGGGCAGCGGCTCGACCGCATCGTATCCGACGAAGGAGATTTGGAACGCAGTTGACGACGACGATTCAATCGAGAATTACCTTTCACCCGGTGATGTACTCGGTGTTAAGGCGGACTCGAACGGCGCGAGAATACTTATCAAGTTCGTAGACGTTAAAGAGCTTGCGAATAAGGCTGTAGGAATTTCCGACGCTCAGCAGTATCTCGGTTACAATTCGGCGTCTGAGACTCGTGACGGTTACGGATTAGGCGCGGTAGCGAATGTTGACACCTCGGGCGATACATACTTCAACGCCACCGATACATCCGGTACAAGTCTCAAGAGCTGGTTCTTCCCGAGCTCGACCGCTATTGATATGGTAGAGATCACTACCGACGATAACGGCTATGTTTCCTCGAAGGTTGAGAAGGAATCATATGAGCCCTCCGAGATGATGAACTACAACGCGAGAAATAAGATGGGCGACTTCGTATTCTGGAGAAACTTCAGAAATAACGCGCAGAGAGAAGCGTTCGTATTCAGATTTAACGATAATTAATCGAAATTAAAGCATTATTCCCGCCCGCGAACCCCGTGCGGGTTCGCGGGCACGGATCAAAATAGGAAAAAAGGAGGAAAATTTTAGATGCCAAGTTTTAAGAAAATTATATCGGCATTCTGCGCCGCGGCGATGGTCGCGACAACGACGCTTGTACCGGTAATGGCAGCGGACGGCGATGTATATAATGATTTCGATTCATATGATCCCGGCGTATATGCTGATGTTACATCGGGAACGGTAAAAGATACCCCGATAGAAGGCGTTACGTTATATACCGGAAAAAGAGACGGCGCGAGCAACTCGAATGTTCAGATAGAAGCCGGCGCCGGTATAGACGGAAGCAATGCTCTTACCATACATAACGGTAAGTTCAGTAATATCGACAGAGGCTCGAGAGTGGGCTTGAATACTCCCGAGGGGATGGTTAATTTCAAGGCTACCATGAAGGTAAAGAGGGATGCGAATCAGAAGCTGTATTACAGCGACAGCACCACTACAGGCGGAGTGCATCCCACGACACAGATACCGCTGCCCGACGAAGAGTGGCATGATTTGGGGATCTATATAAGAGGTGAAGAAAGACTTATCACGGTAGACAGCAAGGTCGTTGTTTCGGATAAGGTCAAGACTCTTCCGATCCTGTGGGGCGCGGAGGTTGACGACAGCAGCGCCAACTATGTTCTTGCTATAGATAATCTTACGATAGGAGAATTTACGGAGGCTGACTCGGCGCAGCTTGTTATCAACACCATTGACCTTAAGAAATATACCGATTACAGCACCGATGATAACGGCGTTGAAGCTACAAACGACATTATCGTTCCGACTGAGGACTCAAATGTTTACGGTGTAGCGTCCGGTACATTCCACGTTGACGCGAGCAAGAGCGGCATAGGTATCCTTTGGTCGAGCAACAGACCGGATCTTGTGGATACTGAGTCAGCTTACGGTACGATCGTCGTAAAACCGTCGGATAAGGACGAGACGATTACTCTTACCGCTACAGCGGACGGTTATCCGAACGCAACGAGAAACTTTACGCTTAATCTTCAGGGCGTAGGCGCGTTCCTTGAATATGTTGCGAGCATCATAGATCTTTCAGATGCGGATCTTAGCAACGCGAACCTTACAAAGGACGACGAAACGGGAGACAGCTATACGGCTATTTCAAGCTTTAAGGTTCCCGTTACGCTTAACGGCGCTTCGATAGAGTGGACCGGCGATGAGACTGTAAAGGTTAACGGCGATACTATAAGCTTTGTTAACTGGGATGCCGGCACGCATACCATTACAGCGCATGTAACAAGCGGCGGTCAGGAAAAGACAAGAGATTTTAAAATAAACGTTCCCAAGGCGAGAGTTTTCTATAATGATAACTATGACGATTGGGCGGCGGGCAATCTTGTTGACCTCGCTACTCCGTCGAACACGTCTCATCCGGGTTATAACTGCACCAGCGCTACCAGAAACGGTACGGGCCAGCACTTTATCGCTGTTGCCGCGGGCGGCCCTGAAGGCAGCACAAATTACATAAATAACGTTCTTACACAGTACAATGACGATGGTTCGAGAACGCACGCCATGGAATTTACCAAGATGGTAGGCGCTGAGATTTCCAAGGATTTGTATGTTAAGTTCGACTTTATGCTTAATGACGACACCACTACAATGAGACTTACGGACGGTTCCGTAAACGTTGATTTGAGCACATCCAATTATGATATTAAATCCGGCGTTTGGTACCATGCCGACATTATAACGCATGAGGGAAGCGCTTCGGGTACTATCACGGAGCCGGACGGCACGGTTGTCGATAATATTACGGCGGGCGGACTTTCGAGGATCCTCCGCTTTGAGGGTACGGCTAATTACTACAGCTTCGCGTTCGATAATCTGTACGCGGCTTCGGGCGATGTTCCCGTGATTAATCCGACCGGCACGACAAATATTACTACCGGCAAAGACGCGGTGATCGCTTCGCTTGACCGTATTAATTCTGCTGAGGACTTTAGTTATACTCTCAGTGAGGGTGGCGAGGACATAGTTGACGTCAAGCTTAACGAGAACAACGAGGTAGTTGTCAGCGGTAAGAATGAAGGTACCGTCGATATCACACTTAAAGCCGAGACGGATATAGCCGTTGAAAAAACGGTTAAGGTTGTAGTAGGCGGCGATGATTTCTTTGCCACAGAAGCGGCTAAAGCCGCGGTAAGCGCTCTTGCCAACGGTACAACCTCGAAGTATAACGCCGCGTCGCAGACAGTTACCGTAGAAAGCGGCAACCTTGATGTTCAGACGTCGGTTAACGGCGCTGATATAGTATGGACGTCCTCGGACGCGAATGCCGTTACTGCTGACGGTAAGGTTTATCCTTACGACGGCTGCCCCGATAAGGTTACGCTTAAGGCCGCGCCGAAGTATAATGACAAAGACGGTACGGCTGCTGAGGTTACGGTTGACTTGACGGCATATAAGGCTTCTATTGAAAAAGACTTTACCAAGGCTGCAGCCTCCACGGAGGTAGTTCCATATACCGATTCCATATCAAAGGATACTGTACAGTTCAATATGGGCGACGACCACTATTCCGGGGATATAATCTATAATAACCTTACATTCCCGACGTCGGCTACAGCGGTAGATACCATTACTGTAAAATATGACGTTGCGTCCGACAGCGAGCAGTATATTTCCGACGCGGGTGTGATCTCCGTTTCGGATAAGAACGAGCATCCCGTTACGATCACCAGACACCTGGCGTACATTAAGGATAACGTGGTACTCAGAGAAAAAGACGATACCTATAACAAGATAGTTCAGTTCGACCCGGCAGACGCTGAGGTTTATGTTGCCGGCGACGAAAGCGGCGCGGGCGGCGCATTGTATTCGCATCCCATTGAGATGAAGAATAAGGATGCGTACTTAAAGGCAATGGTTTATGATTACGCGGTTAAGTTCGACTCAAAGATTGATTCGAACTTCGGCACGATTCCGCAGAGTACAACAACTGATTTCGCCGTAAAGACCGGTGATACGGTATTCGGTTCGGCGATTGAGTGGTCAACGAGCGGAAGCAGAGCGATTATTTATCAGACCGGCGGAAACATGAGAGTAAGCCGTCAGAGCGCTGATACAAATGTAACGCTCAGCGCTACGCTCAGCTACGGAACAGCTACGTCAGAGCAGCCCAGAACATTCACCGTACTCGTTCCCGGTACCGGCGGCGGTTACGGCGGCGGTGGCGGCGGCAGCTACGGCGGCGGCAATAACTACGGCGGCGCGTCAAAGAGCGGCAGCTACGGCGGCGGTCCTATCACAGGCAGCGACCTGATCCCGATAGACAACGGCCAGACGAGTAAGCCCAATCCGAACCCGTCAGGCTTCAATGACCTTGACAGCGTTCCGTGGGCGGTTACCGCAATCAATAACCTGTATGTAAACGGCGTAATCACCGGTAAAGCTCCGGGTATGTTCTGCCCGAACGATAACGTAACAAGAGCGGAATTTGCGAAGATCCTTATCGGCGCGTTCAATATCCCGACAGTATCGGTAAGCGAAGCTACGTTCTTCGATGTTCCGACAGGTCATTGGGCGTCATCGTATATCGAGACGGCGTTCCAGAAGGGAATTATTACCGGCTATGATAACGGCGCGTTCGATCCTGATGCGTATGTAACGAGACAGGATATGACTGTTATGGTTCAGAGAGCTATGAATACGATGGGTTATTCCGCTGACCCGAAGGTTGAGGCGGTTACCTTCACTGATGATGCGAATATCGCATCCTACGCTAAGGAGGCTGTTTCCACTCTCCAGCAGGCGGGTATAGTAAACGGCGTTGGCGAAGGCGCGTTTGAACCGCTGTCTACCTCCACAAGAGCGCAGGCGTGTCAGATGATTTATAACGTATTTAATAAATAAAACATTTTACTCATGTTTATTAAATAAAAAACGGTCTCGGGGAAATTCTCCGGGACTGTTTTTTTGCTTGATTATAAATTTGCGGTTGTATAATTTCCAAAAGTATGGTACAATAACTGTAATATTTTTATGAAGGTGGCATTTGAAATGAAAAAGATAATATTGGCCGCGGCGCTGAGTGTTCTCGCGCTTACGTCCGCGTGCGGCAAGGAGGATAACAGCGCCGGCACGGACGCCGAGGAGGCCGTTGAAACAGTCTCGGTAAGCGCTGCGCCCGTGAGCACTGCCGCGGGAGATGCCGGCGGCTCCGATACTTCTGGTGAAAACAAGTCCGATTCTACAAATATGGAACGCATAGACGGCAGCGCTGTTTCGGGCGAAACGGTCAACGAGGCCTCGGAATCGAAAACGTTTATCGGCGGCTGGCGGTCGGTTTCAACGACGAGCGATAACGCGTCATTTACATTTCTGGAACTGGATGTGACAGACGACGGCTATGTTGTGACTTTGACGTTTGACGACGGCAGCATAACCTCATATAAGGGAAAGTACGAGGTTAATGACGGCGTTTTGAAATTTGATGACAGCTTTATCGGCTGTACCGCGTATTTTTATAATGACGACCCGTCAACTCTTGTTGTTGATAACGGTTCGTCTCTTGTGCTCTGCGAGCACCTGGAAACAGAGGAGGAAATGGAGGCAACCAAACGCGGCGGCGGACAATGAAATGATGACGCAAGCTTAAAATAGCTTATAAAGATACAAAATGTTTGACAAATACGCCATTTTATGATATAATAATGCTTAATCGTGTATATCGGAGGAAAGTCCCGCCCTGTTATAAACACGCGTATATTATTCATAAAATAAAGGAATCTACATTTTTTTCGGAAAAATGAAAAAAACAGTGGAAATTTTTTTGATATTATTATATAATAAGTAAGTTAAAGACATGGAATATGATATAAGGAGGCAGTCTGTATGAATGAAATTCTGAGCATTCTGGACAAGGAGAAGAAGCAGGTGTCCTACGCCGATATAGCGCGTATGATCGGCGAAACCGAGGAAGAGGTTGCAAAGAGGATTAAAAATCTTGAGAAGAATCATATTATTGTCGGATATAAAACACTGATAAACTGGGATAAAACGAGCCGTGAATTTGTAACCGCGCTTATTGAGCTGCGCATTACGCCGCAGCGCGGTGAGGGCTTTGATAAGGTTGCGGAGAGGATTTACAAATACCCGCAGGTGAAGTCGCTCTACCTTATGTCGGGCGCGTACGATCTGGCGATTACGATCGAGGGCCGCACGATGAAGGAGGTCGCGCTGTTTGTCGCGGAAAAGCTTGCGCCCATGGATTCGGTTATATCGACCGCGACGCATTTTGTGCTTAAAAAGTACAAGGACGAGGGCATTATTTACGAGGACAACGAAAAAGACACGAGAGAGGTTATTACGTTATGATAGATTACGAAAAATTGATTTCGCCGGTGGTGCGCGATATTCCGCCGTCGGGGATACGCAAGTTCTTCGACGTCGTGAACGAGCTTGACGACGCGATTTCGCTGGGCGTGGGCGAGCCTGATTTCGTTACGCCATGGACGATACGCGAGGCGGGTATATATTCGCTCGAACGCGGGCGCACGTATTATACCGCGAACGCGGGTCTTTTGGAGCTGCGCGAGGAAATATGCAATTACAACAGGCGCAAATTCGGCGTGGATTACGACCCGAAAAAAGAGGTGCTCGTAACGGTCGGCGGCTCGGAAGCGATCGATTTGATGATTCGCTGCATAGTCTGCCCGGGCGACGAGGTGCTCATTCCCGAACCGAGCTTCGTGTGCTATAAGCCGTGCACAGTCATGGCGGGCGGGAGGCCGGTCGTGATAGAGACAAAGGAGGAGGACGATTTCAGG
>CANQYQ010000011.1 GCA_947628155.1 uncultured Clostridia bacterium
GGTCGATAACGCCGCGCCGATATAGCGCAGTCCCATACCTATCGAAACCCCGTCAGCCTCACCCGCGGCCAACGCTCCGATTCCGCCGCCAAGCGTTACTACAAGCGCAATCGCCAGCACGCCAAAAAACGAGATCGTGTTCATCAAAAGGCATTCCCGCCCCTTTTTCCTGTCAGTCGCGCGGTAAAGCGCGTATGGTACTATTACGCTCAAAGCGATTAATCCGAATAAAATTGTCATTAACATTGTGATTACCTCCAAAAAATTATTTATCCTTAAGCGACACAAACGCTTTTCCGCCGCCGCTGAAATACCGGCTGAACATCTCGTAATATTCAAGCCTCAATACCTGAATACCTACTATAAGTCCCTCAAGGCACATAACAAGAACATTTCCTATTATCTGCACGATGATTCCGCCGACGCCGCCGCCCTGCGCGAGCACCGCCACAACCGTCATCATTCCGACGTGAACTATCGCGAACGCGCCGATCCTCAGGAACGATATCGTATTCGAGAAAAAGCTTAAAATCACCTCGAACAGCTCGAAGAAGCTTTCCACGAAAAACATTCCGTTTTTCGGCATCCAGTTCTTTTTGCCGTCAACAAGCTTTGACAGCGGTTCCTCGAAGAACATCGCGATAAGCGATATTATAAGCACCGCGGCATACACCATCGTCGGAACGCCAAAGCCTATAAACATATTTCCCGCTATCGACAGCGCCGACAGATAAAACAGGATTCCGGCAACGCCGTTATGCGAAAATATGCATTCGCCCTTTTTTCCGGTCTTGAGCATATTGACTACGTTCAATACCATGCCGAAAATTATTACAAGCATTCCTATACCTATCGTGCCGCCGAGCATCAAGCCTATCTGCTCCATGGGCTTTAGCGGCTGTGTGTGAAACAGATTCGGGATTATTTCCTCATTTCCGAACACACTGCCGTATATGAATCCGAACACTATGCCCGAAAGTCCGACGAATCCGACAATGCCCGCCAAATCCATCTTTTTTATCTTATACACCACAAAACCCGCGATTGCCAGTATCAGGCTCTGTCCCACGTCTCCGAACATAATTCCGAAGAACAATATATACGTTACCGCCAAAATCGGCGTCGGGTCGATCTCACCGTAGCGCGGCATGCCGTACATTTTTACGAACATTTCAAACGGCCTGAATACGAAATTATTTTTAAGCTTTGTCGGCGGAGTGATCGACCACGCGTTCTCCGGCTCATCCTGGAAGAACATCACCTCGCCTTTTTCCTTCGCGATCTCCTTCTCCAGCTTATCCGCGTCTGAGCGTTCCATCCAGCCTGCCACAAAAAACAGTAGATCCGTATGCATGGCATTACGCTTTATTTCAGAAAACTGCCTTCGTTTTTTCGCAAGATTATATACGGCGCAAAGCTCCTTTTCTTCGCCCTGTACAAGCTTCTCTACCACTGTCCGGCTTTTGCTTATCTTCTCGCCGAGCTGCTCGTTATCCTGCGACAGCCTGTCATGCAGATGCTTTGGAGTGCCTTCAAAATCAAGCGGGATCTCGACCCGCTCAAAATACAGATTACGGAAAATATCGTCTATTTCCCGCTGCTTGCTTTTCGGAGCGAAGCAGAATCCCCATACGCCCGTCTCATCACGCGATGTCTCGAGGAAAAAGAATCCGTTATCGGTCAGATACGTCTGCATCGTTATAAATCCGGTTTTTGGCAGCCGTCCGAACCTGTACGAAATAAATTCCATTGAGGGCAAACGCGACAGATCCACGTCAAGTCCGGATATCGGCTCGAGCGACTTCATAATTTTCTTATTGTCCTCGACCTGCTTTTCCATCCTCTCGCAGCGGCGCTTCTCGTCATTTACCTTCGCTTCGACACTCGATACATATCCGCGTATATCATCGGCGCTCATGCGGTCGTCCGCCGTTTCGTCACTTACGCTCTTGATTTTGCCCAGGGCCAAAACAGCGTCGATTCTTTTTACGATCGCGTCATACTCGTTTGTTTCCTTAAACTCCTTCAAGCCATGCTTATCATGCATAACCGACAAGGCGTTTTCCAGATGTATATCTCTCCCGCAGATATATTTCTCCGCGACACGGTCAAAATCGGGCAGTTTACCCGATATTGTCACGGCGCGCATTTTTGCTATTGACACCTTATACAACACTCCTTTCTTCTGTCACTCTTATATGCCTGCGTATGATCTCAGGACTTCTGCCGTATCGGACGCCTTCAATTACCGTAGTAATTCTCCATATCTCCCAATCCTTGATCTTTGAATATGCGGCGACCGTCGAAAGAGACGCGGTTCTGAAAACCGCCTCGGCGATCCTGTTCATCAAATACACATAGTTTTCCTCTATCGCGATCCCATCATCCGTATCGTTCATCAGCCTCGCATACGGCGTACGCTTCACATCCGCCGCAAAGCCTTCCTCGCCGGATGAGTTTACCAGCGAACGTATCACATTCTCGTTAAGCTTATACCTCACCGGAAGCAAATACGAGAAAATCACCTCGTTTGAAAAATTAAAATATTTTTTTCCTCGGTATATCCACATGATGTTCAGCATATCCGCCGATGAGCCAATGATTTTTTTAAATCCCTCCGCGTCGGATTTGGGCAGCTTGTTTATCATCTTCCACAAATTTCTGTAATAATACTCGTCAAAAATCATGCCGAGCATGAAGAAATCCGCGTTGAAATCCGAAGCCCGTCTTAACGGTTCTTCATACATTGTGCCCTTGCACGCCGACGCGAAATCCTCCAGTGATTTCGCGTCACGGAGTTCGTTATAATCGATCCTGTCTCCGTTTATGAACAGATTATGCTTAAATTCCTCATCCGTCCACACATGCTCGTTTTCCTCATTTGTGTATATATAATGGATTTTGCGCTTTAGAAACTCGATCTCCCGTCTGATAAAGAAGAATCGTATCACATCGGCATTCTGATTATCCATGAACATATAGATTTTTTTATAATCCCGCACAAGCTTCCTGTTCATCAGATGCTCCATCTGCCCCCGGTGCACATCGTTATCGTCTATTATCTTAAACTCGTCACCGTAGGCGGCGGTATTTTTCAGATACATACATATGTCTCTGACGGTTTTCTTCTCCGTAAGCGCCGCAAAATCCGCTTCGCTGAGCGAAGCACCGCGCATTGCTTTGAGCTTCGCGGCAATCGCGCTGTATTTGGCACTCATAACCTCACCTCGTTCATACGCCGATTATATGCTCCACCATATCGTCAACCCATTTTGCCTTGCTTTCCCTATATTTTTTTTCAAGCCTTGACAGCTGCTTGTCGGTGCGTTCGTTAATGCGGGCGATTTCCTCCTCCGCTCGGCTCTTCTCCGTTTGCTGTATCGCGATACAGCGGCGGTCGGCGGCCATGTCCATCTGCCGCTTCATCCGCGTCTCCTTTGCTTCCACGCGCTTTTCGAGCCCATCATGCTTTTTTCGCGCATCCGTCATAATCTCCTGTGCTTTGTCCTCAATCTCCATTATACGTTTGATAATTTCCTCCAAGGTCAACGCCCCCTTTCATTAATTTTTCAGACTTTGCAACGGCGCGGGTATCCTTCCGCCGCGCGCGATAAATTCCTCGGCCGAATATCCGCGTACCGGCATGACCGGGCCCGTGCCCAGAAGTCCGCCGAATTCGACCGTGTCTCCAACCTTCGCGCCCGGCGCGGGAATGATCCTTACCGCCGTCGTCTTACTGTTTACCATACCTATCGCCGCTTCGTCGGCAATGATCGCGGCTATTGTCGCGGCGCTCGTATCGCCCGGAACAACTATCATATCAAGTCCCACCGAACATACGCATGTCATCGCCTCGAGCTTTTCAATCGAAAGCGCCCCGCACTCCGCGGCGGCGATCATTCCCGCGTCCTCTGAAACGGGAATAAACGCGCCCGAAAGTCCGCCGACATAACCCGAGGCCATAACTCCGCCTTTTTTGACCGCGTCATTTAAAAGCGCCAGCGCCGCGGTCGTGCCGTGCGTACCGCATTTTTCAAGGCCCATTTCCTCTAATATATATGCCACGCTGTCGCCGACAGCCGGTGTCGGCGCAAGCGACAGGTCCACTATTCCAAACTGCGCGTTGAGCCGCTTCGCCGCTTCCTGCGCCACCAGCTGACCCATACGCGTTATCTTGAACGCCGTCTTTTTTATCGTCTCGGCGACAGTGCCGAAATCGGCGCCCTTCACCTTTTCAAGCGCGCATTTTACAACGCCCGGGCCGCTTACGCCTACGTTTATCACGCATTCGCCTTCGCCCTCGCCCAAAAAAGCGCCCGCCATAAACGGATTATCCTCGACGGCATTACAGAACACGACCAGCTTCGCGCACGCGAAACCCTTTGTGTCCGCCGTAAGCTCGGCCGCTTCCTTTACTGTTCTGCCCATCTTGGCGACCGCGTCCATGTTAATGCCCGCGCGCGTCGAGCCGACGTTTACGCTGGAGCATACAAGACTCGTTTCGGCAAGCGCGCGCGGGATGGACTCGATCAGCGCCTTTTCACCTCTCGTAAAGCCTTTATGGACGAGCGCGCTGTAACCGCCGATGAAATTCACACCGACATCCTTCGCCGCCTTATCAAATGTTTTCGCTATTTTTACCGCGTTTTCGGGCGTCGGCTCTTCAAGCGCGTCAACAAGCGTCGCCACGGGCGTGACGGAAATACGCTTATTTATGATCGGTATCCCAAATTCCGCCTCGATCGCCTCGCCGACCCTTACCAAATCCTTGGCATACGACGTGATCTTATCGTACACACGCTTACATACCGTATCCACGTCCTGTCCGGCGCAGCTTTTAAGCGATATACCCATCGTTATTGTTCTTATATCAAGATTTTCGCGGTCGATCATATTGACCGTTTCCAATATTTCAAAATGATTAAGCATTACTTATCTCCTATATTCTGTGCATGAGCGAGAATATTTCCTCGCGCTGCAAATGTATGGACAAGCCCATTTCCTTACCCAGCGCGTCAAGCTTTTCATTAAGCGACTTTACCGTGGTTTTCTCACCGTCATATTCGACAAGCATGATCATGGTAAACATATCCTGCATCGTCGTCTGCGAAATATCAAGGATATTCACGTCATTTTCATACAGGACGCCGCTTGTTTTCGCGATAATACCCTTTTGGTCCTTGCCTATTACCGTTACAACCGCTTTCATATTTTTATCTCCTTTAATTATTCGTTCTCTGTCTTAGCGCTTCATATATTATTACGCCCGCGGCCACCGACGCGTTTAAGGAATTGATCTCCCCCGCCATCGGAATTGAAACCGCGAAATCACAATTTTCCCT
Organism: uncultured Clostridia bacterium; assembly: GCA_947628155.1. GTDB lineage: Bacteria > Bacillota > Clostridia > UBA1381 > UBA1381 > 12844. The sequence continues at coordinate 5,343 of CANQYQ010000011.1, forward strand.
GACGAGCCTGCTTATACCCTCGCCCTCGCTGCCTATCACAATGGCAAGCGGACCCTTTAAATCCGATTTATACAGCGACTCGCCGTCCATATCCGCGGCGCATATCCATAACCCCGCCTTTTTCAGCTCCGCTATTGTTGAGGAAATATTCGTGACCCGAGCCACCGGGGTATATTCCGCCGCGCCCGCCGCCGTCTTAACGGCAGCGGCGTTTAATCCCGCGCTGCCGCGCTTCGGGATAATCACGCCATGAACGCCGGCGCAGTTCGCGGTTCTCAAAATAGCGCCGAGATTATGCGGATCTGTTATTTTGTCGCATATCACGACAAACGGCGCTTCGCCTTTATCATATGCGATTTTTAAAATATCCGCCGCCGACGCGTATTCATATTCGCTTACATACGCAATAACGCCCTGATGGTTCCGGTCTCCCGACAACTCGTCCAGACGGCGCGCGTCAGTTTCCTGAACTATTATCCCCGCCGCTTTTGCTTTTTTTATTATCGGTATAAGCGAACCGTCTATTCTGCCCTTCCTAACGAGAATTTTCTCTACGGCGCGCCCCGATTTTAGCGCCTCCGCAACGGGATTGCGCCCGAATATCTTATCCTCCATTTTACCTCTTTCTCAAAAAAACCACAAGCGGCGCAGGCAATATCCCATTCATCACGCCGTTGTGATTTTTAAGTACTCTGTTAATAAAATTTAATCAAGCAAGAACTTGTCATGAATCGCTACAACCGCTCTTTCCGCATCCTTGCGGTCAACAAGCACGGAAATCTTGATTTCGGATGTGGCGATCATGTTAATGTTTATTCTCGCGTCATAAAGCGCCTCAAACATTGTGGCCGCGACGCCGGGATTATTTACCATACCCGCCCCGACTATCGAAACCTTTGAAACGTCCTTCGTCCATTTAATCTCGTTATAATCGATAACCTCTTTGTTTTCCTCAAGCAACGCGAGCGTTTTGTCAAGGTCGCCCTCCGTTACGGTGAAGCTGATATCCTTTTTGTTATTGTTGCCGATTGACTGAATTATAAGGTCAACCGATATTCCGTTTTTGGCAATCATTCTGAATACCGAAAACGCCTTGCCCGGCGTATCCGCCACGCCGCACAGTGAAATTCTCGCGACATCGTTATCTCTTGTTACGCCTCTTACAAGCATTTTCTCCACTTGCTTTACCTCCTTGACATATGTGCCTTCATTATTATTAAGGCTTGATCTTACTGATAATTTTACGTTGTATTTCTTAGCCATCTCAACCGAACGGTTGTGGAGCACGTTCGCGCCCAGCGACGCGAGCTCGAGCATTTCATCATAGGAAATCTCATCCAGCTTATACGCCGTTTTACAGATTCTCGGGTCTGTCGTATATACTCCGTCAACATCGGTATAGATCTCACACACATCCGCGTGCAGCGCCGCCGCGAGAGCGACCGCCGAGGTGTCCGACCCGCCGCGCCCCAAAGTCGTTATATCGTCATACTTATTGATCCCTTGGAATCCCGCGACTATCACGATTTTCCGCTTGTCAAGCTCCGAGCGGAGTCTCTCGGTATCTATTCTCTTTATCCGCGCCGCGCTGTAATGCGTATCGGTGATCATCCCCGCCTGCCAGCCGGTAAGCGATATTACCGGGCATCCGATTTTTTCTATCGCCATAGCGAGCAGCGCTATTGAGATTTGTTCACCTGTCGCCAAAAGCATATCCATCTCGCGCTTCGACGCTCTGGGGTTTATCTCGTTCGCTTTTTCAATGAGGTCATCCGTCGTATCGCCCTGCGCGCTGACCGCGACAACAACATCATTTCCGGCTTTGTACGCATCCGTAATACGGCGCGCCACATTCATCACGCGTTCCGCGTTCTTAACCGACGTACCGCCGTATTTTTGAACTATAAGTCCCATTTTTTTCAACCCTTCCGTATTTTGTCATATTTCGGAAACCACTGTTCCTACATTATCTATAGATAATATTCTGCAATTCCATTTGTGTGAGTTTTCCGAGAAAAATTGTATCATTTCCGTTTCAAACTCATCGTACCCTCCGTCAAGTATTGACACTATCGTCGGCCCCGAGCCGCTCAAGTACGTCGCGCGCGAGCCGGCCTCGTAGGTTCTTTCGAATATTTCATTCATGCCGTCAACATAATCGCGGCGGTACGGCTGATGAAGCTTATCCTCCGCCGCGTACCGGAGCTTTTCCATATCCCCGCTTATAAGCGCCGCCTGAAACATTGACGCGCGGGAAATATTAAACGCGGCGTCCTTTAAATTCACTGTTTCCGGCAAAATCCCCCTCGATTTTCTTGTCGCCACAAAATAATCGGGGATCATAACCGCGAATTTAATTTTCGGGTTCAGCTTGCAGCTTTTTGTCAGAACGTGTCCGTCCTCCACAAGCGACACACAGAATCCGCCGTACATTGCCGGAGCGGCGTTATCGGGATGCCCCTCCATCTTCGCCGCCATATCAAGCATATAGCCGTAGCTCAGGTGCCGTCCGGACAGCGCGTTAGCGCCTATCATACCGCCGATTATGCACGCGCTTGAGCTGCCCAGGCCGCGCGTCATCGGTATCGCGCTGTTCTGAACGATTCGTATACCCGTCGGCTCATAGCCAACCGTATCGAACACCTCGCGCATAGCGCGGTATATAAGATTATTTTCATTTTGCAGTACATATCCGCCGGCGTTAAAAGTCCTTATCTCAAGCCCCGATGGGATCTCCTCAATCTGCAGTCGGTTATATAGTCCCACCGCGACGCCGAGCGTATCAAACCCCGCGCCCATGTTCGCGCTTGACGCGGGAACTTTGACCTTAATCATCAATTAAACACGCGGATTTTCGAGATTACCGAAGAAAGCTTTTCAAGCCTGTCTTCAATCTCCGCCGCCGTAAGCGGCTCGGTAATGAACGCCGACTCGCCCGTTACCGCGCTCTCCGTAAACCGGCAGTCTTCAAACGCCGCCTTTATATTATCCGCGCTGTCGCCGGTGCGTATGAAATAACTGAATTTCACATCATCTCCGGACGCTGTAATATTTTTTTCCGGTTTCTCCCAGAAAATCTTTTTGCTGCGCTCGCAATGCTTTACCGCATCGATCATATCCGCGACGACCGCCGAAGCCGTCGGGAGCTTTCCCGCGCCCGCGCCGTAAAACATCACGTCGCCCACGCTGTCTCCCGTGATCATGACAGCGTTCATAACTCCGTCCACGCCCGAAAGAGGATCGCTCTTATCTATCAGCATGGGAGCGACGATCGAGAACACTTTTCCGTCCTCAAGGAACCTCGCGTAGCCTATAAGCTTTATAACCGCGCCGAGCTTCGCCGCGCAATTGACGTCGTCAAGCGTTATTTCCGTAATTCCTTCCGTTGGGATATCATTATAATCCACAAAATTCCGCGACGCGAGCGACGCTAAAATCGCTATCTTCCTGCATGCGTCATGGCCCTCGATATCCGCCGCCGGATTACGTTCCGCGTAGCCTAATTTCTGCGCGTCCGCAAGCGCGTCGGCGAATGCCTTGCCCTTGGTGATCATTTCATTTAAAATGTAATTTGTCGTACCGTTTAAGATCCCGGCAATCTTTAATATATTATTCGCCGTCAGGCACTGATGTATCGGGCGTATGACCGGAATACCGCCGCCGACGGACGCCTCAAAGAAATAATTTACGTTTTTCTCGCGCGCAATCGCCAGGAGCTCCGTCCCATATGTGGCCACAAGCTCCTTATTTGATGTCACAACGCTCTTGCCGTTCTCCAGCAGCGATTTGGTAAACTCATACGCGGGATGCAGTCCGCCCATTACCTCCGCGACCACCGTTACCTCCGGGTCGTTTAATATATCGCTGAAATCCTTTGTAAAAAGCTCCTTGCGCGGATGATTGGGAAAATCGCGTATGTCAAGAATATATTTTACATCAATAGGCTCGCCCGCGTTCAAACTCACCTTTTCACGGCTCGCGTCTATTATATCATAAACGCCGCCGCCCACAGTGCCGAAGCCCATTATCGCAGCCTTTGCCATATCGCTCCTCCTTCTCGGTTTTATATATTATCGTTTTATGTCAAATAAGGTTTTTACATAATTATATATATTACCATAATATATTTTTAAAGTCAATAATCGATATGACAAAAACTACGCCCGTTTACGGCCATGTTTTGTATATTTTTTGCGCAATGACCACACGGCTATACACTATATGTCATGAGTTCGGACAAATAAAAAAAGCCCGGCGCCGGGCACGCGATCAGCGTTTCTTGCCGCGCCGGGTCAGACTTCTGTCCCTACGTATATGATACTCGTTCATTATGCTTACGCATCTGTCCTTGGTATATATCACATGGTCGCGCAAATCAATACCCATAATGAAAAACGCTCCCTCAAGCATCCGCGTGGTATTGATATCCGCATTGGACGCCTCAAATATGCCGCTCGGATGATTATGCGCGAACACCACCTTTTTACTGTCGCAATTGAGAGCCGCTCTCGCCGCCTTCGGCGCGTCGATCCGCGCGCTTTCAAAGCTTCCCTCGGAAACCTTTTCGCACAGCAAAATATTATCCGTCGGATCAAGACATATCATGTATACCTCTTCTCGGGTTTTTCCCTCAAACAAACACTTGAAAAACTCCACAGCGGTATCATGATTAAGCTTCTTCGGCAGCTTAGACTTTGATTCCGCTTTTGTGATCCTGTCAAACGTCTTGCTCCACATATTAAGATATCTTGCCGCGCTGCGTCCCATTCGGTGCACGCATTCAAGCTCGCATACCGGCGCGTTGAGTACCGCCTTAAGCGACCCGAACCTGTCAAGCAGCGTATGCGCAATATTATTGGTGTTCATCTGCGGAATAACATAAAACAACAGCATTTCCAGAATCTCGTGATCCGGGAAGCTCTCAAACGGGGCTTCATCATATTTTTCATACATACGCTTCCTGTGTCCCGCGTGTATATTCTCCGCCAATGTATCGTCCTCCTGCCAAATCAAATACTCCGTACAACCGCAAAAAGGGCTGATGACAGCCCTTTTTTGCTATGTACCGAAAATCAGTTCATAATTACAAGCTCTGTATCCTTATCAAACAGATGAAGCTTATTTGTCTCAAAAGCAACCTTAATCGTGTCACCTTCCTTGGCTGTCGAACGCTGATTAACTCTTGCGGTGAACGGCTTGTCGGCGATCTGGAGATACAGATATGTCTCCGCGCCCATCATTTCCGTTACCTCAACCTCAGCCGTACATACCGCCTCCGGACGGCTTGAAAGGAACGCCTCGTCGTCATGGATATCCTCGGGTCTGATACCGAGAATTACAGTCTTTCCTACATACTTCTTAACGTTGGCGTTTACCTTGCCCTCGGGAATTTGGATCTTATTGTTGCCGAACGTAGCGTAGATCTTGCCGCCCTCGTCCTTGAGCATGGCGTCAACAAAGTTCATCTGCGGCGAGCCGATGAATCCCGCAACGAATGCGTTGCAAGGACTATTGTAAAGGTTAGCCGGCGTATCGACCTGCTGAACAACACCGTCCTTCATAACAACGATTCTCGTACCCATCGTCATAGCCTCTGTCTGGTCATGCGTTACGTAAATGAATGTTGTCTGCAGCTTCATGTACAGCTTTTTGATCTCTGTTCTCATCGCGACACGAAGCTTCGCATCGAGGTTGGAAAGAGGCTCATCCATCAGGAATACCTTTGGACTGCGGACAATCGCACGTCCCATCGCAACTCTCTGTCTCTGACCGCCCGACAAAGCCTTCGGCTTTCTGTCAAGAAGATGCTCGATATCAAGGATTTTAGCTGCCTCGGTTACGCGTGCCTTAATTTCATCCTTCGGCGTCTTTCTGAGCTTTAACGCGAACGCCATGTTGTCATAAACCGTCATATGCGGATAAAGAGCGTAGTTCTGGAATACCATTGCGATATCTCTGTCCTTGGGAGCGACGTCGTTTACAAGTCTGCCGCCGATATAAAGCTCACCCTCGGAAATTTCCTCAAGACCAGCAATCATACGGAGCGTCGTTGACTTACCGCATCCGGAAGGTCCTACAAGAATTATAAATTCCTTATCAGCGATGTCAAGGTTGAAGTCGCTTACCGCTGTAACGTTTCCGGCATATCTTTTATAAATATGCTTCAATTGTAAATCTGCCATAGGTTTAATCCCCTCTCATTTTTTAAATATTTTCTGATATAGCTCGGGAGGTTCCAAAGAACCCTCCCTAAAACACTATACATATAATAACATATTTTTACGGAAAATGTTAGTCTTATAATTCACAAATTTTTACAATAATGATTAGTGAATTTAACTAAAAGCTGTTTTTGATGTTGAAAAAATGGCTAAAAATCAAGATTTTTTCTTGTGTAGAATGACGATACCGGAAGATTGACATACTTTTGACATATTTTCGGTTTTCAACAATTATCAATAATTATCAAATGATTACCGTGTTATTCTCAACACGCGCCGGTATCAGACAACCGGTTATAATTTACGGGATCGCCCCGCGATGCAAAGCGGAAAATATTTACCGCGAAAAAAGACCCGATCCGCCTTGGATCGAGCCTCTTTTCATTTTGACGCATCAGCGTATTTTTAAAGCGCCGCGCGTTTACCCGGTATACTTCATCGGGTCAACCGGTTCGCCGTCCTTATACAATTCAAAATGCACATGACTGTCCGACGCGTTTTCCGCCTTGGCTCCGGCAACGATACCAATCACATCGCCCTCGGTCACGCTGTCGCCCTCGGCGATATCCTCAACGCTCGACAGGCCGCAGTATTTGCTGGAAAAGCCGCCGTCGTGGTCTATAACCACATATTCACCCATCGCGTCGGACGCGATCCGGCTTACCGTACCGTCCGCCGCCGCGCACACACTGCCTCCGGCGTCCACGGCAATATCCGTACCGTTATGCGTGCGCCAATCGCCCAACGCATTATTGTAGGTAAGCGTCTCGCTGAACCCGTCCAAAATTTCACCTGACGCGGGCAGCACAAACGCCGGCGAAGTAAACAGGGCCGCCGCCTCAGCCGCTTCATCCGTATCATCGTTTCCGGCGCCGCTCATATCCTCGTATATCACCTGCGGCGCGGATACGGGCGCCTGTTCCGGCTCGGGCGTCGGGGCAATATATATGCTCGGCCTTTCGTCCTCAACGTTTCCCGACCGCGCCTCCGCGCTCACAGCGTCCTCCCGCGCCAAACCGGAAACCATCTCCGTCGCCTCCGGCATCCGCTCCTGTACGGCCGTGTTATCCGCCGTATCCTTATCGTCAGACGCGCGGCGCGTAAAATACCCCGCCGTTCCCACAGCGATTACACAGCAGCACAGTGCTATGTAAAAGCCCGGTAAACGCTTTGACTCCTGCTTTTCCTGATTCTCTTGATTATCCATTTCGTCATCTCCTTAAAGGTTGGTATCTGTATTTTTGCCTGAAATTTCATATATTATACGCTAAACTATATTTTGTGGTTTACATAACATACCAAAATACGACATTACGTAACAGCATATTGTGTATTTTTAGTGAAAATGAACGGAAATGTCCCCACAAATTGTACAAAAAAATTTTCAAAATACTATTCACAAAACACAAAATATATAGTATAATATTAATCAGATATACGGCGCGGGAAAAACAGGCGCCGCAGAAGGGCGGGTGACGACGTGCAAATAGAAAAATTAGAAGAAAATAAGATACAAGTGACACTTACTACGGCTGATTTATCAAATATGAATATAGATATAAATTCACTCAGCAGCGAATCGGTCGAGCTGAACGCGTTTTTATTTCATATAATGGAAAGGGTAAAAGAGGAGACCGGCTTCAATCCGTACGGCGGCCAGGTGCTTATGGAGGCGATGCCGCTGGGCGACGACGGGATAAGCATACTTGTCAGCAAAATACATACGGGCAGAATAACGCGGACGCAGTATAAACGGCTGCGCGCGGTCCGCGCGCGGGAAACCGCGGACGCCGAAGATATGGACCCGTCGGCAAAGGCGGATGTGTTTTACATCGAAACCTTTGACGATGTATGCGCCGCGCTGACGCAGATAGGTTATAAAACCCTCGCGGTGAGCGCGCTGTACCGCGTTGAAAGTATGTACGGGTTTTTGGCGGTCAAAACGCCGAAAACGGCGCGCGACGTGGAAATGCTTTCGGAATTTGCCTGCCGGCAGTCCTACTACCCTCTGCAAGAGGTATACATACGCGAACACGGCGAGCTTATCGCCTCCGGCAAACGCCTTGTAAGCATGGCGAAGGGCGTACGTGATTTGTACGGCAAAAACTCAGTCGGATAAATTTTTAAGAAAACTATTGAAAAAAAAGAACGGACATAGTATAATTAGAAAATAATATAATGTTCCAAAGGAGAATAACAAATGGATTTTTTTGAAATTACAGGTTACGCAACCGAAAACACAACGCAGAACACCACGGCCGGCACGGCGGCGGAGGGCGCTCAGCAGCCGCAGCCCCAGATGGGCGGTATGGCTTCTATGCTTTCGATGTTTTTGCCGATTATACTTATCATTGCGCTATTGTACTTCATGATGATTCGTCCGCAGAGAAAGCGCGAAAAGGAAACTCAGGCAATGCTTAGCGCGATGAAGGTCGGAGACAAGGTAGTCACGATCGGCGGTATCTGCGGCAAGGTAATTAAAATCAAGGACGAGTTCGTGTTTATCGAGTCGGGCAACATCGGTACGGAAAATGAAAAATCCGTAATAAAAATGGAAAAGGACGCGATAAAAACGGTTGAGCAAAAGATTAAAAACTAATCGTCATGAAAAATCGATCTCCGTAATATATTTTAACAAAATATATTACGGAGGTTTTTTTATGAGTATAAAATTTACGGGAATACTAAAGTGTACAGGCATTTCGGCACTGCTGACCGTACTGCTTGTTTTCGCGACGGCGCTTTTGTCTTATTTTACAAATATGAGTGAAACATCGCTTACAATAGCTGTGTACGCGTCGGTCGTGGTGTCTGTTTTCCTCGGGTCGTTTATTTGCGTCAAAGCGTCCGGCGGCAAAGCGCTTATTCACGCTCTTATCACGACCTCGCTGTTTTACGCGGCTCTCGCCGCGGCAACGTTTGTTATAAACGGCGCGATCGTCCCTAACAGCCACTTCTTCACAATGACCGCCGGCATCTTCGCTTCCGGCATACTCGGCGCGGTATTGGGCAAATAAAGTATCGGTACCTCTTATTTGCCTGCCTTATTCATCAAAATTACACTTCAAAATCCCGCGTCTGTATTGAATTATACATATTTTTGTGTTATAATAACACAAAATAACAAAATCGGAGAGTTATTATGGAACAGACGGGAATTGTTGAGGAATGTGCGGGCGCAATGGCGCGTGTTAAAATTATGCGCTCGTCGGCGTGCGGCGATAACTGCGCCGCGTGCGGACTTTGCGCGAATAAGGAAACCCTTATCGAGGCACGCAATACATGCGGCGCGGTCAAGGGCGACGTGGTGGTGCTCAATATGAGCGGCGGCCGGGTATTAAACGCCGCGTTTTTGGCGTATATCGTACCGGTGCTGCTGCTTGTCGCGGGCGCGGCGGCCGGGGAGTATGTGTTCGGCAGCGAAAATGCCGGAATATTGGCCGGATTCGCGCTTATGGCAGTGTCGTTTATCGCACTGCATCTGTTCGACAAGCGCCTCAAAAGCCGCTACAGCCCCGAAATATCCGGTATCGCACGGCACGGAAGCGATTGCGAATAAATAAAAATATCTTTAAAAGATATTATATGCTTGACTTTCGTATCATTTTGTGCTATAATATAGCGGAATAAAAAAACACGCGCATCCGTACTTTACAAACTCCGGGAAAAAATGTATAATGGACAAAACGAAAATTTTACGGAAGGGTAACAAACGATGTTAAATGCTGATTTTATCATACAAAAGCTTATAAGCATACCTCTTATTTTAATAGCGCTTGTCGGGCATGAGCTTGCGCACGGCTATGTATCCACATGGCTTGGCGACCCTACGCCCAAGGCATACGGGCGGCTGTCGCTTAATCCATTGCAGCATATAGACCCGATAGGCGCGCTGTTGATGCTTATCGCGGGGTTTGGCTGGGCGAAGCCGGTCATGATCAACCCGCAGTATTACAAGAACCGTAAATGGGGCACGGCGCTTGTGGCGCTCGCCGGGCCGCTGTCAAACCTTTGCATGGCGTTTATATCGCTTTTGCTGTACGTTATCTTCTGCACCGTATGCGCTAAGGCGGGCATATGGAGCAAGCTCCCCGACGCCGTTATAGACTGGTCGGGAACTATCGCGATACTTTTAGCGAGCTATAATTTAAGCTTTATGCTGTTTAATCTTATACCGATACCGCCGCTTGACGGCTCGAAGGTTTTGGGCGCGCTGCTGCCGGACAGAGTGTATTATAAAATGCTTAATTACGAACGGTATTACACGCTTATTCTGTTCATACTGATTTTCGTATTATCGAGGATAGGCGCGTTTAATTTTATTGATAAGGGCATATCGTTTTTCCTTTACGGTATGTTCGGACTGTTCGATATTATATTTTAAGGTGGCAAAATGGGAAAAATGGAATATAAGCTCAGCGCCTTTGAAGGACCGCTGGATTTACTGCTGACGCTCATTCAAAAGAACAAGGTCAGCATTTGGGACATACCCATAGCGGAGATCACGGAGCAGTATTTGGCGGCGATAGAGGGCATTGAGGATGAGGAAATAGATGACACAAGCGAGTTCCTTGTTATGGCGGCGCAGCTTTTGTGGATAAAGTCGCGGATGCTGCTTCCAAAAGACGATGAGAAGGATGAGGACGATCCGAGGGAGGATCTCGCGCGAAGGCTGGCGGAATATCAGGCGTACAAGGAAGCGTCGGAGGAGCTGAGGAAAAGCGAGGGCGCGTCGGCGCATATGGTGTTCCGCGATGAGGAAGCGATAAAATTCCCCGTGCCGGAGTATTCGCGCCGTCATACAACGGATGACCTTATTACGGCGTTTGAAAGCATACTGGCGCGTAAGACGCGGCGGGCGAAGCCGGAAAAACGCGCGTTTTCAGGCATCGTCGGCAGGGAAAAGGTATCGGTCCACGCGATGTCAAACCGCATAAAGCTGCGGTTTATCGGCAGAAAAAGTGTGGATTTTGAGGAGCTGTTCGAGGAAAACGATTCTCGCCCCGTCATGATAGCGACGTTTTTGGCGCTGCTAGATATGATAAAGGGGGGAAAAATATTTGCCGAGTATGACAATAAAAAAGACGGGTTTGTTCTGACAACAAGCTATACGAAAAAGGAACTGACCGAGGAGGATACGGAAATAAAAGATGAAGAATATTAAATACGCGATTGAGGGTATCCTGTTCGCGGCGGGCGAGCCGGTGAGCGCGGCAAAGCTTGCGGCCGTGCTTGACACGGGGATCGAGGACATAGAGACGGCGGTCGAAGCCTTAAAGGATGAGTACAACCGCGACGAGCGCGGCTTTAATATAATCGATATACGCGAGGGATACCAGATCTGCTCACGGCCCGTGTATTATACGTACATTCAGGAAATTTTAGGTGAGCAAAGAAATCAGCCGCTTTCAAACGCGGCGATGGAGGCGCTTGCCATTATAGCGTATAAGCAGCCGGTAACGCGCGGTCAGATCGAAAGAATACGCGGCGTTAACTCCGACGGCAGCGTTAATCGCCTTTACGAACGCGGACTGATTGAGGAATGCGGCAGGCTTGACGCGCCGGGCAGACCTATTCTGTACCGCACGACGGATACATTTCTGCGATGCTTTGGACTGCGGTCGCCCGAGGATCTGCCGTATGTTGATTTAAGCAAATTCGAGGAACCGGCAGCGCGGGAAGACCGGCCGGAGATTAATGATACCGGTAAATAACCCTCCGGCTTTACAAAGCGCGCGGCGGACGATCGGTAATTAACGATGCGGGCGGAGGAATTCGGCCTTTTAAAGCAGCGGCGCGCAATTATAAGGGCGGAACGAATCGGGATCGAAAGGAGAGCGAAGCAATGACGGCGGTATGGATATTGCTTGGAATTACAGCGCTGTTTATCGTTTTGTTTTCCGTGCGTATCAGCGTGGATATATCGTTTTCCGCGGACAAGGGCAGCTCAAGCGAATACGCGGCAGAGCTTCGGTACTGGTTTTTACGTTTTAAAATCCTGCCCAAGGAAAAAGCTGCCGTCAAGGCGGAGGATAAAAAAACGGGCGGAGAGGAAAAGCCGAAAAAAAAGCGAAGCGTACAGTCGCCGCTGCGGCTGTTAAAAGAGGTTTATCCTGATTTAAAGGACGGACTGTTTAAAATTTTAGGGTATATTCTGACAAAGGCGGTAACAATAAATGAGCTTAATATAAGCGCGGACTTTGGCTTTGACGACCCGTCAAAAACGGGTATGACGACGGGCGCGGCTTACGCGGCGGTGTACAACATAATCGGACTTCTGGACAAGCATATGAAGCTCCGCAAACGAACGGTAAGCATTGATCCCGACTTTGATGAGGAAAAGATGAAAATAGGCGTTTTCGCGTCCTTGTATACGAATATGTGGCATATTCTCGCCATAGGCGGGATCTTTATAAAAACAGCGGTTAAAATTTTATTTAAGTCATGGAGGTTAGGGAAAAATGAGCAATCAGGTAACGGAAATGATTGAGAACTCAATGAAAAACTTACAGACGATGGTTGACGTAAATTCGGTAGTCGGTGAACCCATTCTGGCGGACGCGAACACGATGATCATCCCCATCGCTAAAATCACCTGCGGCTTCGGCGGCGGCGGTTCGGATATGAGCGCGAACGCCTCCGGCAAGAACGGCTTTGCCGGCGGCATAGGCGGAGGCACATCGGTCAAGGCGGAGGCGTTTTTAGTGATATCAAACGGCAACGTGAGGATCATACCGGTGACCGAAAACGCGTCTACGGCGGATAAGATCGTCGATATGGTTCCCGATATGGTCGATAAGGTCAGCGGATTTTTCAGCAAAGGACAAACGGATACGGACATATGATAACACAAAGAGATAAAATACTGGCAAGCGTGGAAAAACCCACGCGATACACCGGCGGCGAGCTGAACGAGGTCCTCAAAAACGCGGACGAGGTCGATGTGCGGTTCGGGTTCTGTTTCCCGGACACATACGAGATAGCTATGTCGCATCTGGGCCTAAAGATACTTTATTACGCGCTCAACAAAAGACCCGATACGTGGTGCGAACGGGTATTCGCGCCGTGGGTCGATATGCAGGAGCGCATGCGTGAGCACAATATGCGGTTATGGGCCCTTGAGAGCGGAGACGAGGTCACGCGTTTCGATATGCTCGGGTTCACGCTCCAATACGAGCTAAGCTACTCGAATGTAGTACGTATGCTTATGGACGCCGGGATCCCCGTAAAAGCGCGGGAACGCGATGAGTCCTTCCCTATCGTGTGCGGCGGCGGACCGTGCGCGTACAACGCTGAGCCTGTCGCGGATATTTTCGATTTCTTTATGCTCGGCGAGGGCGAGGAGCTGATCAACGAGGTCGTTGACGAGTATGTCAAATGGAAAAAGAGCGGGAAACGTGATAAAAAGGATTATCTTGAGGCTATAGCTAAAATCGAGGGCGTGTATGTGCCGTCGTTTTACGATGTGGAGTACAATGACGACAATACGATAAAGAGCATAAAACCGAACGATCCGAACGCAAAGGAAAAAATCCGCAAGCGGATAATGCGCGATTTTGACAAGGCGTATACACCGGAGGATATAATAGTTCCGTTCGGAGAGGTGGTCCACGACCGAGTTATGCTTGAAATTATGCGCGGCTGTCTGCGCGGCTGCCGATTCTGTCAGGCGGGATACATTTACCGTCCGCTCCGTGAGCGTAACAGCGATACGCTGCTTAACCTCGCGGATAAGCTGTTATCGTGCAGCGGTTACGATGAGATTTCGTTATCGTCGCTGTCGTCAAGCGATTACTCTCAGCTCAAGGATCTGACCGGCGGACTGCTCGACATGACAGAAAAAAAGAAAATCGGACTGTCGCTGCCGTCGCTGAGGATCGACAATTTCTCCATGGAATTAATGCGGCGCGTTCAGGCGGTAAGAAAAACCGGCATAACCTTCGCGCCCGAGGCGGGTACGCAGCGGCTAAGGGATGTTATAAACAAGAATATTACCGAGGCGGACGTTTTAAAATCGACCGCGATGCTGTTTCGCGGCGGTTGGACGAACGTAAAGCTTTATTTTATGATAGGTCTTCCGGCGGAAACGGATGACGATGTGCTGGGAATAGCAGATCTATCGCAAAAGGTGCTGGATGAATATTTTGCGATACCGAAAGAGGAACGCGCGAAGAATATTAATATCACCGTCAGCACGTCAAGCTTTGTTCCAAAGCCGTTTACCGCGTTTCAGTGGGCGGCGCAGGATACAAGAGAGGAGCTTGTAAGAAAGCAGAACCTTCTAAAGGGCGCGATCCGCTCAAAGCGGATACGCTACAACTGGCATTACAGCGAAACGAGTTATCTCGAAGGCGTGTTCGCGCGCGGCGACAGGCGGCTTGGCGAGGTTATAATTAAAGCCGTAGAAAAGGGATGTCAGTTCGATTCATGGGCGGATCATTTTAAATTCGATAAGTGGATGGAAGCGTTCGAGGAATGCGGCGTCGATCCGGATTTTTATAATCTCAGAGAGAGAAGCTATGACGAGATCCTGCCGTGGGATCATATAGATATAGGCGTTACGAAGAAATTTTTGATGAGAGAAAACGAGAAGGCGAAGGCGGGAGTGACAACGGCGCACTGCCGCGAGAAATGCGCCGGGTGCGGCGCGGCGTCGTTCGGCGCGGGGGTGTGCCATGAGTAATTATATTTTAAAATACTCGCGCGGAGAGAGAGTAAAATACGTATCGCACCTCGATTTTGTGCGGCTGTTCCACAGGACGGTGAGAAGAACCGATTTACGGTTCATGTTTTCCCAAGGGTTTAACCCACACCCGATCATGACCGTCGCGCAGCCGCTGTCCGTAGGCGTCACGGCCGACGGCGAATACATGAAGGTCGGCTTCGACGGCGATTATGCGGAGACGGAAATTAAGGATAAAATTAACGCGGCTCTGCCGCCGGGATATGAGATTAAAGCGGTAAAGCGCGTCGAGGGCAAGGAAATTGATTTAACGAAAATCGACCGCGCCGTATATACGGTCGAAACGGAATCGGAGGGCGTGCCGGATATTGCGGGATTTCTTGCCAACACAGAGCTTATAGTGCCGAAAAAAACGAAAAGCGGCGTCAAGGACGCGGATATACGGCCGTACATTTACGATTTGAGCGCCATAACAGACGATGGGATCACGGTGTTTAAAATGACCGTCGCGGCGGGCAGCGCGTATAATTTGAAACCCGGCACGGTAATTGACGCGATAAATAAATACGATGACGGCTTCAAGGCCGGATTCTCCAAGACACACAGAAACGCGCTGCTTTTCGGAACTAAGGATTTTTTATAAAGCTATGATACGTCAATTACATTGACTGTATCCGCCACAATCAAACAGGGATTCGGTATATAATACCGAATCCCTCAGACCATCGACAAATTGGCCGTACCGCGCATGCAGCATGGAATATTGACCGATCATATTTTTATCTTTGCAAATAAAAAACCACTAGTGAACCAGTGGTTTTTATTTTAAATCGGTCAAATATATCGCAAATATATCTTTCGTATCGGATATGACGTCCATACGTTTTTTATTTCCGCGCATTCTCCAGCATCTGCCGCGCGTGTGACAGCGAAAGCTCGGTTATATGCTTACCGTCGATGATCCGCGCAAGCTCCTCCTCGCGCCGCTTATCGTCAAGCTCTGTAAGAGTTGTTGACGCCATGTCGCCGTCGATATCCTTGACGATCAAGTAATGCGTGTCGGCCGCCGCCGCGAGCTGCGGCAAATGCGTAATACATATCACCTGCTTGTTTTTACCTATCTGAACAAGCTTCTGCGTGATTTTTGTCGCGGCGTCGCCGGATACACCGGTATCGATCTCGTCAAAAATCATTGTATCCACGCTGTCGCCTTCGGCGGTAATGGATTTGATCGCCAAAATCACACGTGATAATTCACCGCCCGACGCGATTTTCGCGAGCGGCTTCATAGGCTCGCCCGGATTGGTGCGTATCATGAACTCAACCGTATCCATGCCGTTTTCGTAAAACTCGCCGTCGCTTGTCACGCTTATTTCGAGCGCGGCATTTTCCATGTTGAGTTCACGCAGCGACCGCGTGATCTTATCGCTCAATTCCTTCGCCGCATCGCGCCTTAAATCGCTCAGGCGCTTGCCGGCCGCCTCCGTATCGCGCGTTTGCTCCATCAGCTCAAATTTCAGCTCCTCAAGCCGCTCATCGCTTGTACGTATGCTGTTAAGCTCATCAAGCGCCCGCTGCTTAAACGCGAGTATTTCCGCAACGGTGCTTCCGTATTTGCGCTTAAGCTTTGAAATAGTGTCAAGCCGTTCCTCAATATCGTTTAATGTCTGCTCGTCATATTCCACGCCCGACACAAATTCCTTGATTTCGTGCGCCGCGTCCTCCGCGGCGTACATTGCCGCCGATAATGCGTCATAAGCGGATTTTATAACAGGATTTATATCCGCGACGCTCTCAAGGCTGTTTACCGCCGCGCTTAGGCTGTCGTACGCGCTCATGCCCTCGGGACTGTCGTATACGTTTGAATACGCGCTTTCGATCGCAACAGTTATATTTTCCGCGTTCTCGCATATCGCGAGCTGTTCGCGTAAATCCTCCTCCTCGCCGCTTGTCAGCTCCGCCCGGCTTATCTCGTTTACCTGATATTCAAGCAGATCCATACGCTGGGCCTTTGTCATTTCGTCGGCCGAAAGTCTTTTTATTTCACGCTCCGTTTCCCGAAGCTTATCATAATGAACCTTGTAGTCCGCCGCCTCCTTATCGCAGCGCGCATATTCGTCAAGGAAATTGATGTGCTTTTTCGGGTTCAGAAGCGCTTGATTATCATGCTGACCATGTATATTAATCAGTCCGCCCGCGATCTCGCGGAGCACGGACAGCGGTACGATAACGCCGTTTATCCGAGCGCTGCTCTTGCCGTCCGCGCTGATGCGCCGCGATATTATAACCTCTCCGTCCTCGCTGTCAATGTCATTTTCCTCAAGCACCGATAAAACGCTTTTCGGCGGATTCACAAATACGGCCTGTACCGTCGCTTTATCCGCGCCGTAGCGGACAATTTCCTTATTCGCGCGCTCGCCGAGAATCATATTTATCGAATCGATTATGATCGACTTACCCGCGCCCGTCTCGCCCGTCAGCACCGTTACCCCTTTATTCATTGACACGTCAAGCGCTTTTATAACCGCAACGTTTTTTATAGATATACCGCTTAACATTTTACTCTCCTTTGCATCCGAAGAAAATCCGGATCTTACCGCAAAGCTCCTTCGCCGCTTCCGGGTCATCCGCAATTACAAGAACCGTATCATCGCCCGCAATAGTCCCGAGCATCATATCGCCCCATTCGTCGTCAACGGCCGCCCCGACGCCGCCGGCCATGCCCGGCTGAGTGCGTATTACTACGGTATGCATCGCGGAGCGAACCGATTTTACCGAGCGCGTAAATATTGAAGTATCGGAAATAATACCGCCGGGCGGAAGTACATACACCGCGCCTTGCTCCGACTGCGTTTTTATGATCCGCAAATCCTTTATATCCCGTGAAATGGTCGCCTGAGTAACGTCAAAGCCGCGTTTTTTCAGTTCATTCATCAATTCCTCATGCGTGCCGATTGAATACTCGGCAACGATTTTTATAATTTCCTCCTGTCTCTTGCTTTTCATGAATTTCACCCCCTCTTTCATGAAAGCTTCTTAATCAGCGTATCATAAAATGACTGATTGCCGATTTTAATAAGCTCCAATTCATACTGCGATCTCGTTATGATAACCCTTTCTCCGCCGGTAAGATCACACCGCGTCTCGCCGTCCGCCGTAACGACCGCTTCGTTTTCTCCATAGCCTTTATCATGACATATCACAATTTCCTTATCGGCCGACAGCACCGCGCTCCTTACCGACAGCATATGCGCGCAAATCGGAGTCGCTACGTAAAGCCGCATTCCCGGATCCACGACCGGGCCGCCCGCCGATATGGAATATCCCGTCGAGCCGGTAGGCGTCGCGAGAATAAGTCCGTCGG
The DNA here is from genome assembly GCA_947628155.1 of uncultured Clostridia bacterium. Classification (GTDB taxonomy): domain Bacteria; phylum Bacillota; class Clostridia; order UBA1381; family UBA1381; genus 12844. The sequence goes on from CANQYQ010000011.1 coordinate 23,611, forward strand.
CAATATAACGATTTACAAGCTCGCCGTCCGTGTACAGCCCAAGTCCCACAAGACGCACACCCGCCGCTTTTGAAACAACGATATCGTTTAACGCGTGGAACGTGCGTATTTCATCGCCGTCCCGCATTACCCGCGCTTTCATCATCATGCGCTTTTCCGTTTTGTAATTGCCCGAAATCAGCTTGTCAAGCGCCGAATTGATCTGCGGCGGCTCGATCTCCGTCATAAATCCTATACGTCCCAGGTTGATTCCGAGAACCGGTATGTTATGTCTCGCGCAGCCGGACGCCGCGCCTATCATAGTACCGTCGCCGCCCATGACAAGCATATACCCGACCGTGTTTAAAAGCTCGGCCTCCGTTACGACACGCACTCCGGGCGTGCCGCTGTCCTCGCTCATAAAAACCTCCGCGCGTCCGTTGAGCCACTTGACCATCCCGCTTATGTAATCCTTGCACTCCGGTTTAAGCGAATTTGCTATAATACCGATTTTCTTCACATACCGTCCTCCCTTCAGCATGCTTGCATATTTATACATATTATACACCATGTTCGGGTAATTTTCAATAGTATTTTATAAAAAAAGAGCGCAAAATTTTTGCGCTTCAGTGTGCGGACAAACGTCCGCACGCTGAGGAGACTAAAGTTTTGCGCTCCGACACATTCGCTTAAACAAGCGATTTCTGCCTTAAATGTCCCTCGATGATCTCCGACGCGCTTTTTACAAATTCGTCCACGCGCTTTTCGCTTATGTACTTATACTCGCGGTCAAGATTACCCGAATTTACGCCGTTTCTGTAATACCGCGCAATCCATTTTATCTGCGCCGTAAGCTGTCCGTCCTCATAATAGGGCAAATAGTCCTTTACCGACTTTACCTTGTCAAGTATTGTAAACGATTTCATATCCGGGTTGTCCCGGTGGTATTTCATATCAAGATCGTTCCAGTCGTTTTTGATAGCCTTTACAAAATTTTTATCACGTTTCAGCTCGCGCGCGTACTTGTCGCATGAACGCAGATATACTTCGGACGACCACATTATATCCGTAAGCAGATGCACATAATAACCCAGATAAAAGGAATAATCGTCGTTGTCCCTGTTTTTCAGATATTCACGCCTGAAATCCTTATATCTGCAATCGTTCTTGTTTCCGCTCGGCGACCAATGCGTCACGGCGGGCGGCGGGTCAAACTGTCCGAGACTGTCCTTATCTCCCCATCCGCAGTCGGGAGCGACAGAACCGATTACAAATTCATCGGGCTTTATCCTGTCTTTGAAAATTTCGAGGAAGCGGTCGGCTATTCGGCAATGCACCATCCATGTTGCCATTATTTTCGCCTCCGTTATATATAATTGTTATTTTTTTCACAACGTATTATATAACGTAACCGGGTATTCGTCAATAAGCGGTTTGCACAATTATTGTTATGAAAAAATACTCGAAATTACATTTTTCGACGAAATTTTTTCCGCTTTATGTAAACCGAATAAAATCAGTTATAACAAATATTGAAACCGATCGCACGATTTTTTTACACGCTGGATTTATCGGAAATAATTTATAACCAAGACATCTCTCGTCTCTAAGGCGGCGAGGTGCTTTATCTCTTATTGAAAAACCGTTTCCGCAAAATCAATAAAACAAAAGCGGTATGGAACGGCTTAATGCCGCTCCGCACCGCAAAATATACCTTTTTGTCTTACGTCACGCCCCAATGGGGTATTTTCAGTATTATTTTGATACCTTTTCAAAAGCTCCCGAACACGAACCTGCCGCTCTCGGACAGATCATCCACCGTCCACGAAGCGCCCGAGCCGCTCGCTATCGCCGCCGACGTTTCGGCCTTATCGCACAGCGACCAGTTAACGCGGCTTATATTATTCGCGTTTAAGAAATCGATCCATCTTTGCGCTTCGTCGAGATATACTCCGCCGCTTCCGTCCGCGGCGGATGTGCCCCATTCGGAAATGAAAATCGGCGCGCCCTTGCCAATGGCGTATGTTATGCGGTCTCTGAGCCACTGCGTATGCGTACCCGCGTAAAAATGACAGGTGTACATAATATTGTCAAACGCGAGCGGGTCGTCCGCCGCCTTATCAATATCCTGACTCCACGTCGGAGACCCGACGAGGATGACGCAGTCCGGGTCGTTTTTACGTATTACGGGAATAACGCGCTCCGCGTACGGCTTAACGTCACCCGGCCAGGTGACATTGCCGTTTGGCTCATTGCATATTTCGTAGATCACGTTATCATACGCGCCGTATTTCGCGGAAACCTCGTCAAAGAATTTCTCCGCCGCATCAACGTTTGTCATGGGATTGCCGTCGGACAGGATATGCCAGTCGATTATAACGTACATATCCTCCGCTATCGCCGCGTCAACTCCGTCATAGAGCGTTTGCTTCACGCCGTCGGGATTGGACAGGTATCCGCCCTCGGCGGTGTACATGGCGAGCCGAAACACGTTTGCGCCCGCCGCCGCCGTTTTCGCGATCGACGCGCGGTCGGCAAACTGCGGGAACCATTGCAGTCCGTGCGACGACATGCCGGTTAATATGACCGCGTCGCCGTTCGCGTTACACAATTGCGTACCTATGACCTGTAATTTCCCGTTCTCCGATACGCCGCCCTTTACGCCGGGTGTCGCCGGAATATCCGGAGCGGCTGACGCATTCGGCGCGGCGGATGATGCCGGAGATACATTTGCCATGCCGGCCGCGCGTGAAATTATCGCGCATGCTTCGGCGCGGGTGAGCTGGCTTTTCGGATTGAAATTCCCGTTTTCATCACCCGTCAGCACGCCGTCGTTATACGCGCGTATCACAAGATACGCGTAGCGTCCGTCTATAGAATCGAAATCCTTGATCTCGTTCATATACCTCCAGTATACGCCATCGTCGTTTTCCGTCTGCGGAATATTCATCGAAAGCGCGGTGAGCTTTACAGCCATGTACCTCGGCACAGCGGTATCGTAAATACTTTCGTTTATCTCGTCATAATCATACCAGCCGTTATTGTACGCGTATTCCATCGCGCCCTTCGCCCAGTGGCCGCCGGAGGTATCGAAGGTATTGCCGTCCGGCGATATGTACCGCGTCAGCACGCTTACAAATTCCGCATATGTGATTTTATTATCCGGCCTAAACGTGCCGTCATCGTAACCCTTTAAGAGTCCGCTGTCCGTCATCGCGCATATATTTTCGTAATACCATTTCCCCTCGTCAACGTCCGTGTACGCGGCCCGCGCCGCGCAGCCGAAAACAGCCGTAAGGATAAGCGTTATCAATAAAAACCGTTTTTTCATTCGCTCACCCCGTATTTATCGATAAGCGCGGCGTATTCCGCGTCGGTTATCGTAATAACCGTGCCGTGGCGGTAAACCGCGTCGAAGCGGCAGTCGGCGGATTTTGAAAAAACGCCCTTGTCGATATCGTCCGTCACGAACAGCTCATACCCCTTTTGCTCCGCGAAATGGTCGAGGAAAAGTCCCCATTTCCCGTCGTGCATTTTCACTATCGTCGGGCCTTCGTAACCAAGCATTTCATCGAGATTTGTGGTTTTTACCCGCTCCCAGCCGTATGACAAATGCGCGCTTTTGTCCATAACTATGGTTTTTTTCGATTCGTTTTTCGTAAACCGATAATACATGCCGTCATGACCGATAATCGTTGTGTCGATATTCGCCGCCGCTGTGCCGTTCTTTATGCGTTCGTCCGCCGCGTCGTCGATATATATTTCGGCGGGTGTAAATTCGCGAAAATCCTTCGTGTACGAGCGGTACATACGCTGGTACTCGTAATTGTCCGCGCCGGCGGCCGACGCCCAGTACACGATATACGCATCATTATCCGGGTCGTACATTGCCTCGGGCGCCCACGCGCAGCCGGCGTCCTTTACCGCAATCTCCGCAAGCCTCGGCTCGCTCCAGTCGGTCAGGTTTTCGCTTTCCCACACAAGAATACTCCTGCTGCCTTTTTCCTGACAGTCGTACCACGCCTGCCGCATATTGCCGCGATGATATATGCTTAAATCGCTGGCAATCATGTAATATTTCGCACCGTCGGGCGATTTAATGATAAACGGGTCGCGCGCGCCCTTTTCGCCGATATCGCTGCGCAGAACCGGCTTTTTGCCGTTGAGCGTTTCCCAGTCAATGCCGTCCTTGGATACGGAAAAATATATCTGCTCGCAATCCGCGCTGTTTTCCCGGCCTATAAAGTGTACAAACAAATACGCTCCCATAAATATGAGTACCTCCTAATTCATTTTTACCGCGCCGATAAGCTCGGTAATATCGGTTATGCCGAATTTTTTGCAATATTCCTCAATTTCGCGCTTTACCCTTATAATCAGATCCGGCTCGATAAACATACCCGTTCCGAGCGCGACAAGCGACGCGCCCGCGAGCATAAACTCGATCACGTCCGCGCCGGACATAACGCCGCCCATGCCGATTATCGGGATATCGACCGCCTGCGCGGTCTGGTACACCATCCTTACCGCCACGGGCCGTACCGCCGGGCCGGATAATCCGCCCATGTTATTTGCCAAAACCGGGCGGCGGGTGTTTATATCTATCTTCATGCCCAAAAGCGTATTGATAAGCGAAAGCGCGTCCGCGCCGCCCTTCTCGGCCGCAAGCGCAATATCGGTTATCGACGTAACGTTCGGCGATAATTTTACGACAAGCGGCTTTTTTGATACGGATTTTACCGCCTTTGTAAGCTCGTACACCACGTCGGGATTCGTACCGAACGCCAATCCGCCGTGCTTTACGTTGGGGCATGATATATTCATCTCGATCGCCGCGACTGCGGTATCGGATAAAATTTCCGCCATTTCGCAGTATTCCTCAATTGTGTTGCCGGACATATTCGCTATGACGTTCGTGTCAAATTCACTAAGATGCGGCATAATATCCGCCGCGAACGATTCAACGCCCGGATTTTGCAGTCCGACGCTGTTTAAAATTCCGCTCGGCGTTTCCGCGATCCTCGGCGGCACGTTGCCCGCGCGCTCATGCCGCGTTATACCCTTCGTGCCTATGCCGCCGTATTCGGACAGCGCGGCGTATTCGTTATATTCGTCGCCGAATCCGAAGGTGCCGGACGCGGTGACGATGGGATTTTTAAACTCAATTCCGCAAAAATCAATCTTCATATTCATCACAGCTTCACCACCTTTGAATCAAATACCGGGCCGTTTTTGCAGACCCGCATATATTTGTTCGTGCCCTCGAAAATTGTCTCGCACGAGCACACCAGGCACGCGCCTATCCCGCAACCCATGCGCTGTTCGAGCGATAATTGGCACTCTATGCCGTTCTTTTCCGCGATTTCCTTTACCGCCTTGAGCATCGGCGTAGGTCCACATGAGAAAATCATGTCGCACGGATTATTTTTTATATAATGCTCCATCGCCGATGCGATATAGCCGTTATAGCAGTAGCTGCCGTCGTCCGTGCCGACTATGCACATTTTAGATACAGCATTAAATTCATCCTCCATCACAACGCGCGATTTATCGCGGAATCCCAAAAACACGTTCGCACCGCTGCCCAAATCCTTGGCGAGCTTATACAGCGGGAACACGCCTATTCCGCCGCCGATTATAAGCGGTTTTTTATATGCCTTTATTTCAAAGCCGTGCCCCAGAGGCCCTAAAATGTCAATATATCCGCCCTCGGGGATTTCGGAAAGCTCCTTTGTGCCCTCGCCCTTTACCTCGAATATAAAGCGGACGCCGCCGTCACGCGCGTCGCATATGCTTATCGGACGGCGCAAAAACGTATTGCCGCCGCATTTGATGTGCAGAAACTGCCCGCATTGGGCCGCCGCGCCGATTCCGCCGCTCTCAACCGTGAAATCAAATATCCCCGGTATAATTTCCGTTTTTTTAATCAGTTTGCATTGTTCTTTCATATTTCCTCCTCTATCTTTTTGTCATGTACTTGAAAAATACTGTATCCTTTGCATTATAGGCAAAAAAGTTATAGTGCATATCGCTGCCCTCTTCCGGCCCTATATCCTCCAATGATTGAAACGGCATATATAGATTTGAATCGGTTTGCATTTTGGCAAAATTTTCCGCGCCGCCTCTTATTGCGGATGCCATTTCCCACGCCGGCTTAACGGCGCTGATTCCCACAAGAGCCGCAAGCGTAACAGCGCATATTTTGTCTGTTTTTATTTTCATGTCCGCATGGAACCAAAAATCTATTATTTCAATCATGATTACAAACAGCGCCGCGGAGCTTGTACGTGTGCACAGGTCATTATACAATCCCATTTGGAACAGCGGCAGTATAATCAATGTAACGGTTGACGCCCAAAAATACGGATCTTGCTTATTCCTCTTGTATAAAAAAGCGGAATATATAATAACCTGTGAAAGTATAAACAACAAGTAAATATAAATATTTTCCGCTCCGTATATAATTCTGTGAAATGCCAGTTCGGACGGCTTGTCTCCGGCCACATTTCCCCATAAATACATGATTAACAACGGGGCCAAAACTACCAAAACAATAATGTTTTGAGGTGTAAATACCTGCCTTGCCGCTTTTGCCGGCGACTCTGAAACAATAAGCCTCACAATAGCTATTATTGTAATCAGAAAAATGAATATAATCTGAAACGGCGAATATATTATAAGCGGCACTGCCGCGACCGCTATGTTTTTCAGTATTTTATTATCGTCAAAAAACATCGCGAGAACGGCAAACGCGGGTATTATCTGATTAAACGCCCCGGCATACATTTCATAGAACGGCGTGTATCCTATCATAATAAACGGTCTGCCGTATGACGGATTAAATAACTTTATAACTCCTTCCGTAATGTTGTATATGATATTTTTAATATCTTCGCAGTTGGAAAACAGGAATAAAATAATCAATACAAGGATCTGCCGGCGAAAATCCGACGCCTTAAGAATTTTTAGCAAAAGCAGGTATGTTATGAGCATACCGAATACTCCATATAAAAATATTATCCAACACGCGGCTTTAAAACCAATCAGCTTGCCCACCGCTCCCGGCATGAGAAAGTATCCCAAATAATACACAAGCGCCGAGCCGTTATTATAATAAACAGGCCATGGTCTGTTTATCAAATCATTCGTTATCGCGTTACGCGCGTTCCAATCATTTAACTGCGGACACAAGCACCCGTGCCCCGCGGCAAGAAGCATGACCGAAATTACCGCTATCGCGGCAATGAGCATTGTGCGGCTTATTTCCATATAGCTTTCGGGGATGCTTTTTATCGCAAGCCACAGCGCCGCCGCACAGGCTATCACAGCCGGTATGGCGATATACCATTTCAGAAATCCTAACAGGAATACGAAGATATTTATATATAAAAACCCGTAAACAGCCGCGTAAAGCGTTTTATTGCTTATTTTAATTACAGAATTGCTCATGTTTCCTCCTTTTACGTACATCCCTCGATTGACCGCCTACATGCCGTTCATGAAATCATCGATTTTTTTACACGGTTTATCGAATAACCCCAATTTTTGCAACGGTTTTTCTATAACGTAAATTCTTATCAGCTCAATGGCGATACAGCCAAGGAACACCGTGAAAATAATTTTTAACGCATATAATATATAAAAATTCTCTTGAATAATATCGGATGCGTGTAAAATATTATTCCAGATATATTGTCTTAGGGGCGCCGCGTCATGTATTATATATACCCCTAAAATACCCTGTGTTATAAAATTGATCGGCTTGCATGTTCCTATTTTTATATTTTTAAACAGCATTACGGAGGATACGGCACATATCACCATAAGGAACGATTCATGTGTGAGAAACATATCCTTTATCTGTGAGGCGGTTTCGGAGTCTGTGTTCTTGTAAGTATACACCGATATTACGCCGAGTAAAATATAGGAAAGTATAAATGTCAAGCCGGCGGCGGCCGCGTTATCCAACGGCTTGATCGGATATTTTCTCAGATACGCGCCTATAAAATATCCGTATATTCCCTTGTTTAAGAATCCGCTCAGTATAGATAT
>CANQYQ010000012.1 GCA_947628155.1 uncultured Clostridia bacterium
AGCGTGGTTTGGGAAAAGCAGGCGCTTCCGATAGGCAACGGCTATATGGGCGGTATGCTGTTCGGTATGCCGAATAAGGACCAAATTCAGTTTAACGAGGAAACCTTCTGGGCCGCTGGCTACAGAGGCGTGCAGACGGCGGTTAATTCCGACAGTGTAAACAAGAACATGAGCGAGGGCATTAACGGCTATATGAGCGCGGGAAATATTTTCGTTGACTTCGATATGCCCGCAAACGCGAGCGTTAATAACTACTACCGCGATTTAAACCTTGACGAGTCCGTGGCTCATGTAAGATATGAATATAACGGGATAAAATACAGCCGCGAATACTTCGCCTCATACCCGAAGCAGGTCCTCGCGTTCCGCTACACCGCTGATACGGCGGGCGCGCTGAATTTCGCGGTAGATCCCGTGTCCATGCACCCGGGCGAGGTCACGGTAAATGACGGCGAAATCACCATCATAGGCAAGCTGAAGGATTCCGAGCCGTATAATTCCGGCGGAAACGCGGCATGGAACCAGGAATCCGATCTTGAATACTGCACAAAAATAAAGGTAATAGCGGACGACGGAGAAATTACCGACGGCTACAACAAGGTAACTATAAACGGCGCGACGGGCGTTACAATTCTCGTAACGGCAGCGACAGATTACGACAAGGATCAATTTGAGCTAAACGCCGATGGAACGGTCAATATGAACAAAACTCCGTACAAGAGCACGCGCGGCGTACAGGCGGCGATAGATAAAGCGACAGCACGTATGAGCGGCGCGGCGGCGATGAGCTACGACGAATTAAAGGCGGAGCATATCGCGGACTACAAGTCGCAGTTTGACACGGTTAAATTCAGCTTGACGGACGCGGACGAAATATGTTCTACACCTACGGACGCGCTGCAATCGTCGTACAGCGGCGTTGTAAACACGAGCAAGGAAGCGGACGGCACGACAAAGGTGTCCTACGACAGCGCGAAATACGCCGCGCTCGACAAGCACCTCGAGGAGCTGCACTTCAACTACGCGCGCTACATGATGATCTCCTCGTCGCGCTCGGACACAATGCCCGCGACTCTGCAGGGCAAATGGTGCCAATCCACAGCTGAGATTTGGGGCTCGTGCTACTGCATAAACATCAATATGGAAATGAACTACTGGTTCGCGGGCGGCGCGAATCTGCTCGACAGCGGCAAATCGCTTGTGACGTGGTTCAATTCGCAGATTCCCGCAGGACGCGTCACGGCGAAAAATATGTACAAGGTAACGCCGAAATCATATAAATTTGAGGACGGCAAAATCACCTTCGCCGACAGCGCGGACGACGCGGACGACGTGTTTATCATGCACACCAAGCAGGCTATCATGGGTACGACGGATATGACAGGTTCGACGAGCATTCAGTCGGCGGGAAATACCGCGTGGCTTATGTACAATCTCTGGGATCTGTATCAAACGAGCGGCGATAAGGAACTTCTTGCGAACGAGCTTTATCCGATAATGCGCAAAGCCGCGAATTTCTACACGCTGTATTTGTATAACAACGAAAGGAAAACAACTACCGACACCGAAAAATATCCCGACGGCTACTACTACACCACATGGGCGGGACGCTCGCCCGAGCAGGGGCCGACCGAGGAGGGCATAAAGTACGATTTGCAGCTTGTCGCGGGTATGTACGATTACACGATCGCGGCGGCTGAAACGCTCGGAGTTGATGAGGATAAAATCGAAGCATGGAAGGAGATACGAAATCATCTTGAAGCTCCCGTTGAATTGGGCGGCGACGGACAGATCAAGGAATGGGCGGAGGAAACGACATATAACACCGACGCAAACGGCAACGCGATAGGCGACCCTGTTCACAGGCATATATCGCACCTCGTAGGACTCTATCCCGGAACGCTTATAACGCGCGAAACTCCGGAGCTGTTAAACGGTGCGAAAATAGTCCTTCAAAAGCGCGGCGACGATTCCACAGGCTGGTCATGCTCAAATAAGTTCCTCATGTGGACGCGCGTCCTCGAGGGCGACAGAGCGCTTGAAATGTTCCGCTATCAGCTTGCGAAAAAGACGTACCAAAACCTGTTCGATTTCCACGATCCGTTCCAGATAGACGGAAACTTCGGCTCGGCGGCGGGCGTTATGGAGCTGCTTATGCAGTCGCAGACAGGCACAATTTACATTCTCCCCGCGCTGCCCTCCGTTTGGGATAAGGGCGAAATAAGCGGCATAAAGGCGAAAAACGGCGCGACCGTTTCAATCAAATGGAGCGATAACAAAGCCGACGAAATAAGAATTACTCCCGCGTCCGACGGTGATTTGACGATCGGCTGCGCTAACGGCAGCGAGCTTATGCTGGACGGCGCGGACGCGGAATTTACAAACGGGCAATACACGATAAAAAATGCTCAAAAGGGCCGTGAATATGTATTTACAAGCAAGCAATAAAAACTCGGCACGGAGCAAAACCATTCCCTGTTTGCTCTGACATATTCAAAAAAAGAGAGTCCCGCTTGATTTGCGGGGCTCCCTTTTTGTATTTTCACAGTAAAATTTCATCGTTAGCTTCCGGACGCGGATTTATTATATTTACCTTCCGCAATGCCCGGGGCAGTCGGAGCAGCCGCAGGAGCAGCCGCCTTTACCGTGGCATTTATTTTTTATCATACGGCATATTATAAGCCCTACAACCACCGCAAGCACTGCCGAAATAACAATTGTCGCAGCCATTTTTAACGCCTCCTTACATATTTACGGCTCTGCCGCCGACGCCGACGCTTTCCTTATACGGTCTGAGCAACAGATACACAAACAGCATCACAAGCAATATTGCGGCAATCGTACCTATACCGAAGCCGCCGCCCGCGGCGAGCATGCCTATCTGATAAATGCACAGCGACACCGCGTACGCGAATATACACTGATAACCTATCGCGAACCACGTCCATTTTGCGCTGTTCATCTCGCGTCTTATCGCGCCCATAGCGGCGAAGCACGGAGCGCACAGGAGATTGAATACAAGGTATGAGTACGCGGAAAGCTTTGTAAACTCAAGCGCGAGATTAGTCCATACCTGATAACCGTTTTCGGCAACCTCGTCAAATCCGCCGTATAGTATACCGAATGTTCCCACAACGTTCTCCTTCGCGATAAGTCCGGTGACCGCCGCGACAGCCGCCTTCCAGCTGCCCCAGCCGAGCGGCGCGAATACCGGAGCGAGTATGCCGCCTATTGCGGCAAGTATGGAGTTATCCATATTGTCTACCATTCCAAACGAGCCGTCCTCGAAACCGAAACCCTGCAGGAACCAGATAAGTATGGTGGCAAGCAGAATAATCGTACCGGCCTTTTTGATAAACGACCAGCCGCGCTCCCACATGCTTCTTAAAATACTGCCGGCCGTCGGCAAATGGTACTCGGGAAGCTCAATTACGAACGGCGCGGGATCGCCCGCGAACATCCTTGTCTTTTTAAGAATTATACCTGACACAATAATCGCCGCTATCCCCACAAAATACGCGCTTGTGGCAACCCATGCCGCGCCGCCGAACAGCGCTCCGGATATCAGCGCGATAATCGGCAGCTTTGCGCCGCAGGGGATAAAGGTAGTCGTCATTATAGTCATACGTCTGTCGCGCTCATTCTCAATGGTCCGCGAGGCCATTATGCCCGGAACGCCGCAGCCCGTACCGATAAGCACGGGAATAAACGATTTGCCCGATAAGCCGAACCTTCTGAAAATTCTGTCCATTATAAACGCAATCCTCGCCATATATCCGCAGCCCTCAAGGAACGCAAGGAACAGGAATAATACAAGCATCTGCGGCACGAATCCCAATACCGCGCCCACGCCGGCGACAATACCGTCGAGAATCAACCCGTTAAGCCATTCAGCCGTGCCGAGCTTTTCAAGCAGCGCGTTGATCAATACCGGCACACCCGGGATCCACACGCCGAACTCCGACGGGTCCGGCTCCTCCGCCGCCGACTCATGAAGGGTTTTTACGGCCTCGGCAAAATCAGCCGCGGTTATGCCTTCAACCGTTTCCTCAACAGCGCCCTCGTCGTCCTTAACCTCCGCCGACGCGGTCACATTCGCGGCCGCCGCCGTGAACGAATCAAGCGCCATAGCGTCAAGCTCATCCTCGGCCATAGCCGCGCTTACAGCTTCGGTATCGATCCCCGCGTCCTCCGCAGCCTCGAGGAACGCGTCAACGATCGCGGAATTTTTGCCCGGCTCAAATTGAGCGTCCCATTCCTCGGCTGCCTCCTCGTACGCGGATGAGCCGATGCCGAACAGATGCCAGCCGTCGCCGAATACGCCGTCGTTAGCCCAGTCGGTCGCCCACGTTCCGACAGTCGTAACCGATACGTAATACACTATAAACATAACCAGCGCGAAAATCGGCAGCGCGAGAAATCTGTTTGTTACCACGCGGTCAATTTTATCGGACAAGCTATCCTTTACTCCTGTTTTCGATTTTTTATAGCAGCCGCCGATTATTGACGTGATATATGTATAACGCTCATTCGTGATAATGCTTTCACTGTCATCGTCAAACTCCTTTTCCGCGGCCGCGATTATATCTTCAATATCGGGCGCGTTTCTAAGCTGTGATTTGATTTTATCATCACGCTCAAACAGCTTAACAGCGTAAAATCTCTTTTGATTCTCTAAGACAGACGAATCGAGCCTTTCCTCGATTTGGGAAAGATATCCCTCCACCTTTTTGCCGAACGAGTGAACCGGTTTAAAATCCTTCTTCCCCGCCGCCGCTATAGCTCTGTCCGCAGCCTCCTTAACTCCCGTGCCCTTCAGCGCGGAAATGGCTACCGCCTCGCAGCCCAGAGCCTTACTTAACTTGTTTAAATCGATCTTATCGCCGTTTTTGTTTACGATGTCTATCATATTGACCGCCATTACCACCGGTATTCCCAGCTCCGAAAGCTGCGTCGTAAGATAGAGATTCCTTTCAAGATTACTGCCGTCAACTATATTTAAAATTACATCGGGTTTGTCATTTATAAGATAGTTCCTCGCGACTACCTCCTCCAGCGTATACGGAGACAGCGAGTAAATACCCGGTAGATCCTCGATAATGACCTCCTTTTTCCCCTTTAAGCGCCCTTCCTTTTTCTCGACTGTAACGCCGGGCCAGTTGCCGACGTACTGATTCGCGCCCGTAAGCGCGTTAAACAGCGTAGTTTTGCCGGAGTTCGGATTACCGGCGAGCGCAATTTTTATAGCCATGTTTTGTTTCCTCCCATAAAATTAATCTACTAAAACCATTTCCGCGTCCGCCTTGCGGATTGACAGCTCGTAATTTCTTACCGTAACCTCGATCGGGTCGCCAAGCGGCGCGACCTTGCGGACGAATACGTCAACGCCCTTTGTTATTCCCATATCCATAATCCTGCGTTTTACCGCCCCCTCACCGGTGAGCCTTGAAACTCTGGCCGTTTCACCGATTTTGACGTCTTTTAAAGTCTTCATATTTTAACCTCCATTTTTATATTCTGATTTGTTTTGTGCGTGACGTCGAAGGCGCCCTGCACTCGTATTTTATGCGCCGTAGGGGCAGGTACCCTCGACAGTCCGCCCTTATACCATGATCCTGTTTGCCATAGACCTGTCTATCGCCACTCTCGCGTCCTTGACGCTTACGATCATATTCCCCGCCGTCTCTGACACAACCGTTACGTCCGCGCCCTCGACAAAGCCGAGATTTTCCAGGAAGCGGCGCGTTTCATCCCGGCCGCTGATCCTTATAATACTCTTCGTTTCACCCATACTTACCATAGATAAAGGCATTGTACTCCCCTCCGTTTTCGTGCTTTAGCGATTATTAATATATAATAGCAATTTGCTACATTGGTTAGTATAGCACAACTACATTTAATTGTCAATAATCAAATATAAATTATGTAACAATTGGTTAATTATGAGCAAACTATTGATATCTATTTATGCAATTTGCATATAGCTAACCTTAATTAACCTTTGCTATTTAGGCGGGTAAGGGCGATGCGAATGTAATATGATAAAATTTTATCCGCGTATATAACGATTCGGCATGGCGAAATATTGACAAACTCCGAAAAATAAAGTATCATTTTCATAGAAAAAGATAAGGAGGCAAATTAAAATGATATATGAAAAGGGCGAATTGATCTACAGCAATCCGCTGTCCGAGCCATCTGATACGGCAAGCTGGATAATGGAGGGACAAGCGAAAATAACATTTAAGAACGGGAAAATGCAAATGTCAAGCGTGCTCGGCCAAGCGGCCGGACAAGCGGCGAATTTCGTGTATTGGTGCGACAAAAAATTCCCCGACAACATCATAATCGAGTGGGATTTTTCACCGCTCTCAGAGGAGGGCTTGGCGATACTTTTTTTCGCTGCGGACGGACAGGGCGGCAAGGATTTGTTCGACCCGTCGTTAAAGCCGCGTACTGGGCCTTATATTCAATACCATACAGGCGATATAAATGCGTTCCATGTATCCTATTACCGCCGCAGCGAGGTCGAGGAATGCGCGCTTAACGTTGCGAATCTTCGCAAAAGCGCGGGATTTTACCTCGTCACGCAGGGCGCTGACCCGATTCCGGCGGCAAAATACCGTTCTGAAGAGCCGTACCGTCTTCGTATTGTAAAAACCCGTGAGAACGTCGAGTTTTTCGTTAATGATTTGGCAATTTTCAAATTCAGTGACGACGGGAAATCCTATGGTGATCATCTCACCGACGGCTATATCGGGCTGCGCCAAAAAACACCGCTTGTGGGCGAATATTCCAATCTTCGCGTATACATGATAAAAAAGTAATTGTCCTCAAATTATCCGGCCGCGCATAATATCCCCGAGAGGAAAAAATGCCAAAAAAACAGCGCCGTTTGCACAGCATAACGGCGCTGTTTTTTTTTGCAAAAGTAAAAATTTAATCGGTCAATATCCTATATCCTATGCGCGGTCCGGCCAATTTGCCGACGGTCTGAAGAGCGTATCTTTTACTGATACGCTCTTTTGCCGTTTATACAAGCATCGCCGTATAGGCTAAATATTCGTAATACCGCTGTATTTACGCAGTCGGTGATTGAAAGCAAGGCATATAAATACTCCCGCTATACCGATTACAAAAAACAGCATAGCCGCGCCCGAGCCTTTGCCTTCGCCGAAAAGATATGCTAAAACGCCGCCCGCTGGCTGCGCGGCCATTATGGGTTCGAACACCTCGTCCACAAGCAATCCGCCTGCCAGGAGGCCTATGGGTATGGTGAAAAACTGCAGCGTGTTTCTGCATGAATAAACGCGTCCCTGTATATCTCGCGGTATACAGCTCCGAAATATTACATCCATGTTTGTATTCATAATAGGTATAGGCAGCCATCCCAATACAGCGCCTACGCACCAAATCAAGGGCGATTTACCAAAAGCGAGAAAAAAATTTTCACTTGCCATCGACAAGAGCAGCGCGAGCGAAATAACCCTAACCCTATTTTTCGGCGCGGGCCAACATACGGCAAGAATACTCCCCGCCAGTGTCGCAATACCGACGCACATGTTAACTACGCCTAACACCGCTTCATTTTGTTTGGACAATACCATAGCCGGAAGCGCCGCTTCGTATATAGACGCCGTCAGGTTGATACACGCCAGATATAATATTAATGTTAATATCAGCGGATTTTCTTTAAGCCATACGATTCCCTGCCGAACCGCCGTCATCAGCTTTTCGGGTCCCCGTGCCTTCCGGTCATTATTCGGGATCCGTATAAACAGCAGCAGGGTAAGAAAAGCAACCGCGAAGGTTATCAAATCAAAGACGATCACCGAACCTATACCGCCGAGCATAAAAAGCGCGGTTGCCAAAACAGGGCTCAGGATCGCGTTCAATGACTGCGTAAACGCACGCAGTCCGCCGGTCTTCTGATAATACCTTTCGGGAACCAACAGCGTCGCCGCCACCTCGCCCGCGGGCTGCTGTACAGTATTCATTAATCCGTTCATGGCATTTAAAACATAAAGCTGCCACGGACTGATCGTGTCCGTTTTAATAAGCAGAAGAACGCCGGCACTGCTCAGCGCGGCAAACAAATCACACCCCAATATTGTGCGTTTTTTGTCCCATCGGTCACTTAACGCCCCGGCAAATATGCTCATTACCACATACGGCGCGTAAGAGCAGACTGTTAAAAGCGCTGTTTTCAGTGTAGAGCCGCTGCGGATATAGAACCACAATACCAACGCGTAGCTTGTCATGCCGCTCCCGAGCGCGGAAAAAGCCTGCGTACTCCATAGCATCAGATACGGTCTTAATTTTTTATTTTTCATAATTGACTTTGCTCCTTTTCTTTAAATTTAAAAGCAAAGTCTGAGGACTTAAATTATCCCTCCATGCAGTGTCCTCAAACCTTGCATGGAGCAAGTACAATACAAAGTATCATTGATCCTCTCCCCTGTCCTATCTTACATCGGCGGCACAAAAACGCTTTACGTACAATGAATTTACGTTTTACATCACGCGCCGACTGCGGTAACCGTCAGCTCGTCTCCGGCCGCGTCCACGTTTACGGCGGCGCCGGCCGTAAGATGACCGGTCAGCGACAGCCGCGCGAGCTTATCCTCTACAAGCGACTGTATTGCGCGCTTTAACGGGCGCGCGCCGTACTTGGGATCATAACCCTCCCGGAGTATTATATCCTTTGCGGCGTCTGTTATAGAGAACGTTACGCCCTTTTCCGAGAGTCTTTTTACTATATCCTTAAGCATAAGGCCGATAATCTGCCGCAATTCCTCGGTTTTAAGCGGCTTAAACGTTACGATATCGTCGATTCTGTTTAAAAACTCGGGTTTAAAAAACTGCTTTAGGCTTCTGTCAACATTATCCTCCGTTTTCAGCTCCGACGATGAATTAAATCCCGCCGCGCCGGTCTTAAATTCCGAACCGGCATTTGTCGTCATGATTATGATTGTGTTCTCGAAATTGATAATTTTCCCGTGGCTGTCCGCTACGCGCCCATCATCGAGTATCTGCAGGAACAGATTAAATACCTCGGGATGCGCTTTCTCAATCTCATCGAGCAATATTACCGAATACGGCTTGCGGCGCACCTTTTCCGTAAGCTGTCCCGCATCGTCGTAGCCGACATATCCCGGAGGTGAGCCTATAAGCTTCGATACCGAATGCTTTTCCATGTATTCCGACATATCTATGCGTATAAGGGACTCCTCGCTGTCGAACAATACCTCGGCTATAGTTTTTACCAGCTCTGTTTTTCCCACTCCGGTCGGGCCGGCGAATATGAACGATACCGGCCTTTTTTTCGTCGTAATATCCGCGCGTCCGCGCCGTATCGCGCGCGATACCGCCTTAACGGCCGCATCCTGGCCTATCACGCGCTTGTGTATGCGGTTCTCAAGGTCGAGCAGCCGCTCCGCCTCACTTTCGGTTATGCGGTGCACCGGGATTTTCGTCCAACCCTCTATTACCGCCGCTACGTCATCGAATGTGATTTCCGCCTTTGCCGCTTCCGCCTGCGCCTTCGTCAGCGCGTCATCCAACGCGTAACGTTCCGTTTTAAGGCGCGCGACAGTTTCAAAGTCACCCTTTTCCTCCGCCTCCCGCATCTGCGCTTCTGACGCGGCAATGCGGCCGGTAAGCGTCGCGGCCTCGAAAATCGCGCGGTTTCTGAGATTTACGCGCGATCCCGCCTCGTCTATGACGTCAATCGCCTTATCCGGCAGAAAGCGGTCCGTGATGTATCGCTCCGCGAACCTGACGCTGTCTTCTATAACATCATCCGTGATTTTGACCTTATGGTAATCCTCATAATAATCCTTGATCCCCTTCAAAATCTCGATGCTCTCCGCCACCGACGGCTCATCGATAATGACCGGCTGAAAACGCCGTTCGAGCGCACTGTCCTTTTCAATATGCTTGCGGTACTCGCCCAGCGTTGTCGCACCGATAATCTGTATATCTCCCCGCGCGAGAGCGGGCTTTAGGATATTCGCGGCGCTCATCGCGCCCTCCGCGTCTCCGGCGGCAACGATATTGTGTATTTCGTCAATCACGAGTATTACATTCCCCGCGTCCTCCGCCTCCTGCAGTAAATTCGTCAGACGCGCCTCAAACTGACCGCGGAACTGCGTACCCGCCACAAGCGCGGCAAAATCAATAAGATACAGTCTGCAATTAAAGAGCTTAGGCGGCACGCGCTTCTCAAAAATACGGCATGCCAGTCCTTCCGCGACGGCGGTCTTGCCCACGCCCGGCTCGCCTAAAATTACGGGATTATTCTTTGACCGTCGATTTAAAATCTGAATAACGCGGTCAATTTCCGCGTCGCGGCTTATAACGCGGTCAACCTTTCCCAACGCGGCCTTCGCGGTAAGATCTGTTCCGTAGGTTTCAAGCATGCTCTGCTTCTTTTTCTTTTTACGCTTGCCCTTGTCGGTATCTTGACGATTTTCCGTATTTCCCTGCGGCCCCAAAAAATTTGAGAACATATCCGCGAAAGGAGCTGTCGCGGCGCCGCCCTCGTCCGGGTCGCCGCCCGACATCATTTCCATCATCTCTTCCATATCCATATCCCCGTCAAGCGAGCTGATATTTTCTATGAAATCCGACATTTGCTCATTAAGGTTGTCAAGCTCGTCGTCGCTGACATTGAAATTCCCGAGCAATTGGTTCAGCGGCGCTATCCCCATCTTCTTCGCGCACGGCAGACACAGTCCGTCGCTCCACGTCTTATCTCCCTCGATCCGCGTTACGTAAAGCACCGCAGGATTTTTGTTGCATTTTGAACATAAATTCATTTCTTTACCTTCTTTAAATGTAGTATTTCACATGATTATCGATTATTCGACATAATCGCCGGGTCCTCCCCCGCCATATGCTTCAATATTCTTTACGTCAGGTTATTATACCATACATTCACAAATATTTAAAGACTTTTTTTGTTTGTTCACAAAGTATTTACTTTTACCGCAAAACCGACGCCCTGTTTACGGCACGGCATACACTGCGTCAACAAAATAACCGGGACCCAATCAGTCCCGGTTATTTTATGATTACTGTATCATCGCTTATTATTCGTATACCACGATCGATTTCACAGTACCCTTATTCATACATACAAGTACCTTAGAACAGCTTATACCGTAATTCTTCGCATCGCGCAAATCGGTATACTTAATATCGGTCGTCGTACCCTCAATATATCGGTCAAAGCCTCTGCGGTTACTCTGCATGCGAATGATCTTCGTTGACGATGTAACGCTTAACTCCTCATAATCCGCCTCATCGTACGTCCATTCACCGTTCTCATTCTTCGTAAATCCCTTTTTCGTCAGATAAAGCTTATTTTCCTCCGGCAATACCTGCGCCACATTCGCCATAAACGCTCTCGAATACGGCACTGTGCCTATCGATGTGCTCGTATACGGCTCATCGACATAACCGTTGTCGCCATGAACGGGATTTCCGTCGGAATCGGTGGACTTAAAGCGGTAATCGAATTTGTACGTCTGATAATTGTTATCCTGCGACGGTGTCTGAGCCGCGTTCCAGTCGTATTTTACATATTCATCCGCGCTGTCCAGTACCGACGCGATATCTGAGAACCGAATGTTTGTCACAAGATTCTGCGCGAGATTATCGCTGTCGTAACCGAACTGTATTACATCTCCTATCTGAACATTTGCAAATTCGGTATCATCATATGTAGTCCAGCTCTTAGGAGCGTTGGTCGCGCCCGTATACAGGCTTACTCTTAGCGAATTCAAATCCTTTGACTGATCGTACTCCGCCTCCGCGTCCGACGCGACTATCGAGAAATCTGTATTTTTCGTAACATTTGTCATAGCGCCGCTCGAACCGTAAAGTATTACAAGATCCGCCACCTTTGAGGCGTTTACGTTATACGCCTCAACGTAATATGACTCACCCGACGTAAAGGCCGAGGACGGAGTCCTGTTTGAATATTTATCACGGTCGTTTCTGCTCATCGGAACATATATTACCGCGGTCGAGGATTTTGTCGTAAACAGAGAGCTTGAAGCCGAGGAAGTTTCTCTGAATGAGTTAGACGTATAGTAATACCTGCCTAGCTCCTGATAACGTACCAGCTTGTCGATATCCTCGTTCTGCGTGCCCTCGGGAGCGGTCTGGTCAAGCGTGATGATCTCCGACACCTTCTTTTCGTTGTTAAGCTTCATTCTTACTATCTGTGCCGTATCCGTAAACGACGGCTGCTTGCCCGCGCCGTATATCTGTGTCGCCTTATCCGCGTCCTTATTCGACGCCGCGGACGTCTCTCTGAGCAAGGAGATCGCGTCCGTATCCTTAATGGTCGTACCGTTGACCGTTACACGTGTCGCCAGCGGGTATACCTGTGCCCCGCCGCTGCTGCCGGACGACATATACGCCGTAACATATCCCGTATTTGTTTCGATATCTATCACAGCCGAAACAATATACGCGTATGGCAGTGCGCTTTCCTTCGTAAGCGTAGCATACGCTATCGTGCCGAGCGCATCAACATAGAATGTTCCCGAAACTCCCGACTTAAGATCGCGGCCGTCCTCGGTCTTTACATACTCGCGGCACGCGTCGCTGACACGGTAGCTTTCACCGTTTATCGTAATCTTTTTCTCCGATTCGTTTATGGAGGTTATCGAGCCTGTAACCGGCTTCGCTGTATCCGTTACCGTTATGACCTTGCCGTCAAGGCTGCTCGCGTAAAGAAGAACGTCATTAGCGGCGATATCCGTAACCGATATGGTAGAACCGTTTTTAGTGATAGTATATGTATAGTCTACGCTGTTGGGGTCAAGCTGTATATAATGCGTTTTCAAAAGCCTGTCCTGAATGCGGTAATCGGCCGCTGTCGGCCGCGCGTATGCAACAAGTGTATCATAATCGAGGATCTCGATCATATCAACACCGTCATCGCCGCTGTCCACCAGCTTTACGCTTCCGTAAATATAGAATCTTCCGTTGGGATCAAGCCATTCCCTGACCGCATCCTGAGCCGTAAAGCTCTGCGAGTTTCCGTAATTGTCCGTAAGCTCAACGCGTTCATTGTTTCCTATAAGCTTGCCGTTATAGCGTATGGAAATTTCATTCGGCGATATTCTTTCTGTACGGCGCGTGCTCCCCTCAAAATACTGAAGCTGTGTGCCGTTATAAGAGTCGATATCGAACGAGGAAATGTCGATGACCCGGTTATGCGCCGTTTCATAATCTATCGCTATAACTTCTCTATAAAATGACGACGCGGAGTCTCTGCAGTACACTGTAAGAGCCTGTCCCAAATTTTTGCTTACCTCATTTACGTCCTTGGTGTAATTGGCAAAGCTTAAAACATTCTCTCTTCCGTCGCTGCCGAGCACGTCCATCATTCCGAATCCGAGCGTCTGTGTGCAATCGGCCGTAACCGATTCCTCAACGCCCACAAGCGTACCCTTGATTTTTTCCGTTTTCAGATAATCCGCAAGCAATGTACGGTTAGTTCCCGTAGTCAGGCCTTCATGTGTCTGCGCCATTTTCACCTCAAGCGCGTTATACACGACCTGCGCGACAACGCCGCGCGCCGCACCGTCGTGGAATCCCTGTCCGCTTATTCCGTCAAGCAGTCCGAGATCGTTCGCCTCCGAGATATAACCGTCGGGATAGCTGCCCTTCAACTCCGCGACCGGGCCGTATCCGAGCATACATACGGTCATTTTAAGCATCTGCTCATATGTGACCGGGTCGTCGGGCTTAAAGGTCCCGTCGCCCATACCGTTGATGATTCCCAGGCTCGCGCATACCTCGATATTATCCTTCGCCCAGTGGTTCTCAACATCGGTAAACTGCACATTGCCCGTATTTATGGTGTTCACGTTCATAATACAAGCTATTATCTTCGCGCACTCCGCACGTTTGATCTCGCCGTCCGGCTTAAATGTGCCGTCCTCGTATCCGTCAAGTATCTTCTGTCCCGACGTTGTCTCAAGCAGCGACAGCGTCAGAATGGCTTTCCTGTACGGGTTGTCTTCCTTTACATCCGAGAAATCCGCCCGAACGGCCGCCGAGCATAATCCCGTGATTAACAACACCGCGGAAAGCAGCATTGAAAGTTTTTTCTTCATCTTATACATACCTCCATATTTCTTCATTGTAACAATACCCATGTTTAGTTTACCACATTTATTATTACAAATCAAGCGATAATATGTGTCATATTTGTTAATATTAATAAAAAAATATGAATTACACGAAATTTGATTGAAATAAACAAGATATCGTGATAGAATATAATAGAACACCTTGTGAAAGGAGAAATTTTACTAATGGACAAAAAGAAAAGGCCTTCGCCGCTGAAAAACCCGCTGGTGATTTTTCTGCTGATTTCTATTGCCGCTACGATCATACTTAATCTGGCCATTTCCACGGTCGGCTCACCGTCGCGGACGGAAATTTCGTATGATGAATTTCTGGACATGGTTGAAAAGGGCGAGGTTGACGAGGTTTCCATACGCTCCGACCAGCTTTATATATACGGTACATCCGATCCCGAGGATATTAAGCTCACGCCGCGTGACAGCAGTATGATAAAGCTTTTCGGCGTATCGGAGGAAGAAATCAAGGAGCAGCTCGCAAAGGAGAGCAGACCGGTTTACTATACCGGATATCTTCCGGATGACCGCCTTTTACCGCTTCTGGATGAGAAGGGCGTGTCATATTCGACCCCCGTTCAATATAATAATCCCATCGTCAGCTTTTTCCTGTCATGGATATTGCCGCTGGGTATAATTTATCTCGCGTTCTTCCTCATAATGCGGTCGATGTCCAAGCGCATGGGCGGCGGCGGAATTATGGGCATAGGTCAGTCAAACGCCAAGATGTATAATATCGAGAGCAAAACCGGCGTAACATTTGCCGACGTCGCCGGGCAGGAGGAAGCGAAAGAATCTTTAAACGAAATTGTGGACTTCCTGCACCATCCGGCAAAATATACCGCTATCGGCGCGAAGCAGCCCAAAGGCGCGCTGCTCGTCGGCCCGCCGGGAACAGGTAAAACATTGCTCGCAAAGGCCGTCGCGGGCGAAGCGAATGTTCCGTTTTTCTCTCTTTCCGGTTCGGAATTTGTGGAAATGTTCGTCGGCGTCGGCGCGTCGCGTGTACGCGACCTGTTTAAGCAGGCGGCGGCAAAAGCACCGTGCATCATATTCATCGACGAAATCGACGCTATAGGCAAATCGCGCGACGCGCAGCTCAATTCCAACGACGAGCGCGAACAGACGTTAAATCAGCTTTTATCCGAAATGGACGGTTTCGATTCCTCAAAGGGACTCGTAATTTTAGCCGCGACAAACCGCCCGGAAATACTCGACAAGGCGCTTTTGCGTCCGGGTCGGTTTGACAGGCGTATAATTGTGGAAAAACCCGATTTAAAGGGCCGTGAGGATATTTTAAAGGTTCATATAAAGAATGTTAAAACCGACCCGTCAATCGATCTTCGCGCGATGGCTCTGGCCACCTCCGGCGCGGTGGGCGCGGATTTGGCGAACATGGTAAACGAGGCGGCTCTTCGCGCTGTACGGCTCGGCAGAAACGTCGTGCTTCAAGAGGATTTAATGGAGGCTGTCGAAGTGATTATCGCGGGCAAGGAAAAGAAGGACAGGATCCTCTCCGACAAGGAAAAGCGCATAGTGTCGTTCCACGAGGTCGGACACGCGCTTGCCGCGGCGCTGCAAAAAAATACACAGCCGGTGCATAAGATAACGATAGTTCCGCGCACCATGGGCGCTTTGGGATATACCATGCAAATGCCCGAGGAAGAGGAGCATTACCTCATGTCCAAGGACGAAATTATAGAACAAATAACCGTGTTCCTTGCCGGACGCGCGGCGGAGGAGCTGGTATTCGGCCTGAAAACAACCGGCGCGGCGAACGATATAGAGCGCGCCACATCCCTTGCGCGCGCGATGATCACGCAGTACGGCATGTCTGACCGCTTCGGCATGGCAGGACTGGAAAGCGTAGAAAGCAAATATCTCGACGGCAGAAGCGTCTCAAACTGCTCTGAAGAGACTAAAACCGATATAGACAAGGAAATAGTCGCCGTACTCAACGAATGTCATAAAAACGCAATGAGCATGCTTACAGACAATCGTACCGCGCTCAATGAAATTTCCGAATTTCTGATTGAAAAGGAAACGATAACGGGCGATGAATTTATGAAAATCTTTAATGAAGTACGCCGCCGCGAATCGGCGGCTGACAATGATGGTGAAAACGATGACAAGACGCATTGAAACAGGGATCCCGGCGCGGCTTAAGGAGCTGCGCCGCGAACGTGATTTGACACAAACGGAGCTCGCGTCGATAATAGGAGTGGGACGCGCCGCCGTTGCCAATTGGGAAAGCGGAATACGTCTTCCCAAAAACAGCGCTATAATGGCAATCTGTCGGTATTTTGACGTAACTCCCGATTACCTATGCGGAAGAGTGGACGTGCGTAATGTCGTCATTGCCCCGCCCGTGTTTCGTTTTGATTTGGGCAAGCTCAATTATAACGGCCAAAAATCCCTTTATAATTTCTATGAATACCTGCTCACACGCGAGGAATTTACAGAATGACTAAATTACAACAAATATGTTACGGCATTTACGGGCATATTACAGAAGCATAATAAAAAAATTTCAAAATTATCAAAAAATTTCAAAAAAAGTGTTGACAAATATTTAGCACTGTGCTATAATTTATGACAGGTGAGGAAATAAAGAATATTTCCTTATGAAAAAGCCTTTTATCCTTTTACCTATACTAACCATATGGGTAGTTAAAACCGACCTTCACCGGGTCGGTTTTTTTTTGCGCAAAAAACCAAAGCCGCGGGGGCAGCGATAAATGCGCAAGCAAAAACGGAACCCTTACGGATTCCGTTTTTGATATCAATCTACAAGTTCAAGAATTGCCATTTCGGCAGCATCGCCGCGTCTTGGGCCGAGCTTATAAATTCTTGTATAGCCGCCGTTTCTTTCGGCATACTTCGGAGCGATTTCCGAAAAGACCTTAGTCACAACGTCCTCCTTTGTAATAAACTCAAGTGCCTGACGACGGGTATGCAGAGTATTTTTCTTGCCAAGGGTGATCATCTTCTCGGCAAGCGCCTGACACTCCTTCGCGCGTGTTACGGTCGTCTCAATTCTTCCGTTCTCCAGGAATGACGTTACCATATTGCGAAGCATAGCCTTTCTCTGGCTTGTAGGCATATTTAACTTTCTTGTTCCCGGCATAGCCGTTACCTCCTATTTCTTTATTGTAAAGAACCGATTATTCTTCTTCCTTACGCAGATGAAGACCTAAACTGTCCAGCTTGTTTATGACCTCTTCAAGCGACTTTCTTCCCAGGTTTCTGACCTTCATCATATCCTCCTCGGATCTGTTTACAAGGTCTTCAACATTATTTATGCCGGCGCGCTTTAAACAGTTGTAGGAACGAACCGAAAGATCGAGATCCTCGATAGTCATTTCGAGCACCTTTTCCTTCTTGCTCTCCTCCTTCTCGACGATTATCTCCGTATTTTTCGCGTCGTCGGAGAGATCCACAAACAGCAGCAGCAAATCGTTCATAATCTTTGCCGCAAGCGATATAGCCTCATCGGGTTTTGTTGTACCGTTTGTCCAAAGCTCGATCATAAGCTCCTCACGGTTGGAATACTGGCCTACGCTTATCGGCTCGACGGTATAGTTCACCTTTGAAACCGGAGTGTATATCGAGTCCACCGGGATCACACCGATAATCGGCCGAATCTCCTGCTTGTTCTTTTCCGCGCTGACATAGCCTCTGCCCCTGGATATGGTGATCTCAATATAGAGATTAGCATCCTCGTTGAGCGTCGCGATATGCAGATCCGGATTAAAGATCTCCACATCGTCATCGCGCTTAATGTCGCCCGCCGTAATCTCCTGAGCGCCCTTCGCTTCAATATATACGGTTTTGGGCATATCGCTATGGAGCTTCACGGCTATTTTCTTTATGTTTAATATAATCTCCGTAACGTCCTCTCTGACGCCCGGAACAGTAGAAAACTCATGCTGAACGCCGTCGATCTTGATCGAGGTCGCCGCCGCGCCCGGCAGCGATGAGAGCAGTATTCTTCTGAGCGAATTACCCAGCGTAGTAGCGTAACCGCGCTCAAGCGGAGCTACGGTAAATCTGCCGTAGCGTCCGTCCTCACTCATTTCGACGCATTCTATAACAGGCTTTTCCATTTCTATCATTTCATAACCCTCCTTATAATCAGGTTACGCACAGCATCGGTGCGCAGCCGCTGCACAAAATGTTTTTAATCCACTTACCGAGGGTAAAATGGTCATTACTTTGAATAAAGCTCGACAATAAGATGTTCTTCAACCTCGTAATCAATATCGTCTCTGTTAGCCAAAGTAACTACCTTACCGGTAAAGTTTTCTCTGTCCATTTCGAGCCACGAAGGGATTGCGCGTTTCGCGTTAGTCTCAATGATTTCCTTGATTCTTGCGGAGCTTCTGCTCTTTTCGCGAACGGATATTACATCTCCGGGTTTAACAAGATACGACGGAATATCAACCTTCTTGCCGTTTACCGTAATATGGCCGTGGTTAACGAGCTGTCTCGCCTCGCGGCGTGTATTCGCGAGCGCAAGACGGTAAACAACGTTATCAAGTCTTGATTCGAGAATCTGCAAAAGCATTTCACCCGTGATGCCCTGACGCTTCGTCGCCATTACATAATACTTTCTGAACTGCTTTTCAAGTACGCCGTAGATGAACTTGACCTTCTGCTTCTCGGCGGACTGAAGACCGTACTCCGACTGCTTTCTTCTGTTCTGCTTGGGATTACGTCTTGTGGACTTGTCATAACCCATAACTCCTGGGTTGATTCCCAAAGCTTTACATCTTTTTAATACAGGTTGTGTATTTCTTGCCATTTCTTCGTATTCCTCCTTTTCGCTTAATCAGACTCTTCTGCGTTTGGGCGGTCTGCATCCGTTATGAGGAATGGGAGTTACGTCCTTAATCATCGTAACATCAAGACCTGTAGCCTGTAAAGCACGGATCGCGGCTTCTCTGCCCGCGCCCGGGCCCTTTACATATACCTCAACCGTTTTCATACCATGCTCCATGGCAGCCTTTGCCGCCGTCTCAGCCGCGGTTTGAGCCGCGAACGGGGTGCTCTTTCTCGAGCCGCGGAAGCCTAAGCCGCCGGCGCTTGCCCACGAAATAGCGTTGCCCGCCGTATCGGTAATGGTAACGATTGTATTATTGAATGTCGAACGAATATGAGCCGCGCCCTTTTCGACATTCTTTCTGTCACGGCGCCTTGTGCGCGTGTTCTTCTTTGCAACTTTTGCCATTTTAGCTTAGTCCCTCCTTCTTATTTCTTCTTGCCCGCGATAGTCTTTGCGGGGCCCTTACGGGTTCTGGCATTGTTCTTGGTATTCTGACCGCGTACAGGAAGTCCCTTTCTGTGACGGATCCCTCTGTAGCAGCCAATCTCCATAAGACGCTTAATATCCAGCGCCAGCTGACGTCTTAAATCACCCTCAACGGTGTGCTCCGCGTCGATGACCTCACGGATTTTGTTAACCTCGTCATCCGTTAAGTCCTTTACTCTCGTATCCGGATTAATACCCGTCTGAGCGAGAATCTTCTGCGAGCTCTTAAGACCAATACCATAAATATAGGTAAGACCAACCTCTACTCTTTTTGCGTTCGGTAATTCAACACCTGCTATTCTTGCCATGCTTTTCTACACCTCCATAATAAAGATATCATCAAAAATTCAGTGCCGGGGCTACCACACCCCTTGGAGCTTTTTCGCTCCGTAAATTAATTTTATCCGGGGATTTCTCTCCCGCTTTAAAGCCCCCTCGGGAGCTGTTAAACAAGCCCTGCGTATCCGCGTTTTAACCCTGCTTCTGCTTATGCTTGGGGTTCTCGCAGATTACCATTATCTTGCCTTTTCTCTTAATGATTTTGCACTTTTCGCAAATCGGTTTAACTGACGGACGTACTTTCATTTTCTTACCTCCTAATTTATTCAGTCGTTATTATTTTGAACGCCATGTTATTCTGCCCCTCGACAAGTCATACGGGCTCATTTCGAGCGTGACCCTGTCGCCCGGCAGAATCTTTATGAAATTCATTCTCAGCTTGCCTGAAATATGCGCTAACACACGGTGCCCATTTTCAAGCTCAACCTGGAACATCGCGTTAGGCAGAGTTTCAACGACAGTGCCTTCCAGTTCCAGAACATTATCCTTAGCCATTGCTTTACCTCCCTGCTTGAGCTAATGCCTTCCGCACTTCCGAATTTGTCACCCTGCCGCCCTGCGCGAGCTTATTGACGATAAATTCCGAAACCTCCTCGGTTCCCTGCAAGTGTTTGAGCTTTTTCTTTTTGGGCTGATCCACCTTCCTCAGCTCTCCGTTCGCCATATAGACATAATTGCCGTCCATCGCGAGAACTATAAAGAAGTCGCCCTTGTCGCGCCCCGCCTTGGAGCGCACTATCGATCCCACTTTTATCTCCATATTAACCCCTCAAAGCGTCAATATTTCACAACCGGTTTTTGTGATAGCAACCGTGTTTTCATAGTGGGCGGATAATTTTCCGTCCTGCGTAACGATAGTCCAGCCGTCGTCGAGCATCTCGACGCGCCATGTTCCCTCGTTGATCATTGGCTCGATCGCGAGAACCATTCCCGCCGCGAGCTTCACTCCGTGATTAGCCTTTCCGAAATTCGGAACGCTCGGATCCTCGTGAAGACTCGTGCCGATTCCGTGACCTACCAAGTCGCGGACTACACCGTAGCCGTGGCCTTCGGCGTATTTTTGTATCGCATACGAAATATCACCCAGCTTTGCACCATGCTTCGCGTACTTAATTCCCTCAAAGAAGCATTGCTTTGTGACCTCGATAAGCTGACGCGCCTCGTCGCTTATCTTCCCCACCGCGAACGTTCTCGCGGCATCGCTGTGCCAGCCGTCAAGCACCGCACCCATATCGACCGATATGATGTCGCCCTCTTTTAAAATGCAATGCTTGCTCGGTATTCCGTGAACGACCTCATCGTTTACGGAAGCGCAAATCGAACCGGGGAAGCCGTTATAATTGAGGACATTCGGTTTTGCTCCCTTTGATATTATATAGTCATGCGCAATCTTATCGAGCTGCTTTGTGGAGATTCCGGGGCGGATCGATTTTTCGACCAATTCCAGCGCACCCTTTGTCACCGCGCCCGATTTGCGCATTTTTTCAATTTGACTTGCCGACTTGATTGTAATCATTATTACACCTCAAGACCCAAAGCCTTGAACACTTCCTTTGTCGTGTCCGCAATTTCCTCCTGACCGTAAGCCTTTACCAAGAGCCCGAGCTTATCATAATATTCCTTGATAGGCTCTGTCTGCTCATGATAAACGTTAAGACGGTTTTTTATCGTCTCGGGATTGTCATCCGCGCGCTGTATAAGCTCTCCGCCGCATTTGTCGCATACGCCGTCAACCTTCGGCTTATTAAATATCAGGTGATACGGCGCTGCGCACTTTGAGCATTCACGTCTTGAGCTTAATCTTTCAACGATTATCTCGTCGGCAAGCTCGATCGACAAAACCTTGTCAATCTTTACACCCGACTCCGTCAGCGCCTCCGCCTGAGCGGTGGTTCTGGGGAAGCCGTCGAGTATAAACCCGTTCGCGCAGTCCGGCTCGGAAAGTCTTTCCTTAACAAGCCTTATCATAACCTCGTCGGGGACAAGCTTGCCCTCGTCGATATATGATTTCGCCATTTTTCCGACCTCCGTACCGTTTTTGATAGCGGCACGGAGCATAGCTCCCGTCGAAATAGTATCTATGCCTAACTTTTTAGAAAGGATCTCTCCCTGTGTGCCCTTGCCCGCGCCGGGAGGTCCGACTAAAATCAAATTCATAATTTTGTACCGCCTTTCTTCTAATTTCGGATTTTAACGCGGCAAGATCCCCGCCGATGCAATACGGCAAAAATCCTTGACGCGTCAAATTATCTTACTCCAAGAATCCCTTGTAATGTCTCATTACCATCTGCGACTCGATCTGGCGAACCGCCTCAAGCGCAACGCCCTCAACGATAAGCAGCGACGTACCGCCTATCTGCAAACCCCGCATATTGAACAGCGCGCCCACGATTACCGGCAGCACCGCGATAATACCGAGGAATATCGAGCCTATAAGATTAAGTCTTGACGTTGTTTTCTTTATATAATCACTCGTCGGTCTTCCCGGTCTGATACCGGGGATAAATCCGCCGCTCTTCTTTACGTTATTGGCGATCTCGATCGGATTGAACTGGATCGTCGAATAGAAATACGTAAAGAATATGATCAATACGAAGTACAGCACCGCGTATACTATCGACGTCCACCACGGAGCGCCGTTGTAACCCGCCGAGAGGCAGCCTAAGAGCGCCGCGCCAATACCCGATGTCGGCATGTTTCCGCCGGAGATCAGCCTTACTATCGTCGCCGGGAACGCCATAATGGACGAAGCGAAGATTATCGGCATAACGCCGCCCGCGGCAACCTTGATCGGAATATTCGTACTCTGGCCGCCGTACATCTTACGTCCCACAACACGCTTCGCGTACTGTATGGGGATCCTGCGTTCCGCCTCGGAGAACAGAACAACGAATCCGATAGCCACGATCGCGATAGCCAATATCAGGGCAACGATCAAAATACCCTTTACACTGAATCCGCCCGCGAGATAGTTATTGTATACGGAATATATCGCGGTCGGGATTCTCGAAACGATACCGGCAAAAATCATCAGCGAAACGCCGTTGCCGATACCCTTTTCCGTAATAAGCTCACCAAGCCATACGATAATCGCCGTACCCGCCGTAAACGTGAACACGATTACGAAGAATACAAGCGCCGCCGGGATCCCCTCCGGGGACGCGATCGCCTGAATGCTGTTCGCGCCTTGACGGCCCATGTTGAGCAGTGTTACGTACAAACCCGCGCCCTGAATAAACGCGAGCGCGATACCGAGATATCTCGTAATCTTGTTAAGCTTCTTTCTGCCCTCAACGCCTTCCTTCGACATTCTCTCAAGAGCCGGAATGGCTACCGTGAGAAGCTGTATGATAATCGAAGCGTTGATGTAGGGCGAAACACCCAGCGCCATAACGGTCGCCTGCGAAAAAGCGCCGCCGGTAAATACATCGAACAGACTGAACAGATCCATACCGCCGTTACCGAGAAACGCCTGCATCGCCTCCGCCGAAAGGAACGGCACGGGAACGTGCGCTCCGAAGCGGAATATGATAAGCATCGCCAGCGTAAACAGCAGCCTGCGTCTTAACTCGGGTATTTTCCATGCGTTTCTGAAAGTTTCAAGCATCTCAAATCACCTCAGCCTTTCCGCCGGCCTTTTCGATTTTCTCCTTTGCTGACTCCGTATACTTTGCAACCTTGACATTGAGCTTCTTTGTGAGCTCGCCTCTGCCCAGAATCTTAACGCCGTCAAGAGTTTTTGAAATAATCCCCTTATCCTCGAGCAGCTGTGCCGTTACCTCCGTACCGTTCTCGAGCTTCTCAAGCTGTTCAACGTTGACGGTAACATACTGCTTAGCAAAAATATTCTTAAAACCACGCTTGGGTAAACGTCTGTATAATGGCATCTGTCCGCCCTCGAAGCCCGGTCTTACTCCACCGCCGCTTCTCGCGTTCTGACCCTTATGTCCTTTACCCGATGTCTTTCCGGTACCGGAACCGATACCGCGGCCCACTCTCTTGCGAGAAAATTTTGAGCCCTCTGCAGGCTGTAACTCATTTAAGTTCATTTTGCTACACCTCCTTATCATATATCAATAGTTAGTTTTCTTCAACGGTTACAAGGTGCGATACCTTTTTAACCATACCTCTTATCTGAGGCGTGTCGTCGTGCTCCACGACGCTTCTGATTTTCTTAAGTCCGAGCGCCTCGACAGTAGCGATCTGATCCTTTTTTCTGCCGATAGTACTCCTGACCAATGTAATCTTTAATTTAGCCATCGTCCTGAGTCCTCCTTATTAACCCTTGAGCTGCTCCACATTTATACCGCGAAGCTTCGCTACGCCGGCCGCGTCCTTAAGCTCTGACAAGCCCTGGATAGTCGCGCTTACGACGTTTCTCTTGTTATTTGACCTCAAGCACTTTGTTCTTATATCCTTAATACCCGCAAGCTCCAAAACCGCACGCGCGGCTCCGCCCGCGATAACTCCGGTACCTTGCGCGGCCGGCTTTAAAAGTACTCTGCCCGCGCCGTGCACACCGATAATTTCATGAGGTATAGTCGTGCCTACAAGAGGAACAGTAATTAAGTTCTTCTTTGCAGCCTCAATTCCCTTCCTGATAGCGTCGGGGATCTCAGCGGCCTTACCCTGACCGCAGCCTACGTGACCGTTGCCGTCGCCGACTACGACCAGCGCGCTGAAACGCATGGTTCTGCCGCCCTTTACTGTCTTTGCGACTCTGTTGATCGCAACGACGTTTTCTTCCAATTCCAAAGCTTCCGCATCAATTCTTTCAGCCACTTAACTCGTCCTCCTTCTGTTAGAATTCCAGTCCGCCTTCTCTTGCGCCTTCGGCAAGAGCGGCGACTCTACCATGATATACATATCCGCCTCTGTCGAAAACCACCTGCTTTATGCCCGCGGCCAAAGCCTTTTCGGCTACCTTTACGCCGACCTTCTTCGCCGCCTCGACATTTCCGCCGTAGCCCTCGAAATCCTTATCCATCGACGACGCCGCTACGAGCGTTACGCCCTTTTCATCATCAATTACCTGTGCGTATATGTGATTCAAGCTTCTGTATACATTAAGACGAGGTCTCTGAGCCGTTCCGGAGATGTTCTTTCTCACTCTCTCGTGACGCTTGATTCTCGCAGCCTCTGTGTCTACTCTTTTTATCATTTAAGAACTCTCCTTTCTATTACTTCTTCTTGGCGCCCGTCTTACCCTCTTTACGTCTGATGTGCTCGTCAGCATACTTAATACCCTTGCCCTTATACGGCTCAGGCTGTCTGAACTCACGGATCTTAGCGGCTGTCGCGCCGACAAGCTCCTTGTTCGCACCCTTAACGATAATCTGGTTCGGAGCGGGAACCTCCAAAGTAATTCCTTCCGGCGCCTCAAACTCTACAGGGTGGGAATATCCCAGGCTCAATACAAGCTTTTTACCCTGGAGCTGCGCTCTGTAGCCGACGCCGTTTATCTCGAGATTCTTAGCGAATCCGTCCGTTACGCCTACTACCATGTTGTTCACAAGCGTTCTTGTAAGACCGTGAAGCGCCTTGTGCATTTTATCCTCGCTCGGACGCTCTACCGTGATAACCGAGCCGTCAACCTTGACGATCATGTCCGGATGAAGCTGTCTGGTAAGCGTTTCCTTCGCGCCTTTAACAGTTATTGTGTTATCGTCACTGACCTTTACATCCACACCCGCGGGGACAGTGATCGGTAACCTGCCTATTCTTGACATAGGTCTTTCCTCCTTAACTTAAATTTTCTTCCGGTATCATATGCCGGAGTTTTCAGTCACAATTATACTTTATCTGTATCATTGCAGCTTTGCGGTGCCGGCATTGCGTATGCCGCGGTCCGCAGTTTTGCAAATCGGTTTAATCCTTTTTATTAATTATTGACATAAGTTTGAATTACCAAACAAACGCCAGAACCTCTCCGCCAACGTGTAATTCTCTCGCCTTTTTGTCTGTCATTATACCCTTCGAAGTTGACACGATCGCGATACCTAAACCCTTCAAAACCTTAGGAAGCTCATCCGCGCCCGCGTAAAATCTCAGGCCGGGTTTGGAAACTCTCTTAAGGCCGCTTATAACTCTTTCATGGTTAGGCCCGTACTTGAGGTTTATTCTCAATACGCCCTGCTTGCCGTCCTCAATTTCCTGATAACCCTTGATGTAGCCTTCCTCGTTCAGGATCTCAACAATCGCCTTCTTCATCTTTGAAGCGGGAACATCAACCGTTTCATGCCTTGACGTGCTCGCGTTTCTTATTCTTGTGAGCAAGTCAGCAATCGGATCAGTAATTTGCATTATTATTTCCTCCTTCCGAATTCCTTGTAGAAATCGTACTTCTAACTAAAATACCCTTTTTTATCGGGGGCTTTAAAATTCACAAGCCGCTTATGTCCTTCGCCCCGGAAGCTGTTTTCCGGCGTTTAACAAAGGATTTTACGGCCGGTATTGAATTTTAAAGGCAGCCTCCCATTACCAGCTTGCTTTTCTCACGCCGGGGATCTGACCCTTATACGCGAGTTCTCTGAAGCATATACGGCAAATGCCGAACTTTCTCAGATAAGCGTGCGGTCTGCCGCAGATCTTGCATCTTGTATAAGCCTGAGTGGAATACTTAGGCTTTCTCTGCTGCTTTACTTTCATAGAAGTTTTCGCCATTTTATTTTCCTCCTTAAATTATGAACGGAACGGAGCACCCATAAGCTTTAACAGCTCGCGGGCTTCCTCGTCGGTCTTTGCTGTGGTGACAAAGTTAATGTCCATACCTCTGATCTTATCAATCTTGTCATAATCTATTTCCGGGAAGATTAACTGCTCTCTTACGCCGAGAGAGTAGTTGCCTCTGCCGTCGAAGCCGTTGGGGTTAATACCTCTGAAGTCACGTACACGCGGGAGCGCCACGTTAAAGAGTCTGTCCACAAACTCGTACATTCTCTCGGCTCTTAACGTTACCTTGCAGCCAATGTTCATGCCCTCTCTGAGCTTGAAATTCGCTACCGACTTTCTCGCCTTTGTAACGATCGGCTTCTGGCCGGTAATTGCCGCGATATCGCTGCAGGCCGCCTCGACCGCCTTCGGGTTGTCCTTAGCTTCGCCAAGGCCTACGTTTATAACGACCTTGTCAAGCTTTGGCAGCTCCATGACACTCTTATAACCGAACTTTTCCATAAGAGCGGGAGCGATTTCCTTAGTATACTTATCCTTTAATCTACTCATTAATCCGAACCTCCTCCCGATTAATCGTTAAATGATTCCTTGCACTTCTTGCAGTATCTGACCTTCGAGCCGTCGTCCAAGATCTGGATACCGGTCCTCGCGGCCTTACCGCATTTAGAGCAAATTCTCATTACGTTCGACGCGTCAATCGGAGCTTCCATGCGGATGATTCCGCTCTGCTCGCCCTGTCGTCTCGCCTTCTGGTGCTTGGTAACGATGTTCACGCCCTCTACCATTACCTTGCCGACTGCGGGATAAGCGTTTACGACCTTGCCCTTCATACCCTTATCCTTGCCGGCGATTACCTGAACCTCGTCGCCTCTTTTAACATGCATTTTCTTCATTGTTTCGTATCCTCCTATTACAGAACTTCCGGAGCCAATGAC
>CANQYQ010000013.1 GCA_947628155.1 uncultured Clostridia bacterium
GGTATTACCTTATCCAGTACCGCCGCGGTCTCCGCTTCAATACGCTTTCTGAGTCTGATATCATTCATTGCCGCGAACTCAAGCGCCGCCTGATAAATCGGAATCCGATGAAATTCCTTCGTCGAGCTTGTAAACTGCTTTTCCTCCGGGAGCCCATCCTTCTCATACACGTATTTGAAAATGTTACCGTTCGTCTTGATAATTCCCGCGTAAACAGCCTGAGTAAACAGCTCCATATTCTTCGTCTTTTCACCCTGGGATTCACCACGGAGCTTATTCAACAGCGCATTGATATCCTTATGCGTCTGAACAGTATGCTTAAGAATTTCACCTATCTTTGTGAATTTCACGAGCGCGTCAAGATTTGCGTTGTCACGCAGTCTCGGATCTATGCCTGACGGCAGCGCAACTCTTTGCATACTTATACTGTTCTTGACAAAGTCGGCATTCATACGCTCAAGCTGTGTAATCACCGCAAGTCTCTGATTCTCCGACTCCGCCGCCTTCGCTTCGAGCGCCTCACAATCTACCGACTCCACAACCGGGATCTCTATTGTTTCATCAAGGCCCTTTACTATGATCTCCTTTTCCTTCGCATATTCATAGGCCTCTTTTATCGTGTCAATACGATTGCGGTCAAGCCTCTCGGATTCATAATTATCTACTATGCATGTCGCCGGTATGGGGGACGGCAAATATGTACGCCACTTCAGCGCGCCCTTCTCATACAGATGCACACCTGCGGAACCCGCTCTCTTATATGTCTTTTCCAAATCGCGGAGCGAGCGATACGCATACATCGGAACGCCTGTGTAGAACCACATCATGGAAATTCTGTCCTTAATTGCCGTACTTCTTATAGACATATGCATTCCGTGGTCGTCACGATATTTCTCCGCGGCCTTTTCAATAAGCGATTCGCTCTCTGGCACTGACAATACGCACTGAATAGGCGCGTTGTCCTGTATATTGAACATCGCGCTGTCGGCGTAAAACGCCGGAGTCGCGTTGCTTACGAGTCCTTCGCCTATAACGCTGTTAGCTATTAGACCTATAAGATTCTCGCCGTCGGCATTATACTTCTGTCTCAGGTATGTGATCATGCTCTTGTCTATCGCTTCTCTGAACTTATCGGTGATAAACGAAGAGATAAGCATCGCGATGATGCCCTCCTTGCCCGACATCCATTTGTCAACATTCTTCGGCTCGGTCATAAGTCCGGTAAAGTCTACCATCGCCTGCTCAGCCGTAATATTGCCGTGCTGGTCTCTTGTCAAAACCTTTTTAATCTCATCATCAAGAGTATCCTTTATTCCGGTGAGCTCTACGATATTCCAAACATACTGCTTTCCGGTATCATGGTGCAAACCGCTGGCAAACAGGCTGCGGTTTTCATCAAACGTCTCTCTTATATTATCCAATACCGCTGTAAGCTGGCTGAAATACGTGTTATGCAGAGCCTTAAGCTTTGATCTTACACTCGTAATCAAATCCTCCATAATGCTCAAGCGTTCCAGATTATGCAGGTGATTTATCCAGTTTATCGACTCCGCCACATACTTTTTCTTTCTCGTGTTAAGCAGCGGATTAAGCGAACCTGTGTTATAGAACTCATCCTTAGCTTTGTTAAGCTCTTCCTCTCTGAGATTTCTCTGTATCTGCTCGCTCTGTATACGCTCCTGAACTTCCTTTAAAACGCCGGCAAGAACGTTGTCAACAGCAAGCTGATTATCATGTCTAAGCATATTCCTCGCATAATACGGTCCTCTCTGAGCATCACGCGATTCTATAATAAGCTCCTTGAAAACCCGGCCTATAACCGAATCGGGATTCTGCGGTATATCCCAGCGTCCCTCCGGCAGACTTCTTGTCAGCTTATCATAATTTTCCTTCATCTTGCCGCTCGATACGTCATACCACGTATTAAGACGATTAACGAGAGGCGCGTTGCCCTGCTTGAGCTGAGCCGCCGGCAAATCCGGCACGGTCGGCGGCATAACGCCGTTTAACAGCTCTCTCTCCAAATCTATAAAGCTCAGACCGGTAACATCGGCAAAATTACGTACATTCGCCTCACTCGGCGTCTTTTTGTAGTAATCAAAATAGTTGAATAATCCCGTCGCAAGATATGTCGCGATTTCGCGATACGGAATAATAGCGCTCGACGCACCCATGATATTGTAGCGGTAATTCGCGCCATACTGCTTCGGAACAGCGCCTCTTAACGTAACAAGATTCGCGACAAGGCCTTTAAGCGTCAGCTCGTTCGACGCACTGCCATTTGAGCCGTGTACATTCGCTTCATTGGCCGAATCCTTGTATCTCGCCACATAATTAAGAGCATACTCGCTGACGGCGTTCATAATGTAGCTGTACGCGTTTACCGGTGTAGAGCCGTCGATCTCCGTTGTCGATACCAAATGGCACTCATTAACCGGCGGATTATTGCTGTGAACCCTGAAGTTTCCGTAATCCTGCTCAAAGTAATCAATGCCGTCCTTGAGATTCATCAGATAATCAAGCTCTTTCATAGCCGCGTAACCGTTTTCCTGCACATACTGCGTATGCGCGAGGTCGTTGGGGAAGCCCGGCGCGTTCAGATTTACGTCCGGCAGGAAGAAGAAACCCATAACGCTCGTCATATCAAGCCAGCCGTTATCCGCCAAGGCCTGCTGAATTATATAACATGTATCAATAAAGCATCCGCTTCCCGTACCTCCGGAAATACCGGAGAATATATGTACATATACATTCGGATTAACCAGTCCTACCATTGCCGTTTTTAAAATGTTTTCCACTCGTGTTTTAAGCTCATACGCTTTCTTTACAATAAGGAATCGGCCTATCTCACGTACGCCGCACGCGCCGTCCTTGGCCATATCCACATGTATTTTATCGTGGTCAAACCACTGAAGCGTAAAATCACTGTCCAAAGCATGCTTATTGTTAAGTGTCTGAACGATATTGCTTACGCCGATACCCAGATACTCCGGAGCCGTAATCCGCGCGTAACCATCGCCGTCACAGCTTGACCTGTCGGAATCTATAGCCAGAAACTTTATCCGGTTATACTGCGGCTCTTCGCCCGGCTTATCCGCATTATCGGGGATCAGCCGCGTGTAAACCGCGTTTTTAAAGGTTTTCAGCGCCGACACGCCCGTACCGCCTATACCGACAGCGAGAGTAACGGAATTGGTATCTTGGTATACCTTCTCCATATCGGCAATAATGCCGCCGTTAGGTCCAATTTTGAGTGAACTGTAAATCATCAAATTTCCTCCCTTGCTTGATATTTTATATACTGCATACACTCATGCTTTAAATATACGTTATATTAGCGCCTGTCAGATAATCCTCCGAGCTGCTTATAGTAACGGTCATACCGAGAGAAATCTCTATCTTCTTGACCGGTACCGTGCGGTCGGGAGACGTAGAGCAATAGAACGGACGCTTCGACTCGTAAATTATATATCCCGAATTTTTAGGCTTAAATACGCCGTCCAGGCCTACCTCCATCGCCGCGGGATCAAGACGCCGTATAGGCTGCTTGCCTCTGTACGGTTCGTGAATTTGCTTGTTATATGCGATATTGTTTTGCTTATCATATATCTGAAGCATTATTTTTCCGTAATATCTCATTCTCGCGATTTTAATCGCAAGCGCCGCAATCACGCCGAGTATCAGAAGCGCAATTATTGCCGCTATAATTATCGTAATTTTCGCCACACTGATAACGTTAAAGGCGAACTCCACCGGAACGGACGCGCCTTTTGAATCCGCAGCGGTTACGGTAACCGTTCCGTCTACGCCCACCGAGGGAGAAACGGTAAGGATTCCGTTGTCAATCGAAACATCGCCGTCTTTAAATGACGACGCCGCGAGGCTGTATTTAAGAACCGTGTCCGTATCATCGGTAACATACTGGGACATATCATATGTTTTCGTATTTTTCTTGAACGGCCACAGAACTATTTTATCCTTCACAACGTCCTGAAGCACCTGAGGCGGATTGTTATCCACATTAAATGTCAGCTTATCGCTTGATTTCTTAATATTCTTCGCCGTAACCTCGGCCACAGCCTCATAGGCCGCCAAATCGCTGAGGGTAATCGTCGCGGTGTATTTTCCGTTTTCAACGGTCATCGGGATCTTTTCCTCCTGACCGCTCGCGTTGTTTTTCAGCGTCAACTCAGCCTTATTCGCGTTATAGATATTTTCATCGCTTACATCGCTGCCCTTTGACACGATCGTCGCGAGGATCTTAACCTTATCGCCCTTCTTGTATACCTGCTCCTGCGGCTGAGCCTCTGCCCTTACCGCCAGATCCACATTGGAAATAAGAGTGACCGTAACCTCAGCACCGGGATTTCCCGAAACAACAACACTCCATTCGCCTTTAGCGGGATTTGAAATTTTCACAATTGTATATTCCGGAGTTTTTAATGAAATCTTATCGACCTCGTCCTGCGAAACCTTGCTTCCGTCGGGTCTTATCAGTTCAACCTTATCGTTTTGTCCGCGTACTACAATATTTACCTCTTCGATTCCGATATCGGGGACCGAAAAATTCTTCTTGACCGTGCCGTCCTGACCGATAATCACACGTTCTGTCTCCGACGGCGTATTATAAATCATGCTGTAGAAGGTTTCCGTGACCTTCGACAAATCTTCCGGGCTTGCGACCTCGACAAACTGTCCGCCCGTCTGCTCCGCGATGCTTTTAAGCTCATCGCCGTTCATCGCGCCGTTCGCGTTAAGCCCTATACAATAAATCTTATACTTACCCGACTTTGCATGTGCAATGCCGTATTCCTTATAATACTGCGATTCCGTAAGCGCGCTCTGCGTGTCGAGATCGGTATTTCCGTCCGACAGAAGTAAAATAACTGAATCAAGATTCGCATTTTTGCCCGAATCAAGCATATCCGTCGCCGCCGCAAGCGCAAGACCTATATTCGTATCTCCCGACGACGGCGTTATGGATTTCAAATTATCAAGGACCTGTCTTTTATCATCCTGGCTTTTTATTTCTTTTATATCAAGCGTATTGTCAATAGTCTGCGTAAATATAACATCACCAACATGATTTCCGTTTTCCGTCAAAAGGCCGAGAAACAAATTCAGCGCGTCGTATCTTAAACCCGACTGGTCGGTCTGATTCATAGAGCCGCTCGCGTCAAGCACAAATACAACATTAAACTTATTAGCCTCGGTGCTCGCGGCAAAGGATACCGCCGCCGTGCAAAGCTGCGTAAGAAATACCGTAACCGCAAAAACCAAGCATACAAATCTTTTTTTCATTACTCTTCCCCCTAATTATGCTTATTCATTGGTTTCATAGTTTTCCTGGTCTGTACCTGGATTACTCCCGCCGGGATTCTCACCAGATGCCGCCGCGTCGCCGCCTTGTGACGCTTCCCCTCTCCCGCCTCGAAACTCATCCTCGCCCCCGGGATTACCCGAAGCCGGAGCAATCGGCGGTGTACTTTCCTGTGACTCCTGACCAAGCGGCACCTCACCGGTATTCGCAGGCATCGCCGCATTTGGATCAGTAGGATCCTGTGTGCCTTGCGGCAATTGGTCTACTGCCGCAGTCGGCTCGGGATTTTCAGGCGAGGTCAGATTCTCGATGATGCCCGCTTTTGATACAATTGCAAGCGCTATAATAAAAAACCCAAACACTACGCCCAATATTCCAAACAGAGGGCTCTGATTTCCCCTTCTGTTCTTTCCCTGCATACAATATAAAGCCCATACAATTATCATCGCGGCGGCAAGCACCGCGGCTATAACCGGTATCAATATATTCAACATTATTTATCCCTTCCCTTCAATATATCTGACGCATTTTTCATAAGCTTTTTTATTTCCAAAAAGCGTTTCCTGAAATCCGTTTGATCTTCTTCTCCATAAGCACGTGTCAACTCCAGCTTGTCCGCAAGCCCCGCCATTTTAATAATCGGCGCGGCAAGCTCGCTGTAGTGCTCGACGTCCTCGTATTCCATAGTGTCACTTCTGTATTTTTTGTTAATTATTTCCTTAAACGCCTTATACTTCGCTTCCGCGCTCTCCGCCTGCGCCGGCGGTTGACTATACACTTGCTGCACCGGAGCGCTGTATATTGACTCCGGCTCTGCAGTCGGTGCGCTGTATATTGGCCCCGGCTCTTGTATAGGTTCCGGTTCGGGTATCACTTCCGGTTCCACAGTCGGTACGCTGTATATCGGTTCAGGCTCTTGTACCGGCTTCGGTTCGGGTATCACTTCCGGTTCCACAGTCGGTACGCTGTATATCGGTTCAGGCTCGGGTACCGGTTCCGGTTCGGGTATCACTTCCGGTTCCGCAATCGGAACGCTGTATATTGGCTCCGGCTCTTGTATAGATTCCGGTTCGGGTATTACCTCTGGTTCCGCAATCGGAACGCTGTATATTGGCTCCGGCTCTTGTATAGGTTCCGGTTCGGGTATTACCTCCGGTTCCGCAGTCGGTGCGCTGTATATCGGCTCCGGCTCTTGTATAGGTTCCGGTTCGGGTATTACCTCCGGTTCCGCAGTCGGTGCGCTGTATATCGGCTCCGGCTCTTGTATAGGTTCCGGTTCGGGTATTACCTCTGGTTCCGCAATCGGTGCGCTGTATATCGGCTCCGGTTCGGGTATCGGTTCCGGTTCGGGGGTCACCTCCGGCACATTCGGCGTCTCCGACTCCGGGATTTCCTCCGTCTGTTCTGTGATTTCCGGTGTTTCCGATTCTTCCGTATCGTCAAAAAACACATTGCTCAAATCATCGTCTATAACCATTCTTTCAATACGGCGATTGCGTTCATCAGCCAATTCATCAGACTTTACATCATTCCTGCCGTCAAATAATTTGCTTTCAAAATCCATAAAATCACATTCGTCCCCCATTTATTCATTAATCATTGGCTCATTATTCATTAATGTAAAAACTGTACGTTTAAATACGCAATACATTTTATCATATCTGCACAAGAATGTCAATAAAAAAAACATTTTTTTCGACATTAACATGCAGGCCAAACACAAAATAGCGTATAAAATTTCACAGGAACTCCCATAATTACATTTTTTAACACACGGATTATCACTATATTTGTCTTTTTATATCAAAATATAAAAATTTATTGACAAGCCGGTCATAATTTTGTATAATATAAATGAATATTCATATTTAATTAATAGTTAATCAATTCAGAGGGGGAATAACATCATGGATTTTAACATTTTGGCTACATTAGCCTCGCTAATAGCGGGAATAATCTATTTTATTCCGGGAGAAATTCTTTACAGGACGCTTTACGGGAACGTACCCGGTCCTATAA
Source organism: uncultured Clostridia bacterium (assembly GCA_947628155.1). GTDB lineage: Bacteria > Bacillota > Clostridia > UBA1381 > UBA1381 > 12844. Next base: position 7,340 of record CANQYQ010000013.1, read on the forward strand.
CGATCGCAGCATATTTTCTCGGACTTGCGCTATGCGTATTCATTGTAATTTTAATACTGAGCAAGGCCTTGGGCAATTACAGGCATGTTCATTATACATTTAACAAGCTCATCGCCATGGTTCTTGCTTTAACCATAGTAGGTGTACCTCTGGTGAGCGCGGGCTGTGAGTTTTTATACGAGCTTGGGATCAGCGATTCGGCCAAGCCGAAGAATTATGTCTTCTTAGTTGATAATTCTATCTCCATGCTTGACAACGACCCAAGCAATCAGCGTTTTGATGTAGTCGAGCAGGTTGCCAATACTCTGCCCGCCGACACCAATGTTGGAGTATATGTATTTGCGGATCAAACGGCGTCGGTTTTCGGCATCGGTCAAGCGATCCCGGGTTCGATTACGATACCTCCCGAGGCGATCATCTCCGACGGCAACACCGCACTCTACGGCTGTATATGCGACGTCGCCAATGAGCTTACGCCGGACATGCAAAAATCCGCGACTAAATTTATTGTCCTGACTGACGGCGCGCCGACTGACGGCGAACACAGAAGGGAAGCCATACGGATCTGCAATGATAAAAACATAGCGGTTTCATGTGTGGGTTTCGGCAATTACTTCACATCAACATTTGAGGATCTTGCCAACAGAACCGGTGGAAACTTTATGCCCGCAAGCGATGTAAGCCAGCTGGCGTCCAACGTCGAGGAGGTAATAAACAAAAACCCGGTAAACCGTAATTTGATAAGCTCAAGAAACGACGCTACATCAAACAGTACGCTCTACGCGATACTCAGAGTACTGTTCCTGTGCATTATCGGATTCGTGTTCGCGTATCTTAAGTACCTTAACGCGGCGCTGTCGAAATTTTCACCCGGCTTCTTTATCGCTTGTCTCGCGTCAAGTCTGATAGGCGGCATTCTCGTAGAGGTGCTGTACCAGATGTACCTCTTTGAACTGTTCGGGCGGCTCGCGCTGTGCCTGACATTCGCGTTTACTCCGCTGCTTTCAAACAGCTACTATTCGCAGATTAACGCGGCAAATACAAGGACCTCGCACTCTTCGACGGGCGGCGGAAACCTCTACGGCGGATCTTCGGGATATTCCGGCAGCGGAAAAAATTATTTCTGACGCACACTCGCTGATTTATACAACTGCGGTACTTGTGTCATAAATTGATTATTCGCATCATAAGGGGGGCGGAATTTCCGCTCCCCTTTTATTTGCACTATTTACAAATTTTGTATTGACAAACCGCGAGAAATCATGTATCATATAAACATAGGTATGCATTTTTTGAATATGGAGGAAAGGATATGCCGCCGCATCACGAAAACGCTTGGGAAGCCTCGCGGTATGGCGCGGCTTTTATTTCCATTTACTCTTCATACCAATATTTTCATACCAACCACTAACAAGAAAAGGAGCAAAATGATGAATATGAAAAAATTTTTGGCTACAGTACTTTCGGCCGCCATGGCGGTAACATACGCAATTCCCGCGTTTGCGGACGGCGCGGACACGGAAATCGCCGGCAGCGAAATTGAATTGACAGATTTGTCCGGCGAAGGAATAGCGACCGACCCTTATTTAATTAAGAATGAGACAGAGTTAGCACAGTTAAACAGTGCGGAAAGCGGCTAATATTTTAGATTGGACGCGGACATAACAATAACCGACAACTGGACGCCGTTGGGCGGCGAGGACGGCTTTAATGGCACGTTCGACGGAAATAACCATACGATTACATTTAAAGATTCGCTGGTCGATGTGATTACAGTTACTCCGAGATATAGCAGCACAAGCTATTATGCGGGTGTGTTCGGACATAATCTCGGAACTATTAAAAATCTGACGGTAGATGGAACTGGGGAGCTTCATAGCGAGGATATAACAAGCAGCTCCGTGCCGAATATATATATGGGAGCTGTTGCCGGCGAAAATGAAGAAACCGGTGTCATTGAAAAGTGTGTCAGCAACCTTTCTGTCAGCATTAAAAGGAATGCATATAAACCTCGCTGGTATGGAGGCATTACAGGCTATACGTATGGAACAATAACGGGCTGCGTTAATAACGGTTCAGTTTCGTTTGCATATCCGGCCGACACACAGAAGTCATTTCCCGATTTTGTCGGCGGTATAGTGGGTCAAGTCAACGGCGCTGACATCAAGGACTGCGTAAACAATGGCAAGATAACCCGCGAACCTTGCGAGAGTACTCAAACAGGCGGTATTGTCGGGTCTATTTCGGGGGAATGCAAGTTAGAAAATTGTATCAATAACGGCGAGGTTCTCTGCACTTCCAGTCAATATGGTTCTAGATCTTATGCCGGCGGCATAGCGGGACACATTTCCAAAGATGCACAATGCAAAATAACGGGCTGCGAGAATACGGGAGATGTTAGCATTGTAAACGATGCAACTAGCGATAATTGTATCGGTGGTATTGTAGGATGGGCGGAATCCTCCACGACAGTTACAGATTGCGCTAACAGCGGTAACATGAGCGGGCGCGGTTATATGGGCGGAGTATTGGGTCAAGGCGTTGGCTGCGCAATTGACCACTGCACCAACAGCGGCGATTTAAGCTGTGACTCAAATTACGGATCGGGAACGGCAACGGGCGGAATCGCCGGTAGGCTGACAGGTGAAGAAGGCAATCGAAGCACAGTTACAGGCTGCGTTAATACAGGCAAAGTTGACACTGCAAGAGGCAACAAGGGATATATAAGCGGTTCGTCAACCTCCGGGCCGGAGGATTATCAGGATAATGTGTTTGTGCAGTATGATAAAAACATAAACGGTAACGGCAGCGGCGATGGTTTAAATAATGCCGATGCTGACAACATGGAGCCGCTTGACCCGGATATTTTGGGAGACGATATTGACGAAGCGGTCGAGGAAGCGGCAAGAACAGATATTACCGTTTCGCTTAAGACCACCGACCCCAATAAAGAAACCGGAGAAAAAATATTGCTTACGGCAGATGGCAAACCGACGGCGAAGGCGTATATCGTATTGAGCGCCAATAAAGAAACGTCGGAAATTTATCGCTATATGTCGTCGGAGTTCACGTTTAATACCGACAAGGATTGCGATTATGTGATTACGCCGTATGACAATACGGTTATAACAGACCTCGGCGAGGTTGAAGCGGCAGAAGGAATGAAGTCGCACAAATACGGCTTCAATCTTGACGGAGTTCCCGCGTCGATCTCCGGAAAAAATATTGTAATCGCGGAAATAGAGCTTGTCAGCTACGGAAAGCACAGCATAAATGTGGTTAACGGCGTGGTTCAGACCGCGAAAAACTCCGTTTTTCATCCTGATGTTGATGATAATATTGTGTATACATATAAGTACGACAGCAGCGCTTCGAAAGACGGAAAGCTGCATATAGGCGGCATTGACGGCGACCCGGCCGGCGAAGACGGAACGTGGGAAATGGAAAAAACCATTCCTAATAAGAACGTTACCATTAATGTAATGTTCCCGAACAAGCTTGATGATAGTGTTGCCAACGACTACATTGATGATATGACCGTGACCGTAGAAGGCGGAGCGGCGTTCAAGAGCGTAATTCCGCTTGGTGATTATGGCGATAAGCCGGAAGAAGATTCTGATGAAACTTGGCCTACGGATGATGCAATCGGCGTAACGTCGATCAACAAAGCAAAATTTGATTATACCAAACCCGAAACTGTGGATACAGGTGAAAACGCGAACGGATATCAGATCAATATGGCCGTTCCCGTTCCTGAGGATACGGGCACGCGCTATACATTCACGTTCAGGGGCGCGGGTTATCGTACATACAGCGTTGACGCGGTTATCGCGGCAAGCGAGACAGAACCGCATGTGATCAACGTTTGGAATAACGCGATGGACAGTGACGTAACCGTTACGGCATCCGACGGCTTCAAGAATGTAGACGAGAGGGTAACGTTCCTTGCGGGCGATATCGACGACAGCAAGCATATTGACCTGTACGACTTGTCGGCGGCGGTCGCGTACTTCGGCAAGGCAGGCGCAGATATGAGCGGTTATGTTAAGTACGACTTGAACCGTGACAGCGCTATCGATTCAAAGGATATAGCCATGGTACTTGTATCGTGGGGCAAATAATTTAACCAAAGTGCGCGGAAATATTAGTTACGCACTCATTCAGGCCGTGTAAGCTTTAGCTTTTCGCGGTCTGAAAGGGCCTCTGCCCTTAACATTAATAATTATCCCGAAAGGGTTAATTATACGCCAAAAATTTTTTTAATTTTCATGTTCTATCTTCCGAAAATGGAAAGGCGCCGCGGGATGAAAATCCCGCGGTTGTCTTTTATCAGACGATTGAAAAACAAAATTATCCTTGGCACTCTCAAAACGGATCCGTATATCACGGACCGCTTTAATCTACAAATTCCGCGCGGCAAATTTTATATTGCCAACTACCGAATTTTAATGTATAATATCGTTCGGAGTGTGAAAAATGAAAGAGCAAAAATTACGTATGATATTTAATGAATCTCAACAAAAGCTTAGCGCCGAACTCGGAGCGGTTCAGTCAATAACGGCCATAATTCTTTTATCGCTGTTTCTCGCGGCACTTCAATATATCTGCCGCGCGGCCGCCTCGCCGACCGGAATATTATCATTTCTTGCCGTGCCGCTGCTGCCGCTTATGAACGCGCTGCCGCTGATATGCGTCATGCTTTTTATCTATGCCGTTACGAACCGCATATGGGCCGGGTATCTCGCGGCCGCCGTACCGTTGTTCGCGCTGCTCACAATAAACTGGTTCAAGGTTTATTTCCGCTCGGAAACACTGTCGATGCATGATTTTTCGCTTGCGTCGGAGGCGGTCAATATCATGACCGGATACTCGTTCCCCGTTCCCGTGACGCTTATAATCTCAATTATACTCGCGGCGGCGGGCTTTGCCGCGGTATTCATATGCGTAAAAAACGCAAAAATACCCGTCAAACAGCGTCTGCTGCTTATAATTATCTCCGCGGCGGTCGGTGTCGGCGTGTATTCGCTCTGCGGGAACCGTCATATATATGAAAAACTGCCGTCCTTTTCGGACGAGTTCAACGATGTAAGCGAGGCCGACCATAAAGGCTTTCTGTTCACGTTTTTATCGAACACTTCGGCTTACGAATACGAGCGCCCGCACGGTTTCGATATGCGCACAGTCGTCGGGGAAAGCGAGCCTGACGCGGTGTCCGCGCCCGAGCAAAGAGTCAATATAATCGCCGTCATGAGTGAAGCGTTTTTCGATATGGAAGCATGCGAAGATGTGCAGTTTTACGACGGCATGTCCCCCACCCCAAATCTCAGCCGTCTAAGAGCGGACAGCCTTTGGGGACATATACTTGTGCCCGGATATGCCGGTTCGACAGCGTCTACCGAATTTGAGTTCCTTACGGGTATAAATATTGCACGGCTCGACAGCGCTATGCCTGTCGTGTATAAAACGCATGTTACTCAAAACGCGTACAGCCTTGCGCAAATGCTGTCCGACATAGGCTATACCACCGAGGCGTTCCATCCCGGTCACGCGTGGTTCTATAACCGCGCGGCGGTCTATCCACGGCTGGGGTTCCAAAACGCGTACTTTGACGAATCGTTTGAATACTCCGCCTCCGACCTTGTAAATTACTATGTCTCCGACAAAATTACCGCCGATAAGATAACGGATGAATTTGGCGATCACATACGATCCGGGGCGAATAACGGATATTTCAGCTTTACCGTCACGATACAAAATCACGGTCCGTACAGTTCAAACGAACCGGAGCTGAAACGGCTCAAGCGCACCGCCGCGATGAGCGATGATGAATACAACCGCCTGTGCAATTACGCGAACGGTCTTTATGACGCGGACGCGCTTTTGGGGCGCATATGCGATTACGCGGAAACAACCGATGAACCGACTGTGGTCCTGTTTTTCGGCGACCATCTTCCGTATTTTGACGCGGAGGGACTGGCGCTGACGCATTTGGGGCTTGACGTAAATTCAAACACGCCCGAGGCAATGGAAAACCGCTATTCGACCCCGTTTATAATCCACGGCAACGCGGCGTTCCGCGCGATGAAAAACGATGTATGTGAAAATAAGGAGCACATTTCATCCTGCTTCCTAACACCCGAGCTGCTTAAGTACATCGGTCTTGACATGCCGCCGTATTTTGACGCGATCAGTAAAATTGAAAACAGCGTATCGGAAATATCCGGCTCATTCTATATTGCCGCCGGGAAGCACACAACGTCGCTCACTCCCGAGCAGGAGCGCCTTCTGACATACTATGATTATCTTTCCTACTGGGCGCTGCGTGAATATACAAGGAAATAAGCGCACATCTTCGGATACAAAGCAAAAATCGCCCCGATATGGCCGTTTCCTGCCATAAAACAGGCGATTTTTTTACGCTTGAACAATTCTTATCCTTCCATGTGCTTGCCCAAAAATCCCGCGGCGCTCTCCGCAAGCTTGTTTTCAACCTCGGACGGGCGCTCGCCGTCATGCATTATGAACAATACCGAGCCTATGGTGTCGCCCTCGGAAATAATCGGTACGACGACGCCCGCGCTGTATTTATCAGTCATTTCCGATACCGATACGGCTCTGCTGTTCTCTGACGTCACTGTGAGCTTTTCGTTCATTATATTTTCAAGCTCGCGGCTAACCGGCTTTTCAATAAGCTCTTTTTTCGGAACGCCCGAAACCGCGATTATATTATCGCGGTCGGTTATTACCGCGCCGTGCCCGCTGGCTTTGGCCAGAGTCTCCGCGTAATCCGAAGCGAAATCCCCAAGCTCGCCTATCGGAGAATACTTTTTGAATATTACCTCGCCGTCGTTATTTACGAAAATCTCAAGCGGATCTCCTTCACGTATACGCAGCGTGCGGCGCAGTTCCTTCGGTATGACCACTCTGCCCAAATCGTCTATCCTTCTTACAATTCCAGTTGCTTTCATTGCAAATTACCTCCCGAATTAATAATTTGAGACAATACCGTCCGGAAGCCTTGCGCACCGCGCTTACACATATTTCCCCGGATAACGTGAATATACAAAAGCACAGCGCGCCCCGGCAAAATACGCCGTACCGCCGTATGCGATATTGCCTGAAATATTATTAAAAATATAATTTTTAACTTTGCTGAATTTATTATTAATTCTTTACGGCGGTATTATTCAAAAACTTACATATTTTTCGGCACTGGAAATTATTTCATTGAACGCGCAAAGCGTTTTCCTCACAAAAAAATTCCCGAGGAAAATCACTTTCCCCCGGAAATTTTTTTCTTGTGTTTCCTGCATTTGATATGACAACCCTCAAAAACATGGCCTATCTCCATATCAAAGCATTCCTCGACCTCCGAAAGAGTCATAAGGCTGTAATCCTCCAAAATGCGCAGCATCACACGCGCGCACGCATACGCGTCGTCATACGCCTGATGATGATGGAATTTTATACCCAGAGCGTCGCAAAGCTTATTCAGTTTATGCGACGGCAGCTCGGGATACGCCTTCTGCGACAGCTTCACCGTGCACAGATAATTAAATTCCGGATACGGAATTTTATACATATCGAGCGTCGCGCAAAGCGCGACAATGTCAAAACTCGCGTTATGCGCGATCACCGTTTTTCCCGCTATATACGGCTTTATTTCACGCCAGTATTTGTCGAAGGTCGGCATATGCGCAACCATCTCCGGACGTATGCCGTGTATCTTTATGTTATATGGGTTAAATTCAAACGGTTCGGGACGTATGTATATTCCCTTTCGATCCACTATTCGATTGTTCTTGACGACGCATATTCCCATACTGCACAGACTTGTAAATGAGGACATCGCTGTTTCAAAATCTATCGCTACAAAATCCATTGTAAATTACCTCTCTGCTATTATACTACTTTTTTCGCGTCTTGTAAAGATAAATTTAAAACAGCGGAATGTATGCGTGAAAATATAATGATATGCCCGCCTCGCGGAGCGGAATCAAAGGAATTTACCGTTAAAATAAACAGATTTGACGTTTTCGTTTTTTTCTGATACAATATAGAAAAAAGGAGGCGGATTATGCGTATAGGAATTATAGGCGCGATGGAGATGGAGATCGCGTCGCTAAAGGATATGATGTCTGACGCGCGGGCGCGGACAATAAGCTCGGTAAGCTTTTATTCGGGGAATATAAACGGCGCGCACGTTATCGCGGCTGTCGCGGGCGTGGGAAAGGTCAACGCGGCCGTTACGGCGCAGACGATGATTTTGGAGTACAAGCCGGACTATATTATAAACATAGGCGTCGCGGGCGGACTGCACGCCGATTTCACGATCGGCGATATAGCTGCAGCCGAGTCCGTCGTCGAGCATGATATGGACACGACCGCGATAGGCGACCCGCCGGGACTTATTTCGGGACTTAATACGGTGTATATAAAATGCGATAAGCGTCTTTGCGATATTATGAAAAGGGCCTCCGAGGAATGCGGCGTCCACGCGGTTTCCGGGATCATAGCGTCGGGGGATCAGTTTATCTCAAGCGATCGCGCGCGGGAAAAAATAATAAGCCGCTTCGGCGCAATCGCGGCCGAAATGGAGGGCGCGGCGGTAGGCCATGTATGCGCGATGAACGGCGTGCCGTTCGGCGTTATGCGCGCGATTTCCGACGGTGCGGATAACGGCTCGCATATGGATTACCCGACATTCGCGAAAATGGCGGCGGAACGGTCGGTAAAAATTACGGTCAAGGTAATAGATAAATTAGTTACAGATAAATTGGGAGGCGAATGATATGGAGAAAATAAAAAGCTTTACGGTCGATCACAGAAGGCTTGCGAAAGGGATATATTTATCACGTATCGACGGCGATATCGTAACGTATGACTTGCGTTTTTGTAAGCCAAACAGCGGCAATCTGCTTGACAATTCTACGCTTCACAGCGTGGAGCATATGCTTGCGACACTGCTCCGCAACAGCGCGATCAAGGACGATGTTATTTATTTCGGGCCTATGGGTTGTCAGACAGGTTTTTATCTGCTTGTCCGCGATACTATACCGCGCCGAACCGTACTGCATGAGGTCAGAGCCGCGCTTGCGGACGCGATTGCATACAAGGGGGAAATGCCGGGCGCGTCGGAAATTGAATGCGGCAATTACGCGAACCTTGATTTGAACAACGCGAAAGCGGCATGCATTGATTATCTGAACGCTATCCGCGGCGCGGATGAAATAATCGATTATGACGCGGTGAACGCGCTGTGAACATGAATTTTTTTGAAAATCCCAATCTGCCCGACAGACCGGCAAAGGGTATGATCGTCGATCGCCGCGCGGATACCGAAACGCTCGATTCGCTTAAAGTCCTCGGCATTGAGCCGATTTTGTCATATAAATCGCGCAATCTGTGCCCCGCGGTTTGCTCACATCCCGACATGACTATTCTGCACATGGGCGAAAATAAATTCATATGCGCGCCCGATGCATGGGAATATTATAATAATTTGCTGCCGGACGCCCGTATGATCCGCGGAGAAATCGAGTTGTCGCCCGAGTATCCCCGCGATATAACGTATAATATCGCTGTTGTGGGCGGATATGCTTTTCTGAACTTAAAGACCTCGCAGGCGCGTATAAACACCGGCCGGAGAACAATAAACGTGCGTCAGGGATACGCGAAGTGCGGTACGTGCGTCGTAGGCGAAAAGGCAATTATTACCGCCGACACGGGCATTTGCGCCGCCGCGCGTGAAAACGGACTTGACGCGCTTTTGATCGAACCGGGGCATATTGAGCTGCCGGGTATGAATTACGGTTTTATCGGCGGCGCGTCCGGACTTATCGCTCCGCATTCGCTTGCCGTAAACGGAGAGCTCGACACGCATCCCAACGGCGGTGAAATTGTAAATTTTTGCCGAAAGCATGACGTCGAAATCGTAGAATTAAAACATGGGAGCATCTATGATATTGGGTCGCTGCTGCCGATTTTCTGATATATCCGGGAATTATACGGGGTTTTTCGTCATTTCATGCCGCGCCCTTGGTATATAAGCGGCAAAATCCGAGAACGCGGGCAATGAGCATCATAATTAAACAGGCCGTACTGCTTTCGCATACGGCCCGCTTATATTTCAATATCAGTCGGTTATTTTTCTATTGTTCTTCTATGTCCTCACCGAGATATTTCGCTACGGAATACACATCCTTATCACCGCGTCCCGACAGGCAGATTATCATAATCTTATCCTTATCCATAGTCGGCGCGATTTTCCTTGCCAGCGCGATCGCATGCGCCGATTCAATAGCGGGAATGATCCCCTCCATGCGCGACAAATACACAAACGCATCCACCGCTTCCTTATCCGTTATCGGATAATACTCCGCGCGGCCAGTCTTAGCCATATGCGCGTGCTCCGGGCCGATCCCCGGATAATCAAGACCGGCCGAAATAGAATAAACCGGCATTATATTTCCGCCCTCGTCCTGCAAAAACAGCGACTTCATGCCATGCAGAACGCCGAGCGTTCCTTTTGTGATCGACGCGGCATGCCGCTCCGTATCAACACCATCGCCGGCGGCTTCCGCGCCGTATAATTTAACCGAGGGCTCATCAATAAAGTCCGCGAACATTCCTATCGCGTTCGAGCCGCCGCCCACGCACGCCATAACGGCATCGGGCAAGCGTCCCTCTGCTTCCATTATCTGTTTTTTTGCTTCAATGCTTATAATGCTCTGAAAATGCTTTACAATCGCCGGATACGGATGCGGTCCGACAGCCGAACCGAGCACATAAAACGTATCGTCGGCATGTGCGCACCACGCGCGCATCGCTTCATTCGTCGCATCCTTGAGCGTACCCGTACCCGATGAAACGGGTACTACATCCGCACCCAAAAGCTTCATTCGGAACACGTTAAGCGACTGTCGTTTCGTATCCTCAACGCCCATGTAAACATCACATTTTAAGCCCAGCACCGCCGCGAATGTCGCCGTCGCGACTCCATGCTGTCCCGCGCCGGTTTCGGCGATTACTTTCTTCTTGCCCATTCGCTTGGCAAGCAGGCACTGACCGATAACGTTGTTGATCTTGTGCGCTCCGGTATGGTTTAAATCCTCACGCTTTAAATAAATTTTCGCACCGTCCAAGTCCTCTGTCATCTTTTTCGCGTAATACAGTACCGACGGCCTGCCGGTATACTGCTTGTGATAAAAATTCAGCTCCTCGACAAATTCCGGGTCGTCTTTGTATTTTTCAAACGCGTCCTCCAGCGCGATAAGCGCGTTCATAAGCGTTTCCGACGCGTACTGACCGCCATATTCTCCGTATCTGCCTTTTTTTGTCATTCTCGTCTCTCCTCGTCTCTTTTAAAATTATTGCGCGGTCGTAATTTTCACCGCATAGTTATCCGCGTCCCACTCTACCCGCTCGCCGAGCGACTCGATAACGAACCGCAGCGGAACAAAGGTTCTGTCATCTACAATTTTCGCCGGAACATCAAGCTCTTTTGCCCCGCTGTTTACAAAGGCTGCCGCGGAATCAATCTGCAATGACACAAGCGACACTTCCCCGTCCTTCTCGCGTATAGCGTGAACCGTTCTGTCCTCTTCGTCCCACGTTACAGACGCGCCCACAGCCTCAAATATCGCGCGCATGGGCACGAGCGTTCTGCCGTCCTCGATAAACGGATTTACGTCGAACGTCATCTGCTCGCCGTTTAAATATACCGTCGGCTCATTATCAGCCGCAATAGCCGCCGACGCCGTGAAAATCGTCGCCGCCGCAATTAGCATTGTAATAAATTTTTTCATGGTTCATTCTCCTATTCATAATTTATTGATTATATTCTATCATAACTATTACTTTTTTTCAACCGTTTTCGCAAAATTTGCATTGTTATGCGATTTTAGAATATTTAGTTTGTCATGACAGACGCGTGTGACATACTTTTGACGTACTTTTTTATTTCCAAAAATCATTCTTATGATACTGTTGTTGTCAATTCTAACATCGGTATATACGCTCAACGTCATATCAATGTTCTCATGCCCATCATATATTGAACACTCTTTAAAGGTACTCCTATATGCGTTTCAGAAAGCACGATAGATTCTTGATTGACGCAATAACACATTTTGCATATAAATCCGCAAAATGTTCTATTTGTACGGGTTTAATCTTGTCTATTTTTATATGAGCGATAGGTTTATCCAAAGCACGCCAGTCTCTGTCGTAGAATGTCTTTACTTTTCGTTTGCCGTTTTCATCAACTCCTATTACAATTTGTTTATAGCAGCGTCCATCCTTTCGTTTGTTATATGGTATCTTAGGCAATTTCGCACTTCCTTTCTTCCATATAACAGACAATTAATATCTGATAATATTATATCATCAGATAACATTTCTGTCAAATTATTTTCAGTTCCGGTCGCAGTTGCGGTAGTAACAGACCTAATAATCCATGGACTACGATGGTTGTTACCACTGATAATAGAATTGGCAAGCCATATTCATAAATAAAGCGTTTCATCCGTCCTCCCCTCCTCATTCCGCGTCTGTTGCGAACAGCCATTCAATCCCCGGCAACAGGATCATATATGAAATTTTAATCTACTATTTTTAAGGAGGAAAACCTATGAAAAATGTGAAAAATGCGGAAAAGAAGTAAATGATAATGCCGTTTTTTGCGAAAATTGCGGAAACTGGTTTGATGTTGTCAGTGAGCCGATTCCTACCCCTGCCGCCAGCGGCCAGCCGCCTATTCAGCAGAAGAAAAAGAGTAAAAAGGTTGGCTGTATTGGCGCGATTGTTATCGTAACCGTGATTGGCGCTTTTCTGTTAATGTGTGGTAATTCTTCCGAGAAATACGCTACGCAAACGACTCAGGTGATTGCCACGGAAATGACGGGTAATGCGGTAGTAGATAATCAGGAAACTGTACAGCCGCAAGATGATAAAACTCAAACTCAGATGGAGCAGCCACAGCAGACATCCTCTGATAATAGCATACCGACCGAATACAAGAACGTATTTGATGAATGGAATATTCGGTTGTCAATCAATTGCGGTATTAGAGCACATAAGCGTATTTGCTTTAAATGCGCTCATATCGAATGGTATCGCTATTGGTCTTTGATTTTTGTCCCCTAATTTGTGAACGTTTGAAAGCGCAAAATAACAACCATTTTCAGAAAAATTATTTATACTTTTCCCGTTGTTAATAGATATCCCGCCTTTATTAGCAATGGTTAAAAAAGTTGGGATTTTTTTCCTTCTATATATAGGTAACAAATAAAAATCGAAAAATAATGACTTTTTAAAAATTTTTCAAAATCGCATAATCAGTTTATCAACTTTTCACCGCTCCAATAGGCGACATCGTGATAATTTTTATTACTGCAATGATGGATTGCCATAAAAATCGCTTCTTTTTGGGCAAAAAGTAGCAATCGTTTTCAATTGTCTTAATTCAAAGCGGCTGCCGATACAGGCTGCCGCTTTGAAATTGCTGATTTTCCTCAATCCTTCCAATAATCGGAATTTAATTCCTCCTCGTACTGGCGCGTGTACAGGCTGTGATAATAGCCGCGCTTTGCGAGTAATTCCTCGTGGGTGCCGCGCTCGATTATGGCGCCGTCCTTTACCACAAGGATAATATCTGCGCGGCGTATCGTGGACAGGCGGTGGGCTATCACGAACGAGGTCCGTCCCGTCATCAGCTTTTCTATCGCTTCCTGAATATATTTTTCGGTCATAGTGTCTATCGAGGACGTCGCCTCGTCCAGCACAAAGATGCGCGGGTCGGCGAGGATGGCGCGCGCGAAGCTGATAAGCTGTTTTTCGCCCGTTGACAGCAGATCGCCCTCCTCGCCCACGTCGCTGTCATATCCCTTTTCCATTCGCTTCATTATCTCGTCCGCGTGAACGCTCTTTACCGCGTTTTCTATTTCTTCCATAGTTGCGTTCGGATTGCCGTAGCGAAGATTTTCCAGGATCGTGCCGGAAAACAGATGCGGAGTCTGAAGCACATAGCCGATATGACTGTGGAGCCACAGCTGCGACCGTTCGCGCACGTCGCGTCCATCGATCAGCACTCTGCCCTCGGTGGGTTCAAAAAAGCGGCAGACAAGATTTACAAGCGTCGATTTGCCCGCTCCCGTTTCCCCGACGATAGCGACGGTCGTTCCCTGTGGCACGTGCAGGCAGAAATCCTTTAAAACTGTTTCGTCTCCGTCGGGATAGCGGAAGGTCACATGGTCAAATTCCACATCTCCGTGAAGCGGCTCCCAGTTTTCGCGTTTCGCAGTAAAGCAGTCGCCGTAGCGTCTTGTTACCTCCTCGCTGTCGCGCACGTCGGGGCGCGTGCGCATCAAACGGGTGAAGCGCTCTATATTCACTTGTACTGTCACAAGGTCGGACATGGCGTTTACAAGCCAGCGTATCGGCTCGATAAGTCCCTGAGCGTACGACATAAACACCGACAGAACGCCTATCGTCATAACGCCGTCCAGCGTTATAATTCCGCCGCGCCATAGTACCGCCGACAGCGCCATAGACGCAGAAAAGCTGATAAGCGCGGAAAACATCGCTTTATAGCGGGCGGCGTGTACGGAGGTGCGGCGCATATCCTGCGAGTCGCTTTCAAAATCATTTTGCATTTTATCCTCGATAACAAGCGTTTTCGCCGTTTTCGCGCCCGTTATGCCCTCGTTGAAGTTGGAGGTGATCTGCGAATTTATTTCGCGTATACGACGGTTCAATACGAGCAGCTTTCCCTGAAAGTACACGGAAAACAGCGCTACCGGCGGCGCCAGCAAAATTACCCACAGCGCGAGCCGCCAATTTATTGTAAGCATAGCGATTATCGCGCCGACTACATACGTTCCGCGCCATATGCAGTCGATACTGTCCCACGCGGCGAGAGAGCCGAGTCTGTTCGTATCGCTCATAACTCTCGCGTGGATATATCCGACGCTGTTTGTATTGAAATACGACAGCGACAGCGTTTGCAGATGATTAAAGCTCGCGCGTTTTAAATCGCGTCCGACATACATCTCGACCTGACACGCCTGATATGAGGATACGGCGTTCAGCAATACCTGTACAGCCAGCACTCCCGCATAGGCGCATATAAACGCCGTCAGTCCGTGAAGCGTGCGCGCCGCGACGAAATGGTCGATCGCGTACTGCTGGAACAGCGGCAGTATTACGTCGCCGACAGTGCCGACAAGTCCGAGCAGAAGCATGGAGAAAAATATCGCGCGGTACGGGCGTATATATTTCCACAGTTCGCCCAAGCCGAAGAACGGCAAATGAAGGTGTTCCTCGCTGTGTTTCATCATTCATCCGCCTCCTCTTCGTTTTTAAGCTGTAAATTGTAAATATCACGGTAAATACCCGGAACTGATATAAGTTCGTCATGGGTACCTATCTGCGATACCCGTCCTTTATCGAGAACCATGATTTTATCGGCGTGCATCAGCGTTGTGATACGGTGAGATATGAGCACAACGGTAGCGTCGCCCAATCCCTCGCGCAGTCCCGCACGTATTTTCGCGTCCGTTTCGGTATCGACCGCCGACAGCGAATCGTCAAACACCATGACAGGCGACCTCTGCGTAAGCATACGTGCAATCGCCACGCGCTGCTTCTGTCCGCCCGAAAGCGTGATGCCGCGCTCGCCGACTATCGTGTTATAGCCCTTCGCAAAATCGAGCACGGTATCCTCAAGACACGCTATACGCGCCGCTCGGCGCAGCTCATTCCGAGGCAGATCGTCATTTGTAATTCCGATATTCTCGCCGATAGTACGCGAGAACAAAAACGGCTCCTGCAGAACCATACCGATATTTGACCGCAGCCAATCCAGCTTGATTTTTTCTATAGGAACTCCGCCTATGGTAATGCTCCCCTGTCCGGGCAGCAAGTTATATAAACGGTTAAGAAGATACATAAGCGTAGTTTTGCCGCTTCCCGTGCCGCCTAAAATTCCGAAGGTGGTGTGACCGGGAATGGTGAAGCTTACGTCATGCAGCACCGGCGTACTGTCGTAGCCGAAGCTGACGTGCTCGAAGCGTATATCCCCGTCAAGCGGCGGAGTAAACGAATCGGGTTTGTCCTCCTCAACGGGCGACGACATTATGTAATATATGCGCTCCAGCGAAACGCCCGTTTTGCTCATATCCGAGATCATGCGTCCCAAATTACGCACCGGCCATACGAGCATGGAGTTATACGATATAAACGCGATAAGCTCGCCCGAGGAAAGCGAACCCTTTACGCAAAGCGCCGAGCCGAGAACTACCATAAGCATTATCTGCAGTCCCGAAAGCGCGTCGCCGGTCGCCCAGAATTTCGCGAGTATCATACACAGTTTCATCCACGCGTCAGTGTATTTGTTGTTCTGCTTTTCAAATCTGTCTTTTTCATACGCTTCGCGCCCGAAAGCGCGCACAACGCGTACCCCGGTCAGATTTTCCTGCGCCAGCGTTGACAGCGCGCCCTCGTTTTCGTCGCATATCGTAAACAAACGCCCTATCCGACTGTGGAATACCGCCGAAAAAGCGATTATAACGGGAAATGTAATGACCGCCACCAATGTGAGCTTCACATTCATCGAAAACATGAACGCAAGCGATAAAACCAAAAGCAGAACAATGCGAAAAACATTCACAAGCTGCTCGCTGACAAATTGCTTTGTGGTATCCACATCGGAGGTACACCGCTGGATCATATCGCCCGTCTGATTTTTCATATGCCATGAAAACGGCAGATGCTGAATATGCCCGAACAGGTCGTCGCGCATTGTTTTAACAAGCGTTTCCGCCGCCTGAGTGTTGGACACGGTCGAAATATACCGAAACACAGCCGCGATACCCGCTGTCGCAAGCACCGCGAGCGCGGGCCACCACAGATGCGCCCTAAGATATTCCCGTCCTCCTATAGCTTCCAGCAACTTCGCCATGCTCGCGGGAAGCGCGGAATTGCCAAGCACGCTGTCGATAGTGGTACGCATGATCTGAGGGGATAGCATATCGAGAAGCGTTACGGCTATGGTCGCCAGTACGCCGATCAGGAAAAACCGCTTGCTCCCCCGCATAAAATGCCACAGCATATGAAATTTATTTGCTGTTTTTTTGTTTTCCATCGTATTCCTCCCAACATACAGAATAATTCAAAAAAAGAGTCGGACAAGAAAACGGACATCTCAGTCCATCACCTTATTCGGCTCGTTATTTCCTACGAATAATCCGCCTCCGCGTGAACAAGTGTATTATGGCATAGAGAGTATGAAATGTCAAGTAGAATTTATATAAATTGTTTTATTTTTGCGTAGTCTTCAATTGTTGTTACAAACTCCCCGTCAATTTTTTCGGGAATATTGAATGATGTAAATTCTACCGACGCATCGGTAATGGTTCCTGTGGATTTATCAAAATATACTCCGTATTGTTCGTAGTATGTTCCCGATGCGGTAAGCTCCACTTCTGTATTAAATCCATCTTGACTTTGTTCCGTATCGTCGGCAACTGCAAGCACAGAACCCGAAATTAGCAGTGTTGATGATAAAATTAGACCAACTATTTGTTTTTTCATAAAAATCACTCCTTCGTTAAACTATAGTAGTAAAATACGCTATCAGCGTACAATACTACTATAACACATTCAGAAAAATCTGTCGATCTGTAAAATATAAAATGAGGTGAGTTTTATGGATAAAGCAATTATCGGAAAAAGAGTGCGTCTTCAAAGGGAGTATTTGGGATTGACTCGTGAACAGTTTGCGGGAAAAGTGGATATATCATGGCGTTTTCTTGCAGAAATCGAGAACGGAACAACAGGAATGTCAGCAGAAACGCTTTATAAGATCTGCACAGCTTTCGGAATATCCGCAGATCATTTACTTTTGGGACGCGAAAATGTATCCTCCGCAAAAACACCATGCATGGAGCTTTTATCAAAAGCTCCTCCATCGTGTACTTCGTATTTAGAGGATATTCTTAAAGCTTACTTGCGTACTATAGACGTGATAAAAATCGAAATGGAATAACAAAAAACGGAAGGTCGGAATATAACTTATCCCACCTTCCGTTTTTGTATTCTAAACTTCGCATAATACCTACACTTAAACAGTCCTAAATCGTGACATTTCCCGTTGCTTACGCTTACGCTGCGCCGCCTGTAACTGAATAATACGTTTTCGGCAATTATCGCAATATTTCGATCTATTAGAGTTTGTTATAAAATATCTGCCACAAACAGAACACTTTTCACGAGTTTCAGCTAATCACTACCATTCCTACAAACGGAGCTATCACGAGATACGCCACGTATCTGACCTACTGTGCAAGGAACACAGATTATCCGCCGTCGCTCCAGGATAGGAAAGAGCCAAAGCTATGTTGAACACCAGACCGCGAGGAACAGCACCAGCTACAATGCAAAAGTTCCTTGCAGAGTATTATAGGACAGCGAGAAGCTAGGCTCAGGAATATGAGATCATAAAGCAGAATGTGGATACGCTGTTGTCCCTTCCGCAGAGAGAAAACAAAAGAAATTGCAAATATTTTACAAAAATTTGCGCCATATACTTGCCATCTGCTATAGCATGTGCTATAATATAAAATATGGAGGTGTACGCACATGGCTTTTTCTGAAATTTTGAAACAAATTCGTATGAAACAAAATTGCACACAAGAGCAATTCGCCAGAGAATTAAATGTGAGCTTCTCTACAATAAACCGGTGGGAAAATAATCATACTGCGCCAAGTGGTTTAGCAAAAATGCGCCTTCTTGAGTATTGCAAAAGGAATTGCGTAGATGATGAAATTTTGACAGAACTATATAAATACTAACTGTGCTGTCCAATTCAATTTGCAATTCAGAAAGGAGATTATAAGTATGGTACGAGCCGATCTATTAAAGAAGCTCTTTAGTAGCTTTAACAATGATGACAGAGAGTTGTTTATCAAAACTGCTCATGAAATTATTAACGACGAGAGAAAAAAATCACTCCATATTGGCTGATGATTTAGAAATGGTTTTGCATGGAGCAAAGAAAAATTATATAAATTCAATGCCAACAATGAAAGCAATTATTTCTCAAAACACAGATAAAGAGGCACACTAAGTCGAATTCTGTTACCCCGATAAATATCTCGACGATATGATTCTTCCTAAAGAAAAAATATTGCAGTTAGAAGAAATCATTCGTGAATTTCAAAATTGGGATATACTAATGTGCAACGGTGTTGCTCCGATAAATAAACTACTTTTTTACGGCCCTCCTGGCTGCGGAAAAACCCTATGTGCAAGTGTTATAGCCGCAGAGATTGGAATTCCATTAATGTACGTAATGGTCCCTCTCATTCATTTGAAACATTTTTAGGAAGTACAGATGCATTTTCGTATGCGGATATTGAGAATATCT
>CANQYQ010000014.1 GCA_947628155.1 uncultured Clostridia bacterium
AATAACTTTATGGATGAAAACCATACGGTAGTCAAGGTTAACGGAGAAGCGGTTACGGCCGACGATACACAAAAGACCTTCCTTGCGGGAGATATCGATAACACACAGAAAATCGATTTGTACGACTTATCCGCGGCGGTCGCGTACTTCGGCAAGACCGGCATGGCGGATGAAGATAAGAAGAACGCCGAAGGTAAATACGCTGACGATGCGTACATTCGCTATGACCTCAATCGTGACGGAAACATCGATTCCAAGGATATCGCAATGGTTCTCGTTTCGTGGGGCAACTGATAATATTTCGGCAACATAAAAAGGGACTGCTTTGGCAGTCCCTTTTTGACGCATTCAGCGCCTGTCCTCTTCGGCATGTATTAACACTTGCTCAATGATAGTTTTCACATGGTCGTCATCGAGCGAATAAAACGTCTGCCGCCCGTCGCGCCGTGATTTGACAAGCCGCGCCTGCCGTAAAATCCGAAGCTGATGGCTTACCGCCGACTGGCTTACCTCAACCTTGTCGGAAATGTCGTACACGCACAGCTCATCGTCAAAGAGCGCCCATAAAATGCGTATGCGCGTATTGTCGCCGAATACCTTGAATACCTCCGACAGCCGTTCCGTTGTTTCCTCGTCCGGCAGTCCGTTTTTCAGTAGCTTGAATATTCCTTCGCGTTCCATTTCCCCACCTCACAATATCAGTATATCACATTTTCGTTAAAATTGTCAAATATAAAACGACGTTATTTCCTATTTATCAACCGCATCACATCGCCGATGGTATTCGCTCCGTACGCGGCAAAGCCGTCCGGCACGCGTACATTTTTCAATGACCGCTTCGGCACGATCGCGGAGGAAAATCCAAGCTTTGCCGCCTCGCCGATGCGTTTTTCAAGCTGCGATACGCTTCTGAGCTCGCCGCCCAGACCCACCTCGCCGATGAAGATCATGTCAGGCGGAATAACCACATCAGACTGCCCCGACGCAATCGCGGCGCATATACCCAAATCGACAGCGCGTTCGTCTATACGCAGTCCGCCCGCGACGTTTATATACACGTCGCTGTTTGCCAGATTCATCCGCGCGCGCTTTTCGAGCACGGCTATAAGCAGTATCACACGGTTCAAATCGATCCCCGCCGCCATTCGGCGCGGATTGCCGAATCCGGTAGGCGTAACAAGCGCCTGAATTTCAGCCATAACGCCGCGCGAACCCTCCATGACACATACGATGCTGTTGCCTGATATGTTCTCATTCCGCCCCTCTAAGAGCAGCGCGGACGGGTCCGCGACCTCCATAAGTCCCTTATCGGTCATATCGAACACGCCTATTTCATTTGTTGAACCAAAACGGTTTTTTACACTTCTGAGGATCCTGAATGACGTTTGCCTGTCACCCTCAAAATAGAGCACACAGTCCACCATATGCTCAAGCACTCTCGGCCCGGCGAGCGCGCCGTCCTTTGTCACGTGGCCGACAATGAACATCATTATCCCCATGCCCTTTGCCAGCCGCATGAACGCGTTTGTCGCCTCACGTACTTGCGGAACGCTGCCCGACGCGGACGCGATTGAATCTATATGCATTGTCTGTATCGAATCGATTATAACCATATCCGGCTTTATATCCTGTATGGCCGATATCGCCGTTTCCACATCGTTTTCGCTTAATAGGTACAGCTCGGGATTGTCAATACCGAGTCTGTCGGCGCGGATTTTTATTTGTCCCTCCGATTCCTCGCCCGACACATATAGGATTTTCCCATCCGTTTCGGACGATTGGCATATTTGCAGAAGCAGTGTGGATTTGCCTATTCCCGGGTCGCCGCCTACAAGCACGACAGAGCCTTGCACCATACCGCCGCCCAATACCCTGTCAAGCTCCTTTAATCCCGTCTTGCGCCGTTTTTCAAACCCGGGCTTGATATCGCGCATTTGCCTCGCCCCGCGCCGTACGGACGCCTGTATCGGACTTGAGATGGATTTTGACGCTTTCGCGTCCGATTCGATCGTCTCCTGCATCGAGTTCCATTGCCCGCAGCCGGGACATTTGCCCATCCATTTGGGTGATTTGTACCCGCATTCCGTGCATATATATGATGATTTCGCTTTCATAACACCAATTCCTTCCTAATATAGATTATACCCCAAAATCACGTGTTAATCAAGCAAATTTACATATACGGCGCGTATTTTTTACAGTATTATTGCAAAACCGCGAAAAATATAGTAAAATAATAATGAAAAGGAGGATACAGCTATGATTTATATAGGAAATCACGTATCGTCGTCAAAGGGATTTGAGGCGATGGGGAAGCAGGAGCTTGATTTAGGCGGAGACACATTCGCGTTTTTCACGCGGAATCCGCGCGGCGGCAAGGCGAAGGATATCGATCCGGAGGACGTAAAGCGGCTTATCGCGCTTATGGAATCCCACAAATTCGGGCCGCTTGTCGCGCACGCGCCGTACACCATGAATGTATGCGCGGCGAAGGAGGATATACGCAAATTTTCCGTGGATATGCTTAGGGATGATTTGGAGCGCATGGAATATCTCCCGGGCAACTATTACAATTTCCATCCGGGCAGCCATGTCGGGCAAGGCGCGGACAGAGGTATTGAGCTTGTTGCAGAAGCGCTTAACAGCGTATTAAGGCCGGACATGAATACAATTGTTTTGCTGGAGACGATGTCAGGCAAGGGCAGTGAGGTAGGCCGCAGCTTTGAGGAGCTCCGCGCGGTCATCGACCGTGTTAACGTACCGGAGAAGCTCGGGGTATGCTT
Source organism: uncultured Clostridia bacterium (assembly GCA_947628155.1). Taxonomy (GTDB): domain Bacteria; phylum Bacillota; class Clostridia; order UBA1381; family UBA1381; genus 12844. The sequence goes on from CANQYQ010000014.1 coordinate 2,784, forward strand.
TGATACATGCCATACATGGGACGCCGGGCGCGATATCGAAAACGACCTCGACGGCGTTTTGGCGGAATTTGATAGGATTATCGGACTTGACCGGCTATATGCGGTACATTTTAACGACAGCATGAACGACCGAGGCTCGCATAAGGACAGGCATAACAAAATAGGGGAGGGGCATATAGGCGCGGACACACTGCGTAATGTTGTGCGTCATCCGCTTTTACAGGGCAAGCCGTTTATTCTCGAAACCCCAAATGATGACGAGGGTTATAAAAAGGAAATCGCCATGATACGCGAGTGGATGATATAAAAGGTGAGATATGCCGTGCCTTCTTTCTTGTAAGCTTAGAGTTTATGGGAAAGAGGGCATTTTTTGAATGATAAAACAAAACCGATGGATAAATATCACACCGGCCAACGGGGGAAATTATGTATTTGCCGTACAAAACGGCATTTTATCGCTAAACAAGATGATTAGCGAAATCAATCACGCGGAAAAAATATTTTTCAGCAGATTCATACTGTACCGCTTATGCTCATCGAGCGAATGAGCGTACATTTTCAGCGTAATATCCGCGCTGCTGTGCCCCAGGATCTCGCTTAAGGTTTTTATATCGAAGCCGATCTCGAGTGCGCGTGTAGAGAAAGTATGCCGCAGCGTATGAAATTTTGCCTTTTCGATTCCCGCGTCCTTTAAAATCCGCTCAAACTGATACTGATATGTGCGCGGTTCAATCGGATTTCCGCCCTTATTCAGTACATATTCGCCTTCACTGCCGCGAAGCCGTTTATATTCCCGCAGCTCCTCCAAAAAGAACTCGGGAACCGGGATCGTACGCTGCGAATACGCGCTTTTCGGCGACAGTATTACAAGCTGTGTTCCGCGCCCCTGCTTCATATTCGTTATTCTTTTTATTGTTCGGTTCACCGTCAGCGTTCCGCCCATAAAATTTATATCCTCCCACTTCAGTCCGCATACCTCGCCCACTCTGAGTCCCGTATACAGGCAGATAAGTATGCCTATATAATTGGGATTTGACGAGGCGCGTACAGCGTCCTCAAGCGCCTTTTGCTCCGCTTTTGAAAATACGCGCAGCCGCTTCGGCCTTTTCTTCGGCAGCGTTATTTTCCACGGCAGAGGTTCTGCCAGTCCTTTCTCCCACGCCGCCATAAAGCCAGATTTCAGAAACTTCGCAAGATTGCGTACCGTCGTGGGCGATAAATCGGATTTGGAGTTTATAAAATCCTGTATTATGGCGTCCGTGATATCTCCAACGCGCATGCTCGCGAAATAAGGTGTAATATGCGTTTCAAGATACACTCTGTACAGTGCGATGGTAGAGATTTTCAGATTTACCCCTATTTCCGCAAGCCATTCATTAAACCATTCCTCAACCGTCACTGCCGCACTGTTTTCTTTGCTGACACAAATTCCTGTCTCGGACGGACGCGAAATTCCGCTCCCACATACAAATTGACAGTCCCGTCCTCCGTAAGAAACGTAATTTAATAGTTGTTTTGTCGGTGTCATAATATTCTCTCCTTTAATTAATAATATTGTGCATTTTATATGGTCATACCGGCGCTTTTTTGTATAAATCAACTATACCTGTGATAATATTTCAAAAAACTATTGACTAATTCTTTTTTATAGTGTACAATTACAGTAGTTGATTGATTTCGCTAATCATCTTGTTTAGCGATAAAATTATACACGGCCGGACAATAATATTATAACACAAAATCGAATATAATATTCCGGTGCGAACCGACGTTGGTTATTAAAAGGATGATGCTGTATAACGACGCGTGTAATCAACGGGTTTAAATGATTTGCGTTACGGGGGAGCTAAATAGAGACGTGCGGAACGTTTGTTCCGCCCTCTTTCAGACCGCACAGGCATGTTCTGCGCGGCGTGAACGGGGCATGTGCTCTGATTATAAAACAGATAATTATCCCGAGAGGGTTAATTATACGCCAAAAATTTTTTAATTTTCATGCTCTATCAATCCTTTCTTAGAGAGATAGAAGGCGCTGCGGGGTTTATGCCCCGCAGTTGTCTTTTCGGGGGATATTGATATTATCCCAATACTAGAAAGAGCGTATCATTCGATACGCTCTTTTGCTTTTCACAAAATATCGCGATTTATTCCGCCGGAGCCGCGTCCGCCGCGGTATCCGCCGTATCCGCCGCCGCGCCGTCTGCCGCGTTATCCGCCGCCGCGTCTGCCGCGCCATCGGCTGTATCTGCCGCCGCGTCTGCCGCGCCATCGGCCGTATCTGCCGCGCTGTCGTCTATGTCAACCGTATCTGCCGCGTCATCCTCGGCATCCTGTGCCGCCTTCTTCTTGCTTTCAATTGTGTCCTGCCTTGTCTTTTCATCAACGACATTGCGGACTTCCTTCCACTTTGTTTCGCCCGTTATTTCATCGCCGAAGCCAAACTCGTCCTTGAAGTCCTTGAGCGCCGCGCCGTCGCCTGTATCGCCGATATAGTCGGCAATGGCGATTTCGCCCTGAACCACGCCCCAAGGCGTATCCTCGGTAATCTCCGTGCCATCCTCGGTGGTGTCGGGGATATGCATTAGATCCTTCATTGTCGCGAAATCGATACCGTACATCATTCCGTAATTTTTAGCCGGAAGCATATACATGGCAGCCATTTCAATTGTACTTGCGGGCATATCATCCGGCAGGCCAAACTGCTTCTTGAAATCCTCAACGCTTGTATCGCTGCTCTTTGCGATACCTCCGATAGTATTGCCCGTAATATCAACGAAGCCCATGTGGTTGTATTTATTTACAAGCTTCGGCAGCCATCCGTCATAGGTGTTTACGGTTATGCCGCCTTCGTCGGTTTTGCTTACGAATCCGCTTAAAACCACGCCTCCCACAATAATTACCGCGCCTGCGATACAGGCGGCGATTTTGAGCCGCTTATTCTTCTTCGCCTTGATTGCCGCGTCCTGCGCGTCGCGCTCCGCCAAAGCCTGAGCTACAGCCTCGTCAACCTCCGCCTTTCTTGCGTCGTCCTCGGATTGACCCTCAATTGCGTTCTCGATGCCGTCGGCCATATCCTTAATTTCCTCTTCCGCGCGCTCGAATACGTCCTTGGCGTCGTTTTCAAGGCCCTCAACCATTTCGTTCAAATCATTTTCGGCGCTCTTTATAACGTTTTCCGCCGTCTTTTTTACGTCGTCCGCCTTGTCCTTGATATCGTCGATAACGTCGTCCGCCTTGTCCTTAACGGTCTCCGCGATATCATTCGCCTTGTCCGCCGCGTTTTCGGTTTTCGCGGCGGCGTCACGCGCCGCGTCGGCGATTCCCTTTTCGTTTAAATTCTTCTCGTCTGCCATTTTAATTACCCTTCCTAAAAGTTTTTTTATTCGGCCGCCGCTTCAGTATCGGCCGCTTCGGTATCGGCCGCCGCTTCGGTATCGGCCGCCGCTTCGTCGTCTGCCGCTTCGGTATCGGCCGCCGCGTCATCCGCCGGCGCGGCCGAATTGACCGGACCTTGCTCCATTATAGCCTCAATAGCCTCATTTGCCTGAGCCATGGTCGTATCCGCCGTGATCGAGCTTACGTCGTAGCCGAGAGACGTATACTGCTCTATGAGGTTGTTGAAATCCTCTTCGCCCAGGAACTTTGCGAGTGTAAGCTTCTGTTGAACATCGCCCCATACGGTATCCTTAGTTATGCCGAGATCGCCGGCGCCCCATTTTTCCAGCTCCGCCGCGACGTCCGTCGTCTGTCCCGAGCTTTCGTCACTGAACTTATAGTAGTTCTCAACCGTCATGAGATTAGCCATATCGTCAAGCGTGGTCGTCTCGGTCAGCTCATCCGACAATGTCAGGCCGTATTGAGCAACATAATCCTCGGGACTCATTCCCGCGTTTGACGCCATATAGCGTACATTCGGATCCTGTTCGCCTTTAGATATCGCTTCTGATTCCTTCTGCACCGCGTGTTCCTTGATATTGGCGGAAACCTTGCCGTATGTAGCGAATACCGCGAGCGCGAGGACCGCTAAGATAACAAGTACGGTGATTGCCGTAAGTCCCTTTTCGAATGGTGTTTTTGTCTTTTTTGCTGTATTTTTAGCCATATTTAAACTCCTTTCATTTGTACGCGCATATACCGCGCGTATAAACATCTTATATACTATACCACTGTGCGTCAAAAAAATCAACATTATTTTTGTGTCATATTTATTAATTTTTTGTTAATTACATATCTTTTATACGACTGCCGCGAATTTTTAAGCAATCGGCGCGTTTGATCCGTGAATTATGTCAATCCGACAGACTGTCTATAGCCGCCTGAAGCTGAGTATCGTTTTCATGCGGTACGCTTGAGGCGTAAAAATCCGCGTATTCCTCGGGCATTTCGACCTCTTTATCGGGATCTATGCCGACGCCGTGTATACATACGCCGTTGGGCGTGAAATACCGCGCGACAGTCAGCGACATTCCCGAGCCGTCAGCGAAGGGCATAACGTTTTGTACAATGCCCTTGCCGTAGCTTGTAGTACCGATGATCTCGGCCGCGCCGTAATCCTTTAACGCGCCGGTAAGCACTTCGGAGGCGCTGGCGCTGCCGCCGTTTATCAATACCGCGAGAGGTATGCCGAGCGCTTCGGCGTCCGAGGAATACGTGTCACGGTCGCCGTCCTTGTACTCAATATATGTTATCGTCCCTTCGGGGAGAAGCATATCGGCAATATTGCATACCACGCTCAGCTCGCCGCCGGGGTTATCGCGAAGATCGATTATCATTTTTTCCATGCCCTCGCCGCGGAGCCGCTCCACCGTTTCCTTAAATTCGGTATACGTATCCTTTTCGCCGTCCTCGGCGGCCGTGTTAAACGCGGATATGCGCACAAGCCCGATGCCGTTATCGAGCATTTCTCCGGCCACGGAATCCGTTTCTATCGCGCCGCGCTCTACGTCCATTTCCATATCCTTTCCACCGCGGCGTATGGTAATATGCACGCTCGTCCCGGCCTCGCCGTCCTTTATACGCGCGACAGCGTCGTTTAGCCGGTCCCCGGAAAATTCCTCGCCCTCAACCTTAGAGAGTATGTCTCCGGGCAGTATTCCGGCATTATACGCGGGACTGTTTTCGAAGGTTGAAATAATTTCTATCTCGTTGTTTTCGTTCACTGACACCGTAACGCCTATCCCGGTGTATTCCTCGGAGAGCGCATCTATGTATCCGCTGAATTCGTCATGCGGGTAATAATGCGTATACGGCTCGTCAAGCGACTCAACATACTCTGTTATCGCCGATTCGGTCAACGCGCTGCTGTCATAGTCATAAAGATACATCGAGTCGAGACATGACTCAACAGTATTTAGCTTGTTGACTAAATTTTGTTCCTCGTTTCGCGCCGGTAAAAACGCGGCGAGATGGCGGTTGTAATAATTCACCGCGTTCGCGGTAACAAACGCGGTTGCGGCGACAGAGATGACCGCCGTTAATACTATTTTTGATTTTGTTCCCATTAAGACACTCCCTTCATCGATGAAACATAAAAGAGACTGCCGCAAAGACAGCCTCCGCGTGTCATATCGCCGTCAGATTTTCATCGGATTTGCTTCAAGATATTTATATACCATCATTGCGACCTTGAAGACTATCGCCTGGTCAAATTTCCTTAAATCCAGACCCGTGAGCTTATAAATTTTTTCCAGCCTGTACACGAGCGTGTTTCTGTGCACAAACAGCTGTCTTGAAGTTTCGCTCACATTCAGGTCATTTTCAAAGAATTTATTGATTGTAAGTATAGTTTCGTCATCGAGCGTTTCTATAGAACCCTTGCGGAATACCTCCTTTAGGAACAGATCGCAAAGCCGTATCGGGAGCTGATAAATCAATCGGCCGATACCGAGATTATCGTAATTGAGTATACTCTGTTCCTCGTTAAACACCTTCCCGACCTCTATCGCGACCTGCGCTTCCTTATACGACGCGTTGAGCGCGTCAATATTCGGCGCGACAGACCCAAGGCCGATCAATACCTTGCTCATGCTCTCGGAGTTTACCGTGTTTAAAATCATCTGCGCCATATCCCCGATCTCTTTTGAACCGGCGTTTTCACTAACCTCCTTGACGAGGACAATGTCACTGCCCTCCACATTTATAACGAAGTCCTTTTCCTTGTCGGGGAACATATTGCGGACTACCTCATAAACGGCATTTTCGTTCGTTTCCTTAATAACCTTAATGTAGAAAATAGCGCGGTAGACATCGGTATCGACATGAAGCTCGCGCGCCTTCTGATGCAGGTCAAACGCGAGAAGATTGTCAAATAATATGTTCTGCATAAAATTAGTCTTGTCGTATTTTTCGTCGTAATAATGGCGCACATTACTTGCGGCGACAGCTACGGCATTACAGCAATAGCGCGAAACCTCGTCGATTCCCTCGACATAGACGATGTATTTCGCGTACGGGTCGTTAGACATAAGTCTCACGGTATATCCGCTTTTTAGAATGATCGAGTCGCTGCTTACGGCCGCGTCGAGCAGCTCCATTATAAGGTCGGGCGCGATCTCCTCGCCGGCCTTGGCGAGTACAAGCCCCTTAGAGTCGGCAATGCCGAATTTTTTTGCGAAAACCTCAGACATCTGGGTTACAATGTTTTGGAACGCCTTGCTTATCATTTTTCTTCCTCCATTGTTTTTCTTGATTGCCGCGCCCGGATACGGCGCGTTTACCTCCGTACATAAAGAACTTTATGCTTATTTTATAGTATTATACCTCACTTAACAATTAATTTCAAGTAAAATATGTTAATTTTATACAAATATTTGCGGAAATATGGGCTATTGCGCGAATGAAGCTTTTATGCTACAATTATGGAGGATATCAAATAGGGAGGCGAATGGTCGTGCTTGATTTAAATAAATGCCGGCTGTGCCCGAGAGAGTGCGGCGCCGACAGGATCAACGGAGGAACGGGATTTTGCGGCGCGGGCGCCGTAATAAAGGCCGCGCGCGTGGCGCTGCATATGTGGGAGGAACCGTGCATATCGGGCAAAAACGGTTCGGGAGCGGTATTTTTTTCGCATTGCGCGATGAAGTGCGTATTTTGTCAAAACTTCGGTATAAGCCATAACGGGGACGGATATTATCTCACCGCGCCGGAGCTTGCGGATGAGCTGCTGCGGCTTGAAGCAATGGGAGCGCATAACATCGATCTCGTCACCCCGTCGCATTACGCGCCGCAGATTAAAGCCGCGCTCGATACGGCGAAATCACGTGGATTAACGCTGCCGATCGTGTATAACTGCGGCGGATACGAATCCGTTGACACTATAAAATCACTTAACGGATATATTGACATATATATGCCGGACATGAAATATTACGACGACCGATACGCGGTCCGCTACAGCGCCGCTCCGGGGTATTTTAAAACGTGCGCGGCCGCAATAGCCGAAATGTTCACACAGACAGGCGCAAACACGTTTGATGAAAACGGCATGATGACGCGCGGCGTGTTGGTGCGCCATATGCTTTTGCCGGGGCTGCTGCTCGACTCGAAGCATATTATGGATTATCTGTACAAAACGTACGGCGATAATATTTACATAAGTATAATGAGCCAATATACACCGTCGGGCAATGCGGAAGACTTCCCCGAATTAAACAGGAAAATAAATCCGCGGGCATATCTTGCGCTGGTGGATTATTGCGTAAAAATCGGGATAAAAAACGCGTTTACACAGGAAATCACATCGGCGGACGCGGGATTTATCCCGGAATTTTACGGAGAGTCGCGGGAATGCTGACCCATCGGGCAAAGGCGGATCGGGGATCATTAAGGCGTATGCGAAACGCCGGTCAAAGCTTAAATTCCTTGGTTTTGATCAGCTTATGCTCGCGGTAGAAATCGTCGATATCCTGTTCGCTGCGCACCACCACGGAGCGTTCTATACGCCCGGTTCGGGGATTTTTAAAGCCGATTGTTTTCTCGCCGGTGCAAATGCTTGATTCCATAACGACGTCCCTGTCGTCGCGCACCGCTTCATATGAATTTTTCCTGAAAAACATAATGCTCACTCCTTATCAGATACGGCAAACCGGAACCGCCGTCGGACGGCGCGTTCAAGCATTGCTTGTGTATATCGTTTTTTCAAAATATATTCCCTTCCGCGCCGTTTATTACAGGATATACGGTAATTTTTCACGCGGATAACCAACATAATTCTATTGTATCACAAAACTGCGGTTAGTCAATATACAAAAAACCGCTTCCGCGTACGTAACGCGAAAACGGTTTCTTGTGTCTGCCAAGCAAAACACGTCAAAGGGTAAAGCTAAAGCAGGTAATTGCTTTAATTAATATACGCGTACAGCGCCCGCGTATTGGGATATTCTGTAGTCGGTATTTATTGACGAGATCTTAACAACATCGCCCGACTGAGGCGCGTGGATCATGTTTCCGTCGCCGACGTACATTCCTACGTGATGTATGCCCGAACCGCCGTCGAAGAATACGAGGTCGCCCGGTTCAAGATTGTCGCGGCTTACATATGTGCCGCAGTTTCTCTGGTCAGCCGCTACACGCGCGATGCTTATGCCGTTTTGCTCGCATACGTACTGCATAAGACCCGAGCAGTCAAAGCCCGAGGGCGATGTTCCGCCCCATACGTACGGCACGCCCAGATACTGCATGGCGGTATCTACAAGCGCCTGCCCTTTAGATGATGATTCCGCCGGAGCTGAATCCGGAGCGCTGGTCGAATCCGGAGCGCTGGTCGAATCCGCCGGAACGCTGTATTCCGTTGTACGGCTTGCCGCCGCGCGTGACGCGGCCTCCGCCGCCTCTTCCATTGCTCGGCGCTCGGCTACCTCCTGCTGACGCTCCGCAACGGAGGATTTCTCGATCCAATCTCCCGTAAGCTCAAGAGCGGTATTTATAATGTATCCTTCGTCATAGTCGTCGCCGTAGGCCACTCTTATAAAGTCGCCCTCGCTCCAGAGCACGATAACCTCCGTGCCCGCTTCAAACTCATCAATTACCTCGCTGTCAGTCGAAGCCTCCGCTCTTAAATATACAGAACCCTCCGTCTGAACGGTTGCGCGCTTATAATTCTGATAGTGCATTGCCGCGTAATCCGCGTCCTCACGCTGGATTGTCACCTTTTCCGCCGGAACGTAGCCGAGCACGTCTCCGCAGTGGACCTTGTACCAACCCTCGGTATTTTCGAGGATTTCAACCTGGTCGCACGCGTTCAGCGAATTTATAACCGACGACTCGTATGAAGGCATTTCATGAACGTCGAGTACGCCATCTGTAAGCATTACGTATCCGAGCTGAAAAAAGCTTTTTTCATCCTCTGATGTCTCAGCCTGAACCGACTGAGCTATTGCCACTCCCTTTCCTGAGTCATCCCCGACCTCCGCGATGGTGATGTTCTGCAAAGCCGCCGCCGCGTTGATGCGGGATTCTGTCGTTTGCTTGTCACTGTTGATCGTTGCCGCCTGTACAGCGGCGAGTGAACTTATCATTGCGATTGCTATCATTGCGACAATCGAATGCTTCAAGTTCTTCATAAGTGTAAAACCTCCTGTTTTTGCAAAACCGAACATTTCTGCAATGTTACAGTTTTGCATTTTGTTTTCCTTTTTGTTTCATTTTGGTTACAAATAGGATTATACAGCAATCATTGCCTTTTGTCAACCCCCTTTTTTGATACTTGAAACTGTTTTGAAATCTTTTTGTAACAAAAAACGCCGAAAAACTATCAATTTATCATATTTTTTGGATATATATTCTAAAGTATATCAATATTATTTGTGCAATTCTCACAAAAATGAAAAATTTAAAAATTTCACTAATGTTACAGAAATATTGCACAAACGGCGTAATTATGTCAACCCACCGCGTTTTCGTGTAATCGTTTTGTAATATAAGCCGTATTTTCCGCATTATTCCCGCATAAATTTGATATTTTCTTGAAGAATACCGCAAAATCTGATATACTATATATATCACTTTAAGGAGGAGGGGCGAGCGATGACGGGTATTGTGTATATTGCCGCCGCGTACGCCGCGGGAGTCTATATATCGCCGAAAATCAATGTAACGATCGTTTTGCTGTTTGCCGCGGTGTATTTTGCGATATGCCTTATCCGGCGAATCTTCCGGCGCGGCTTCGGTATTGTGAGCGCGCTTGTAATAACGGCGTTTTGCTTAGGCGCTGTTCTTTCATATTATTACGGGATCCCGAGTATGTCTGGCGTCGGACGCTATGAAAACATGTATGTCACCCTCACGGGACGCATATGCGAAATACCGCGTACCGATTATGAGAATAATCGTTACGTCGTGGATGTGCGTTACGCGTCGGTCGACGGTGTAACGTCGGAGGTAAGAGATCACGTGCTTATCACCTCTCCGGTGAAATTCGATTACGGCGACACGGTTGATTTCAGCGGCTTTGTGCGCGAGATAGACGGCAAAATGAACGAGAACGGCTTTGATTTAAAGCGGGATTATAAATCCAAGGGCATATTTTATCGCTGCTTTTCGGCCTCGCCTGTGAAATCGGATACGGAGATCAAGTCCTATTCCGTTTATTCGTACGCCCAGACCCTGAAAAACAGTATTTCCCAAATTTTAGATAAATATGTACACGGAGACAAAGGTTTGCTGCTAAAGGCAATAATTGTCGGAGAGCCGGTAAAATTTTCCGACGAGTTCGGCGCTGTTCTGACGCGTACCGGAACGACTCGGTTTTTCTATCCCGCGTTTTTGCACGTCATGCTGATAATCGGTACGGTCGGACTGTTTTCGGGGATTACGAAGCGTAAATACCGCGACGCGGCGCTCGTTGTACTGCTTGTTTTGTACGCGATGGCGCAAAGCTCGCATCCGGTATTTGTCAAATGCTGTCTTGTCGCGGCGTTTATCGTGATATTCCGAAGGCGTCTCGGATATATATGGTTTCCCGATGTGCTCGGCGCCGTCGTACTCGCGGTCGGCATATCAAATCCGCTTATGCTGTATAAGGCGGGATTTGTTATGAGCATTGCGGCAAGCTTTCTTATAAGTCTGTTTTATAAACCGGTAAGCCGGCGTATTAATGTGAAAAATAAATATGTGAAGAGGATGATTGTTTCCGCAAGTATATGTTCCGTCGGACTGTTACCGCTGTATGCGCTGTATTTTAACGGGATAACTACATATCATATACTTTATTCCTTTATTTTTCTGGCAGCGACTCTCGCGATATTTGCGCTTTCACCTATACTTATCGCATCGCTCGCTTTATTCGGCCGCGCTCCGGTGATAGGCGAGATCATTACCCCGATGCTGTGGATTTATATGAAGCTGCCGTATCTTATAGACGCGCTGCCGTTTTCGCATATAGCTTTGCCGACGGTGGGAGCGCTGACGATCATATCGTTTTATGCCGCTGTCTACGGCGTTTATCTTATATGTAAGGAAAAGCGCTATAACGGCTTCCTGGCCATATGCGCGGCGGTGTCAATGTTTTCTATAGTGATTGCGGGTGAGGTACCGCGGCTTTCGCAGGCGGATTTCACATTCGTTAACGTCGGGCAGGGCGACGGCGCAATTTTGCGGCTGCCCTACAGGGGCACGGTCCTTATCGACGGCGGCGGAGGCAATGAATTTAATGAATATGATCCGGGCGAGAGCGTGTATCTCCCTTATTTGAACAGCCTGGGACTTTCGGATATTGACTGCGCCATTGTGACCCATTGTCACAGCGACCATGCTCAGGGCATTACGGCGGCTATTAAGAATATGCGTGTACATCATTTATATCTTCCCGAAACGCCGGTCGATAACGAGATTTACCGCGATTTAATAATTGCCGCGCGCAAGTACGGTACGGAGATCCACACGGTTACAAAGCCTGTCTCGTTAAAATTTAAATCAGGACTGAAAATCGCGATATACCCTCCGGGTGAAAATTCACTTTTGGGCGAGGATGAAAACGATAAATCTCTGCTTGTGCGGGCGGCGTATAACGGTGTGTCGTGCTATTATACGGGAGACATGCCTAAGGCGGAGGAATACGGACTTATATCGTCCGGGTTTGTCGGGCCGGCGGATATTTTAAAGGTTGCGCACCACGGCAGCGATACATCTACAAGCGAAATGTTCGCGGATGCCGTACGGCCCGAATACTCGGTTATAAGCGTCGGCGCCGATAACGGCTACGGATTGCCGTCCGAGGCGGTTCTGGACCGCCTTTCAGGTTCCGATATTCTGCGCACTGACAAAAACGGCGATATCACGCTTACCGCCCTCAAAAACGGCGGGTTGAAGGTAAAAACGTATAAATAATAGTTTCTATATTACATAATCAAGCGGAAAGGATGATTCGGATGAAGCAAAGTATACTTGAGATGCTGCGAAGCGGCGAATATGTTTCGGGCGAAAAAATCTCCCGGAAGCTGGGCATATCACGCGCGGCCGTATGGAAGCATATAAAGGCGCTCAGGGAGGAGGGATACGATATTTCTTCGTCCACGAACAGGGGTTATTGCCTTACCGCCCCGCCGGATAAAATAACGGAGTATGAAATAAAAACGGGTCTTAAAACGTCGGTTATGGGACAGAATGTAAAATATGTCCGTTCAACGGACTCGACAAATAACGAAGCGAAGCGTCATTGTGACGAGCCTGACGGAACGCTGTTTACGGCGGAGACGCAAACCGGCGGCAAGGGCAGACTGGGCCGGGCGTGGACGTCGCCCGAGGGCGGCGGAATATGGATGTCGCTGCTTCTCAAGCCGTTAATACCTCCGTCACGCGCCCCGGAGATTACTCTTATAGCCGGACTTGCGGTATGCCGCGCCCTGGAGGAGTTCGGGGCGCAAATAAAATGGCCTAACGACGTTGTGATCAACGGGAAAAAGGTATGCGGCATTTTAACGGAAATGTCGGCCGAAATGGAGCGTGTGAACTATATAATATGCGGGATGGGCATAAACGTAAATATTTCGGAATTTCCGGGTGAAATCGCGGATAAGGCGACGTCGCTGCGGATCGAGACGGGAAAATCATATGCCCGCGCGCCCATTATACGGCGCGTGACGGAGGAATTTGAGCCGCTTTACGGCGAGTACCTGAAAAACCGCCTGAAAAACATAATTGCCGGCTATGAAAGGCTGTGCGTTAACATAGGACGGCGTGTAAGCGTATTATATGACAGCGGCGCCGTTACCGGAACGGCTGTCGGAATTGCGGAGGATGGACGGCTTATCGTGGATATCGGCGGCGAAAACAGGATCTATGTGTCCTCCGGGGAGGTGTCCGTACGCGGTGTGTACGGATATGTTTAAAATTTTCCGGGGAATATATTGAAATTTTTTGCGAATAGTGGTATAATATAATATCTATATGCATATAGGAGGTCGGTTATGTCTATACTCGAAAAAATAAAGCCGAATATGAAGCAGAATAAGGGAATGATTTTGAAAATCATTATCGTCGGTACGGGCAAGGTCGGATCTACGCTTGCCGGCAAGCTGACAGACGAGGGCTGCGATGTAACGATCGTGGATAAAAACCGCGAGGTGGTAGATCATCTTGCCGAGACGTACGACATAATGGGCGTAGTCGGCAACGGTTCGAGCTATAAGACGCTTATTGAGGCGGGAGTAGAGTCGGCTGATTTGATCATCGCGGTCACCGACAGCGACGAGCTTAATTTATTATGCTGCGCGCTGGCGAATATGGTAGGCGAATGCGCGTGCGTGGCGAGGGTGAGAAGCCCCGAATATACGGACGAGCTTAATTACCTGCGCGATAAGCTTGGTATATCAATGATTATAAACCCCGATTTGGAAGCCGCGCGGGAAATTTCACGAATACTTCATTTCCCCTCGGCTATTTCCGTAAGTCCGTTTGCCAAGGACTCGGCCGAGCTTATAAAATTTAAAATACCCGAGGGCAACGCGCTTGACGGTATGCAGCTTTCGGGATTTCAGCGCAGCCGCGATTTTAATATCCTTGTGTGCGTGGTTGAGCGTAAAGGTGAGATCACCATTCCGAACGGTTCATTCCGGCTGCGCGGGGGAGATATTGTATCCTTTGCCGCGACGCCGAAGGACGCGCTCGCGTTTTTCAGGAAAATCAATATTGAAAATCATAAGGTAAACTCCGTTATGATGATAGGCGGCGGACGCACCTCGTATTATCTGGCGCGTATGCTTATAAAGTCAGGCGTGGCGGTCAAAATTATCGAAATCAATTCAAAACGCTGCGCCGAGCTGAGCGAGCTTTTGCCGGACGAAGCCGTCATCGTAAACGGAAACGGAACAGACGAGACGCTTTTAAGCGAGGAGGATCTGTCGCGTACGGGCGCGATAATCCCGCTTACCGGCATAGATGAGGAAAATGTTATTTTGTCGCTTTACGGCATGAAAGCCGCGCCGGGGATCAAGGCGGTCACGAAAATCAATCATATTAATTTTTCCAACGTAATAAACGAGCTGGAACTGGGCAGCGTGGTTTATCCGCGCATGATAACGGCGGAAATGATTATAAAATATGTGCGCGCGAAGAAAAATACTATCGGCAGTGAAATAGAGACGCTTTATCATATGTACGGCGGCCGCGCGGAGGCGATAGAATTTGTCGTGCACCCTGATTTTTCGCGGATAAACGTGCCGTTAAAGGACATGAAGCTGAAAAACAATCTGCTTATAGTTTGCATTTACCGCGGCGGCAGGGCGTTTATACCGGGCGGCGACGATGTGCTCCGCGCGGACGACATGGTCACGATAGTTACCGCGCATACGGGACTCAGCAGCATAGAGGAAATATTTGATTAAAGAGTGAAACGGGGGATAACTGTGAATTACAAGGCGGTTGCGTACATACTCGGCTGGATACTTGTTATAGAGGGCGCGCTTATGCTTACGCCGTTCGCGGTATCGCTTATATACGGCGAGGAGCACGGCGCGGCGTTTGCGGTAATAGCGGCGGTATGTATAGTAACGGGAATTTTGATAGTGTTCAGGAAGCCTAAGCGCATGACGTTCTACTCGCGCGAGGGATTTGTCGTGACGGCGCTGGCATGGATACTGATGAGTGTTTTCGGATGTCTGCCGTTCGTGATGAACGGCGATATACCGTCGTTTACGGACGCGCTTTTTGAAACGGTGTCTGGCTTTACGACCACCGGAACAAGCATACTCGACGATGTTGAGGCGCTCTCGCATGCGTCGCTGTTCTGGCGGTCATTGACGCACTGGATAGGCGGTATGGGCGTACTGGTGTTTTTGCTCGCGCTTATACCCATGACGGGCGGCGGAACGCATATGAATATAATGCGCGCGGAAAGTCCCGGGCCGACTGTCAGCAAGCTTTTGCCAAAGGTAAGACAGACGGCGTTCGCGCTCTACGCGATCTACCTTGCGCTGACAATAGCCGAATTTATCATGCTTGTGATAGGCCGCATGCCCGTGTTTGAGGCGATAACGACCGCCGTCGGAACGGCCGGTACGGGCGGATTCGGCGTAAAGGCCGACAGTATGGCAAGCTATTCACCGTATATTCAATGGGTCGTTACGGCGTTTATGATAATGTTCGGTATAAATTTCGGCGTGTATTTCCTGCTCGCCACGAGAAAATTCAAATCGGCGGCGATACATGAGGAAGCGCGCTATTATCTGCTTATAATTTTGGGCGCGGCGGCGATTATAGCAATCGCGTTTTTAATGAACGGGACTCTGCCCGATATGGCCTGGGGCGATAAGATACGGCATATCGTGTTCCAATGCGCGTCGCTTATTACGACTACCGGCTTTACAACGATAGATTACGACACATGGCCGCAGCTTGCCCTGATGGTACTGCTTACGCTGATGTTTATCGGCGCGTGCGCGGGCAGTACGGGCGGCGGTATAAAGGTATCGCGCGTGCTTATTATGTGCCGTTCGGTCAAAAATTCGCTGACGCTGTTTTTCCACCCCAAGCGCGTGGTAAATCTCAGAAGCGAGGGGAAAACCGTGCCGCCGGAGATAGTGCAGTCGGTGAGCGTGTATATGATAGCCTACATTATCGTGTACGTTGTGTCAATATTTATCGTATCGCTCGATAATTATGATTTTACGACCAACTTTACGGCGATTGCGGCGACGATCAACAATATCGGCCCGGGCCTTAGCAAGGCCGGACCTACGGAAAGCTTTTCCATGTTTTCGCCGCTGTCGAAATACGTAATGATTTTCGATATGCTCGCGGGCCGACTGGAGCTTTATCCGATGCTTATTCTGCTTTCCCCGGAATTTTGGAAAAGCCTTAAGCCGGGACATTGATCATTTGCGTGAACATTAAATTTTACAAGGCCGCTTTGGCGGCGAAAGGGAATAGATATGAACGATAAAATTTTATCGATGCTGCGCAAGCCGTATCCGCTGCTTATATGGGCGCTGATATGCGGATTTGCGTATTTGGCGCTGGCGTCACGGTTCATACTTGAATTTACCGAGCGCGGCGGAGGTCTGCTTGTGTGGTTTTTCTTCCCCGCTATCGTATGCGGCGCGGCGCTGATTATAATAAAGGGCATAAAAAAGGCCGATGAAAACGGCAATGAGCGCGCGATGCTCACGGCGTTCTGGGCGCATGCTGTCGTAATCGTAATGGGCGCGGTATTTTTCGCGTCGATGCTAATATGAGAGCTGTGCACAATATCGAGCCGGTGTTTGACGAAGGCTCGGAAATATTGATACTCGGCAGCTTCCCGTCGGTAAAATCACGGGAAACGGAGTTTTTCTACGGCCATCCGCAAAACCGGTTCTGGCGCGTAATATCGGCGGTTTTGGACTGTGACACGCCTGTGGCCGTTGACGAAAAAAAGAATATGCTGCTTGAAAACCATATCGCGCTGTGGGATGTGATAGAAAGCTGTGATATCGAGGGGTCGTCGGACAGCTCGATAAAAAATGTTAAGGTGAACGATTTTTCGCGGATTTTGGCAAAGGCGCGGATAAAGCGTATTTTCGCGAACGGCGGCACGGCATATAATTTATACAGGCGGTACGTCGGAGGCGATATAGTACGTCTGCCGTCAACAAGTCCCGCAAACGCGGCATGGACGGTCGAGCGGCTCACGGAGGCATGGAGTGTGATTTTGAAAAACCGGAGCGGGTTAGTTTAGATCCGGCTCTTGTAGTTTCCGCGCCTATGATATAATAATTACAGCGGAAGATTTTACAAATAAATTCACGAAATACCTATTGGAAGGAGAAACGTAAGAAGAACAGGAAATTTACGGCAATTGCTGCAAACGCGAACGTGACCATAACCGCCAACGACGGTAACAGCTGCACGATTTTAAAGGATGATAACACCGTGGTACATTCCGAAAACGGCATAGCCGTAGGCGATCATGTAGAAATCGCGTACACGGGCGCGCTTGCGGATAATACGGCGGTGGCGCACAGCATTATCGTGACGAGCGAGACGGAAAATAAGACCGCGCCGACGCCGATGCCGGAGGAATCGACAGAGGACGATGCGGATAAAGACGACACGGCGGCGGATATCGGCAAGTCCGATGATAAGGATAAGGCTGATGACGCGGATACAGAAAAAGCGGCGGACGATTTCGCGACAAAGAAGCTCTACGGAAAGGTTGTTGACGCGTCAAACTCAAATATTACGATACGCAATGATAACGGCATGGAGTGGACTATTTTAAAGGACGACAATACAAAAATCAACTTGGATATTTCAAACGGTACACCGGTGGAGGTAATTTGCTATACTAACGGAAACGGCGCTTTGCAGGCGACGGTGATAAACTGATATTTATTTTAGGGCAAACGAAAAGATAAGGGGGTAAATTATGGATAGGGCAGAGTTTGCCCCCGATGAAAACATCACCCGCGAGCAGATTACGGCAATTATGTACAGATATGCAAAGTACAAAGGCTATGACATATCGGTCGGCGAGGACACAAATATTCTTTCCTACACGATGCGGAAAGCGTTTTGGAGTATGCGGTCGCTGCTATACAGTACGCGGTAGGCGGCGGATTAATGAAAGGTAAATCAGATTCAACACTCAACCCGTTCGACAATGCCACAAGAGCGGAAATAGCGGCTATACTGCACAGATTTATTGAAGCAACACACACGCCAAGCGGGAACGCTTGACAAACAAGCCCCGTTTGAATGATCAGACGGGGCTTGCACTATTATATAACTAAACGAAAGATGTCCCGCCTTATAGGCGGCGGGTCCAACTTTCGTTTTTCGGTGGGGGCACGAGCCTCCGCCGAAGCGCTGAATGACCGCGCTATGCGCCTTATTGAAAGATGAAGCGGCAGTTTTTTTCGCGTAGCCGCACTTGAATCTGTTAATTTTACCTATTGTCCGGCCGGTCAAGCTCAAGCGTATCACATCCGGGATTATACGTCAGCCGAACACCGATTTTATCGGTCAGCTCTCGAATCGGCACGCATACCTCTCCGCCTATGTTAAAAGTCCTCGAAAAATCCTCACAGCTCACTTTACCCGCGCAGTTAAATATCTTTACCGCCCGGTCAAACGGCACGTACGTTACATCGCAGGCGCATGAATGTATACAGAGAAGATCCGATGGGGCGCCGTTTAAAATAACATCGGTGGTCCATGTTAAAATCATGTTGTCGTGAAAACAAGCGGGCACACTTATATAGGTAAAGCGCGGAGTAGGTATGGATTTGTCGTTGTATATTCTCTCGCGTTCATAGCATTCGGCGCGATATTTCTGAGCGCCGCCTTGTAAATCATTACATGCCAAAGAGAAATTGGTATTGGGCGCTTGAAAAATCAGCGACGCGGTAAACATCACGGCGCCCGCCGCGCATATTGTATGTTTTATTCTTTTTTTCAGTTTTATATTTTTTAGTCTGCTTGATATATAATCCGCGGTATAAAACGAGTTACCGAATATAAAAAATATATACGCAAGATAAAACAGGTTTTTTATTCGAGGGATATTGCAGTCATTCATGGCGTAAAACGGCGGAACATACAGAGACGCGAACAGACCGAAGGATACGATAAGAATAATAATCGGATTAGGACGAGTTGTCCTTTGCCTGTTCCGCGAAAAAAGGAAAACGGCCGTGCATATTATAATTGCACCTATAATCGTTATATCGGTATGATTTATAATATCCGAAGCAGCCTGACGAAACGCGAGTATTACGGAGGTTAAAGGCGATAGATGCTCAAGCGTGGCTTGTCTTACGGTATTGCCTGGCGCCGCCATGCTGATTATAAGACCAGCGGCGGCGAAAAGCGTTATCAGCGCATTTTTCGCAGCGGCTTGTTTTGCGTCGCGCGAAAGCGCCCTGTAAGCGGTAATAACAAATGACGTCAAACAAAACGTCAGTGAGATTAAATAATTGCCGCCCGCAACAAAGAAAGCAAGCGCGCATTGCGCGGCGACGGTTATTATTTTCGTTTTCGACATTTTGACTTGCAGTATAGCCGAAAGGATCGAAAGACACCAAAAAATCATATAATGCGCTCCGCCGTTCCACCAGAATATGCCCTCCGCCGCTGACGGGAGGAATTGTACCGACAGAAGCGCGATCAAGCTGCCGATAAATAGTTTCCCCGAGCGGCTCATATCGCACGCGGAGTTTAAGACAAAAAATATCGGAACAATGATCGCGGCGAGCATCACAAACGGCGTAATGATATAAAGCCTGCCGTTAAAAACAGCCGGCTGCAATGAAAATATAATGATCGAGCTGAAAGTACCCTGCCAGTTCATATATGTATATTTCAAATTTTCCGCCAGCGCTTTAATGACGCCCGAAAATCCCGCTCCCGTCAGCAGAGCATAATGCACAGGCGCTCCGTATCCGAAATCGTCCGCGGACGGAGAAGTGTACGGTGCGAGCAGTATGAAAGGAAGGAGAGAAAGTAAAAATAATGCCGTCATTATTGCAGCCGCGTATTTGGTAGTTTTTCTCATGATAGAACCTCACATTTATGTATAATTTTAACCTGTTTATTTCCATCATTATAGCACCTATATTTCCCTGTGTCAATATTTATATACATATATTGATAATTTTACTTCAAAATATGTATAGTATTATTGACATATGGACCTGTAGGAGGGTGACGTTATGATTTACGATTTTTCGGAAAGATTGAAAACCTTGCGTAAGCGGGATAATATCAGTCAGAACGCGCTGGCCAAAACATTGGGAATTACACGCGCGAGCGTGAACGCGTGGGAGATGGGAATAAGTTATCCGAACGCACAGTCGCTTATACTGCTTGCTAAATACTTCAATGTGAGCGTGGATTACCTGCTTGGGATTGACGACAAGACGCTTTTGGATATAAGCGGATTGGATTCGACGGGACAGGAGTTGATTTCAAAAATAGTCAAGCATATGCTGTCGCTGAAATGAAGAAGGAGCCGAAAGGGTTTACAAGCCTTACGGCAGGACGGCACGTGTCAGTATCTGTGGCAGCTGGGTTCGAGGAAAGGACAACGTTTCCGAAAACGAGCGTTCAGGCCGCTTCAAGCTCATCTTCCGGCGCGAGCGCGAATGCGTCTCCCGGAGTAAACAACGAGCCGGGCATTGAGGACGGCGAATCGGACGGAAACGTATATATCAACATAGATGGACTTGCAATGAATGTTTGAAGCGGTCAAAGAAGTTCATAATCATAACAGTCACATGCAGACCGACAGAATGGCAGACTATATGAGCCGCATTAAAAGCGGCTCATACTGACTTGTTACCTTGTCTGTTTGCTTTATGATAACATATTAAAGACATATCCTTTATCGCCCAATAATGCGTTATTATCTATCGCTAATATTTTATTCGATCACATCTGCCATTTGGTTGGATAATATCAATAATAGTTCTTAAAAATAGCGTTTCCTCGGAAAACGGCGGAATTACAGCAATCCCTTTTCCCGAGCCTCGTACACAATTTTTGCCATATCTCCGCGAGTGAATAAATCCATAGTTTCCGCTTCATCGGCTGTAATGATTTCACGATCTATAAGCATTTCTATACCCTGCGTATAATCGAAATTGCTCTCGCCCATCGCGCGCAAAGTAAACGCCGCAAACTGGTCCGCTGTAACCGGTTCGTTCGGCGCAAATTCCGTTTCGCTTATACCGGCGGCAATTCCTTTATCCTTTGCAAGCGCCGCATATGGGGATGCCCAATTGTCCGAAGGAATATCTGTAAACGCGCTTGTCGTATATTTCACGGCTTCCGATTCTAAACCCAAGGCTCTTATCAGCAGCGTCACAGCTTCCGCGCGTGTCAGAGGTTTTAACAGGTCAAGTCCGTTTTCGTTGCCGTACAGTAATCCTTGTGATTGCAAAAATTCAGCTTCAAATGCGTAGGATTGCTTTTTAGTAAGCATTTGCGAAGTACTGATCCCGTCATACCAGTTTTCTCTATATGAGCCTCGTTCTCCTATTAATCGTATCAGGTCTTCCGCTAAGTATACAGAAAAATTTTCTATATCAGGCTTCGGAATATTACTTTTCACAGATTCATATATCATTGACGCATAGTTGCCGTTATCACATTTTAAATATAATATCGTATCTAATCCGTTCAGCGACAGAAGTTCGGTGCTGTAACATTCTCCGGCATGAAGCTCGTTCAGTGCCGACTCTAAATCTGCGGTATTGTCAAGATATTTGTACGATTCATCATTCATTATTTGTTTTACCTCATATCCGGATTTTACAGGCGTATAGTCCGTAGTATATGTGGCTGTTTCATAATACTCATCGCTTGCACCGTCCGTCGTATACAAAGTCGATTCGCTCGGCAAAAACCAATATACAGCATCTTCCAAATATTCCGGACACCCATTACGTATATACTGCAGGAGATATTTGGAATTTTCAAAATAATGAAATTTTACTGCCTTTGACCAGTCAATTTGAGCCCTGTCCCTGTATTCATTAATATGCTCCTGAACAACGCGCTCCCAATTATCCGGATATTTATATTGTATGTAGCTTGCATCCGGCGGATAATAGGACTCCATTTCCGCGTTCCACCTTTGATTCAGATTTTCCATCACGAGATCGTCATTAATTGCAAATAATTTGTCAATCTGAGTACCCAAAGATGAATCCGCCGCTTTAGCTGCCGTTCCGAAACTCACACATAATATTAGTGATATTAGCAGCATATATATTTTATTCATTCTACTTTCCTCCATTATTCTATGTTTCCTGCCGCTATATAAAATTCTACTCCGCTTTTTCCGGCGGCTGACAGTACTGAAAAATCTATCTCTTTTTCTGTATTCTCCGGAATAATGATTGTTGTCAATGCCATATTCAGGATTAGCCTACTCTTCCATGTCCGTGCTTATATCCGACACAACGGTATTGTTTGCGCTTATCGTTTTTGCAATCTCCGCGAGGGTTCGATTTCTCAAATTTTTATCGTCTATATCCTCCGCGAGCAAATCCGCGAGCAGATTGTCATTATTATGCATGAGCCGATTTTGGAGCTGCATCGAAGCCTTTATCGTTTCTGTGTACATCCGTATAAAAATCGCGCCGATAAAATCCACCAAAACGCCGCTGATTGCACTGGTAAGAACCGCGATGTTATATTTGGGCGATACCGCGAACATAATTATCGCAAGAAATATAATAATCATACCTGTCAGAACCGTGCCTATTCCGAGCTTAAATACCCAACTTAACTGATTGAGATTGATATCAAAGAAACGCTTGAAATCGTTTTGACTGTTATCAAATCGAATTTCAGCCTGCATTTTGGGCGATTTATTTTCCGCGCTCATAACCGCGATTGTTTCATCAATCTGCGCACAGCGCGAGGTAAGCGACGTATTGCGCGTGTCGTTGTTTATACTTGTGAAAATATTATATAAAACTCCGAAAAGAACGACCGCCGCGCCCGCAATAATCAGCGACGCGGGAAGAACGCCCGTAGCATTGGATTGTCCGCTCGAGCCAAACACATATCGCCTCGAGACAAGTCCGCATACTGTAAGCGCGATACCCGCAAGTGTAAAGAATATCATATTAACGGGAAATCTGCGTGTTTTCGGCTGTTCCATTTCATCAATGAGCTTATCCCGTTCGCTCATAAGCATTTTTGTGTACTCCGTGTCCTTTCCCATATGCGCATCCTCTTTCGCGGTTATTATGCATATATTGTAGCATAATTTAAACCGGATTTCAACAAAAATTGTCAACATTTCATGCGCCTGGCACCTCGGCATCAACCATTGCAACCGTACATTTTGTAAGCTGCAGTAATGTCAAAACAAAAAATTTTTAAAAATATCTAATTAACCATTATTTTAATTGCATGGAATATAACAGTGGCAGCCGTAAGATACGCATTACATACGGCTCGATTTTCTCGAAAAGGTTGTACTTGGCTAAATCAGACGGCTTACAAAGCTGGCGACAAAATACGAGAGCGAGTTTCTGAAACTTGTTATCGGTCAATCCACAAGAAACGCAGAACACGAACTGTAAGTCAAACCAAAAGAGTTCTTACCAGAGATAAGGAGCTATGTTTTTCAAGAATAACGCCATGGGACGCCTCTTTCCGATGAACGCTTCGGCAAGCTGTCCATGAAATATGATGCGAAGCAAAAGGCGGTTTAGGCAAAAACTACGTCTCTCCAAACCTTGACAAGCTGCCGGATAACAACGTATCGCTTCACACAAGGCAGGGCGTAGCTGTTCACTATGCGGCATAGACGGATTTATGCGAATAAAAAAACGAGTGTCGCATTGGATCGCTCAAATCCAATATGAACACTCGATATGGTGGGAGAGGGTGGATTCGAACCACCGAAGCGTAAAGCAGCAGATTTACAGTCTGTCCCCTTTGGCCACTCGGGA
>CANQYQ010000015.1 GCA_947628155.1 uncultured Clostridia bacterium
TTTTATGGAGCGGAAGACGAGATTCGAACTCGCGACGTTCACCTTGGCAAGGTGACGCTCTACCACTGAGCCACTCCCGCATAACGTGTAATTATAATAACATACCGAAACGGGTTTGTCAAGGGTTATTTTGAAATTTTTTAAAATAGTCCGCCGCGTTCCGTCCGCATATGGACCGATACCGCAAAACATGAGCGAAATGCAATAAAAACGCGCCGTTATTCCCTCCGCCGCGTGAGCATTGAAAATTTTGCTAAAAAGCGGAATAAATTGTTGCTAAACTTAATCAAGTGTGATAGAATGTACGGTGAGAATATATAGAGGTCAACGTTACTTTATGATACAATATTTAGGAGGGCAATAAAGTGGTCAGAAGAATTTATGTTGAAAAGAAGCCGGGATTCGACGTTGAGGCGAAGAAGGTATATTCGGATATTAAAGAAAACCTGTCGATAACCGGACTTACCGATGTAAGGCTTATACAGCGCTACGATGTGGAGGGCATCGACGAGAAAGAATACGCGAAAGCGCGGGAATTGATCTTTTCCGAGCCGCCGGTCGATAACGCGTACGATGAGACGATGGAGATACGCGGCGGAAAAGCGTTCGCGGTCGAATATCTGCCGGGGCAGTTCGACCAGCGCGCGGCAAGCGCGGCGGAGTGTATTTCAATCCTGACGCAAAAGGACGCGCCGAAGGTCCGCTCCGCGAAGGTATATGTGCTAATAGGCGAGGTATCGGACGATGAGCTTGAAAAAGCGAAAAAATATCTTATAAACCCCGTCGAGGCGCGCGAGGCTTCATGGGACAAACCCGCGACGCTCGATATGGATCTGGTAATGCCGGAGGACGTTAAAACCGTTGACGGATTTATTGACATGGACGAGGAAAAGCTTTCGGAATATATGGGCAGCATGGGCTTCGCGATGGATTTGGACGATCTCAAATTCTGCCGGGAATATTTTAAAAACACGGAAAAACGCGATCCGACCGTTACCGAAATGCGTATGATCGATACATATTGGTCCGATCACTGCCGCCATACGACGTTCGCGACGCGCATTAACAACGTCACGTTCGATAACGGCAAATACTCCGATGTAATACGGGCGGCTTATGACGAATACAAAAAGGCGAAATCGGAATTATATCCCGCCGACCGCCCTACCTGCCTTATGAATATGGCGACGATTATCGTAAAACAGCTTAAGGCAAAGGGTTTGCTTAAGGAAATCGACGAATCCGAGGAGATAAACGCCTGCTCCATAGTTGTTCCCGTTGACGTGGACGGCGTTGATGAGGACTGGCTTATCATGTTCAAGAACGAAACGCACAATCACCCAACGGAAATCGAGCCGTTCGGCGGCGCGGCGACGTGCCTTGGCGGCGCGATACGCGACCCGCTTTCGGGACGCTCGTACGTATATCAGGCGATGCGCGTAACGGGCAGCGGCGACCCGAGAGTATCATTAAAGGACACGCTGAGCGGCAAATTAATGCAGCGCAAAATCACAAAGGGCGCGGCGGACGGTTACTCCTCATACGGTAACCAAATAGGCCTCGCCACGGGACAGGTTCAGGAGGTATACCACCCCGGATATGTCGCCAAGCGCATGGAAATCGGCGGCGTAATAGGCGCCGCTCCCAAGAAAAACGTAATACGCGAACGCCCGGAAGAAGGCGATATAATCATATTGCTTGGCGGCCGCACCGGCCGCGACGGCATAGGCGGCGCGACAGGCTCGTCAAAGGCGCATACGGATAAAAGCGTGCTGACGTGCGGCAGCGAGGTGCAGAAGGGCAACCCGCCCGTGGAGCGCAAAATACAGCGTCTGTTCCGCGATGAAAAGGTCACGACGCTTATAAAGCGCTGTAACGACTTCGGCGCGGGCGGCGTATCCGTCGCGATAGGCGAGCTCGCGGACGGACTTACGATAGATTTGGATAAAGTGCCGAAAAAATATGAAGGCCTTGACGGCACGGAGCTTGCGATATCCGAATCGCAGGAAAGAATGGCGGTCGTCGTACGCAAAGAGGACGCGGACAAATTCATCGAATACGCACACGCGGAGAATCTTGAGGCGACGATTGTCGCGGTCGTAACAGCCGAGAACCGCCTTGTCATGAAATGGCGCGGTAAGGTGGTATGCGACATTTCCCGCGATTTCTTAAACACCAACGGCGCGGCGAAGGATACCGATATTGAGGTTGAATCTCCCGACGAGAGCGCAAATTATTTTTCGCCGAAAAAGGTTGACGATATAAAGAAGGAATGGCTCGGCGTTTTATCCGATTTAAACGTCTGCTCACAGAAGGGGCTTGCGGAAAAGTTCGACTCGACTATCGGCGCGAATACGGTATTAATGCCGTTCGGCGGCAAGTACCAGCTCACACCGTCCGACGGTATGGCGGCGAAGGTGCCGGTATTAAACGGCGAAACGAATACCGCTACGGTTATGACCTTCGGCTATGACCCGTACTTATCGTCATGGTCGCCGTACCACGGCGCGGCGTATGCCGTTGTGGAATCGGTATCGAAGGCGGTCGCGCTCGGCGCGGATCATAAGAAAATTTATCTGACGTTCCAGGAATATTTCGAGCGTCTCGGCACAGACCCGAAACGCTGGGGAAAGCCGTTCGCATCGCTTTTGGGCGCGTACACGGCGCAGCTTGCGTTCGGTATCGCGGCGATAGGCGGCAAGGACTCGATGAGCGGCTCGTTCAACGAACTCGACGTGCCGCCGACACTTACGTCATTCGCGGTCGCTCCGGTCAAGGCGGACAAGGTTATTTCACAGGAGTTTAAAGGCGCGGGCAATAAGGTTATAATGCTCAAGGCCGGACGTGACGAGAATGACATGCCCGATTTTGAAAAAATAAAGACGATGTACGAAATAGTGCACAGTAGAATAGATATGGGACAGGTGCTCTCGGCAAGCGTCGTAAAGGGATACGGCTTGCCGGAAACGATTTCCAAAATGACGTTTGGAAATAAGATTGGATTTAAATTTAACGAAAGCATAAGCGTCGATGAAATTTTCAATGCTTCCATCGGTTCTATCGTGCTTGAATTAAACGATAAATTCGGCGCTGTGCTCACATTGGGCGAGCAGCCGGAGATCGTGGAGCTCGGCGAAACTACCGACGCGGAGGAAATCGACGTTTGCGGCGTAAAAATCCCGCTTGACGAAGCGATTGACGCATGGACTGCACCGCTTGAAAAGGTATTCCGCACAAAGGCGGGTCACTTTACGGACGAACCCGAAACGTACACATACGACAAGCGAGGTATCACGGTCGCATCGGAGAAATTCGCAAAGCCGAGAATATTCATTCCGGTGTTCCCCGGCACAAACTGCGAATACGACACCGCTCGCCGCTTTGAAAAAGCGGGCGGCGCGGCGGATGTGTTCGTGATACGCAATTTAAGTGGCGCGGACGTTGAATACTCGATGCGCGAAATGGAAAAGCGTATCAACAATTCACAAATCGTGATGATACCGGGCGGCTTCTCGGGCGGCGACGAGCCGGAGGGAAGCGGTAAGTTTATCGCGACGGCGTTCAGAAATCCGCTTGTTAAGGACGCGGTCATGAATATGCTCAAAAACCGCGACGGACTTATGCTCGGTATATGCAACGGATTCCAGGCGTTAATCAAGCTCGGACTTGTTCCCTACGGCGAGATACGCGACCTTGACGATAATTCGCCGACATTGACGTTTAACACCATCGGCCGCCATGTATCCTGCATGGTACAAACGCGAATCGCGTCCAATAAATCGCCGTGGTTCGCGAATGTGAACGCGGGAGATATTCATACTATCGCCGTATCTCACGGCGAGGGACGCTTTATCGCGTCGCCCGGGCAGGTTGCGGAGCTTGCGAAAAACGGACAAATCGCGACGCAGTACGTAAATCTCGATGGCAAGGCGACATACGATATAGCGTGGAACCCGAACGGCTCCGTATCGGCAATTGAGGGCATAACAAGCCCCGACGGACGGGTATTGGGCAAAATGGGACACAGCGAGCGAATAGGAAATAACGTCGCGTTCAACGTACCCGGACAAAAAGACCAAAGGCTGTTCGAGGCGGGCGTGGACTATTTCAGATAAGCGGCAAAGGCCGGATGTTTTTGCCATAATACAGAGGGAATCAATATGAAACCAAGCATAGGTGTACTGTTTCCGCAAATAACGGATGCGGAAATAGCGAAATATGAAGTAGAGAATATTGCGCTTTTCAAGGCAAGCCGAAAAATGAAGGTCGTACTGACCGACTCCGCTCCCGGGTTTGTCAAAGAAAAAATTGCGGCGGAAATAAAGCGAATATGCGCGCTGTCCGAAATCGAGGTCGATACGGCCGGGCGGCACGAGGCCTCCGACGCGGCGCGCAACGTCGTCTATTATAAGTCTCACACCGACGAGAAAACGTCCGCGGGCGCGCCGCATGTAGCCGGGCGCGTTGATGTATCGGAAATGCTTTACGGCAAGCCCATACGCTCAAACGCGGTAACCATGAGATCCATAAACGAGGACAGCGGCTACTGTACCGTTACCGGACGCGTTTTCTCTTACGATGACAGGGAACTCACGTCAAAGAAGACGGAAAAGCAATTCCATCTTGTTACGATGGATATGACAGATAATACCGACTCAATTACGATAAAGCTGTTTATAACCAAAACCGATGATGACGAGCCGTTTAAAAAGCTGTCGGCGGCGGTCAAAAAAGGCGTAAAAAAGGGCAATATGTACCTCGCTGTACGCGGCCGGGCGCAGTTTGACGACTACGCGCATGAGATCGTTATTATGGCGCGCGATATAGCCGTCGTCTCCGCGCCGCCAATCCGCGCCGATAATGCGCCGAAAAAGCGCGTTGAACTGCATATGCATACACAAATGTCACAAATGGACGCGATAACGTCCGTGGAGGATTTAATCGACCGCGCCATCCGATGGGGGCACAGCGCGATTGCCGTAACGGATCACGGCGTGGTTCAGTCGTTCCCCGACGCGATGAAGGCTTCGGGCGGCAATGAAAAAATCAAGGTTATATACGGCGTCGAGGGATATCTTGTAGACGACAGCAAAAAAATTGTTTACGGCGCATCCGAGGAGACTATTGATTCTCCGTTTGTCGTATTCGATATAGAAACCACCGGCCTTAACCGAGACACTGACGAGATAACCGAGATAGGCGCGGTAAAGGTTGTAAACGGCGAAATAGTTGACAGATGGTCCGGATTCGTAAATCCGCAAAAACCTATACCCGAGAGAATAACCACGCTCACCGGAATATCGGATGAAATGGTTAAAGACGCGCCGGTGATAAAGGATATTCTCCCGTCGTTCCTTGATTTTTGCAAGGGTTGTACGCTCGTCGCGCATAACGCGGATTTCGATACATCATTCATACGCCGCGACGCGGCGAAGCATGGGCTGGAATATTCATTTTGCTGGCTTGATACCATGGTGCTTGCACGGTGTATGTTCCCCGAGCTTAATAATGTCCGGCTCGACACTATCGCAAAGCATTTAAATGTTATATTAAAAAATCATCACCGCGCGGTTGAGGACGCGGCGGCTACCGCCGACGCGTTTGTCAGGATGCTCGAAATCCTCAAATCGGAGGGTAAAACGCGTCTCGCGGAGTTGAACACGGTTTATGACCTGCGCGCCGGCTCATACAAAAACCACGCGTATCATATAATCATTCTCGCGAAAAATCAAATAGGATTAAGGCATATTTATGAGCTTGTATCGGAATCGCACTTAAAATATTTCTACCGCACACCGCGCATACCGCGCAGTCTGCTTGAGGAAAAGCGCGAGGGACTTATTTTAGGCTCGGCCTGCGAGCAGGGCGAACTGTTTTCGGCCATGCTCGACGGCGCGTCGGACGCGCAGCTTGATAAAATTGCCGGATTTTACGACTATCTCGAAATCCAGCCGATCGGAAACAATGAATTTATGAAGCGCTCGCGCCGTGAGGAATACGAAAATATCAATACTGACGAGGATCTGCGGGATCTGAACCGCCGTATTGTCGAGATAGGCAGACGAATAAATAAGCCTGTATGTGCAACCTGCGATGTTCATTTCATGGATCCGGAGGGCGCGGACTACAGAAAGATCCTTATGCATTACAAGGGTTTTTCCGACGCGGATAATCAAGCGCCGCTGCATTTTAGGACAACCGCGGAAATGCTCGGCGAGTTTAAATATCTCGGCGACAAAACGGCGTATGAAATCGTTGTTGAAAATACAAACGCGATCGCCGATATGATAGGCGATGTGCGGCCGATACCAAAGGGGAAATATCCGCCCAAAATAGACGGCGCGGAGGACGATATAGTAAACGACTCAATAAACCGCGCGAAGGAAATTTACGGCGATCCGCTGCCGGATATTGTTCAGAAACGGCTTGACAAGGAGCTTCATTCAATAACCACATACGGATTCTCGGTAATGTACAGAATCGCGCAGGAGCTTGTGCGCCACAGCTTAGCCGACGGTTACCTCGTCGGTTCGCGCGGCTCGGTCGGCTCATCGCTTGTGGCGTACCTGTCGGATATTACCGAGGTTAATTCCCTTCAGGCGCATTATATCTGTCCAAGCTGCAAAAACGTGGAATTTATAAACTCGGAGATCGGTCTGTCTGGCTGCGATCTGCCCGATAAAGTCTGCCCCAAATGCGGCACGCCGTATAAAAAGGACGGCCACGATATCCCGTTTGAAACGTTCTTGGGATTCGCGGGCGATAAAGAGCCGGATATCGACCTTAACTTTTCCGGTGAATACCAGCCTGTTATTCACAAGTATACGGAAACATATTTCGGTGACGGCAAAGTATTCCGCGCCGGGACAATAGGCACGGTCGCGGATAAAACCGCGTTTGGGTATGTTAAACGGTACTGCCTGGATAAGGACATTACAATGAGGAACGCCGAAATGAAGCGCCTCGCGCTCGGCTGCGTCGGAGTAAAGCGCACGACGGGCCAGCATCCGGGCGGAATAATAGTCGTGCCGTTTGAAAATGATATTCATGAATTCTGCCCCGTGCAGCATCCGGCCGACGATCCCAACTCGGACATTATAACGACACATTTCGATTACCATAAGATAGACCAGAACCTGCTCAAGCTCGACGAGCTCGGTCACGACGACCCGACAGTCATAAAAATGCTCGGCGACCTGACCCATGTGGAAGCGACGCAGATACCGCTCGGCGACAAAGACACAATGAGCCTGTTTACGTCAAATAAGGCGTTAAAGCTTCTGCCCGGCAAGGATATAGGCACAAAGCTCGGTACATACGGCGTACCGGAGTTCGGCACAAAGTTTGTACGTCAGATGCTTACCGATACAAAGCCGACTACATTTTCGGAATTGGTAAGAATTTCCGGGTTGTCGCACGGCACGGACGTATGGCTTGGCAACGCGCAGGATTTAATACGCGCCGGACTTTGTGATTTGTCCCACGCCATCTGCGCCAGAGACGACATTATGATTTATCTTATCGCCGCCGGACTGCCGGAGGAGCATTCATTCAAGATTATGGAAATGGTGCGTAAGGGCAAAGGCTTAACGCCCGAATACGAACAGGAAATGCGCGATAACAATGTGCCGGAATGGTATATTGATTCGTGCAAAAAGATAAAATATATGTTCCCCAAAGCTCATGCGGCGGCATATGTTATGTCTGCCTTCAGAATAGCGTGGTTCAAGGTACATCACCCGATAGCGTTTTATATAGCGTATTTCTCGGTGCGCGCCGATGATTTCGACGCAATGATGATGGCCACCGGCGAGGAAAACGCGCGGCGTGCGCTCAAGGAGCTGGCGGAAAAACGGCGCGACGGTACGATTTCCCCGAAGGAGGAAAACGTAATACCGATCCTTGAGATATGCATAGAAATGTATTCGCGCGGACTGAAATTTCTGAAAATTGATTTGTATAAATCGCACGCGGTAAACTTTTTGCCGGAGGGCGACGCGATTCTTCCTCCGCTGAACGCTCTCCAGGGCATAGGCACAAACGCCGCCCGGGCGATTACAAACGAGCGGGACAAGGGCGCGTTTAAAACGGTTACCGAATTAAAGGAGCGCACCGGTATTACAAAAACCGCGGCGGAAATTCTGGAAACCTACGGCTGCTTCGACGACCTGCCCGACGCGGATCAGGTATCGCTGTTTGATTAGACCCTGACCGCTTTCTTGATCCAAACACGTAGATCTTAAGTCATGCAAAAAAAACGTGATGTTATGCAAAAAACGTGATGTTATGCAAAAAACGTGATGTTATGCAAAAAGCGCGCGGCAATGCCGCGCGTTTTGCATATTCGTATGATCACGCCTTGCCGACAGAGCCAAAGAGCTCCATCTTTTCCTTAACAACGACCTTGATCGCCTCCGCGCCGGGAGCGAGAAGCTTTCTCGGGTCAAATCCCTTACCCACAAGATCCTTGCCTTCCTCAATATACTTCCTCGTCGCCTCCTGGAAATAGAGCTGGCACTCGGTGTTTACATTTATCTTCGCCACTCCAAGCGAAATAGCGGTTTTGATCATATCCTCCGGAATACCCGTACCGCCGTGAAGCACAAGCGGAAGATCGCCAATGAGCGCCTTCGTCTTGGCAAGCGCGTCAAAATCAAGACCCTTCCAGTTTTCGGGATACTTACCGTGAATATTGCCTATACCTGCCGCCAGGAAATCAACGCCCAAATCCGCAATCATCTTGCATTCGTTCGGGTCGGCGATCTCACCGGCTCCGACAACTCCGTCCTCTTCTCCGCCTATTGAGCCTACCTCCGCCTCAATGGACATGCCCATAGCGTGGCTCACCTTAACAAGCTCTTTTGTCTTTTCGATATTCTCGTCGATCGGGAAATGCGAACCGTCAAACATTATCGATGAAAAGCCAGCTTTAATGCACTTATAGCAGCCTTCATACGTGCCATGGTCAAGATGCAGCGCGACGGGAACCGTTATATTAAGCTCCTCTATCATCGCCCTAACCATTGCCGCGACCGTTTTAAATCCGGTCATATACTTGCCCGCGCCCTCGGATACGCCGAGAATTACCGGAGAATTATTCTCCTGCGCCGTTTGCAGAATAGACTTTGTCCATTCAAGATTGTTGATGTTGAACTGTCCGACCGCGTATTTGCCCGCGACCGCTTTTTGCAGCATTTGAGCAGCAGAAACTAACATTTTTTAAATACCTCCTGTGGTTTTATATTTAAATAAAAAATATTTACATTAATAATTATTTTAATTTCCTATCACGATTGCCTCAGCATTGAGAAGCATCGCCATGTTATGCTCGTTCGTCTCAATCACGCGTACACGTCCGCAGCGTTCGCATACGAGCACGACGCAGTTATTTATAAGCTGTATCGCGACGCTGTGCGAACCGCACATACAGGATATAAGGTCATTGTCGCGCAGCTCGTGGACGCAGTCGAGTATTTCATAGAGCATTTCCGATTCTACGGAATTGTCGTCATAATCCGGTATGATATCCGCATATTCCGGCATATGCTCATTTATTGTCCGTGTTATCGCGCCCTCCTCGCCGAAGAACATTATATCCACACCGGAAACGGGACACTTGTATTTCAGCAGCTGTTTATTCCAGAACTTTACGCCCGGCGCGGTAAACGTATGCGAATCACCGCATACGGGGCACTCGACCGTAATTTTATATTTTCCGGTCCTTAACGAAATCCCCGCGCATTCCTCGCGGCAACCCATTGTTGAGCATTTCAGCGACATCCTGTCGCGTCCGGAAAAATCGAACGCGCTTATTTTCTTTTTTGTAAGGTTTGAGCAAAATGGGCAGATATACGCAGCCGTTTGTTCATATTTAACTATCATAACACGTCCTCTCGATCCGTTCCTATTTTATTCTCACGCGCGTAGAAAAACAAATATTGCTGTGCGTATCCTCCCAGATTTTTTCCGAATTTGTCCTCCGCAAACGCGCTTATTTCATTAATCGGCCGCTTGCCGCCGCCAAAATAACAATATTCCATTATCCGCTTTATCCACACGTCGACCGGAAACGCGTCCGTACGGTGAAGGCCGAAAAGCAATATGCAATTCGCAACCTTGTTCCCTACCCCGGATATCGTCATTAGCGCCTTCTTCGCGTCCTGCGACGTCATTTTTGAAAGCCCTTGCGCGGACAATTCTCCGCTATGGAATTTTCCCGCCGCGTCGATTATGTATTTATCGCGGAACCCGGCGCGTATCACGCCCAAATCCTCCCGCGAGAGCGCCGACAGCCGCTCAGCCGCCGGGAACGTGTAATACACATCGCCTCGGTATACTGTTTCCTCTCCGTACGCGGCGCACAGCCGCTCAACTATACCCTTTATGCGCGGTATATTGTTCGACGCGGAAATGATAAACGACACGACCGTCTCCCATAAATCCTGATTGAGGATACGTATGCCGCCGCCGTATTTCATCGCCTCCCGCATAACCGGGTCGTCGGACAATCGTTCCTTTATTGCGCCGTAATCCGTGCCGAAATCGAAATAGTCGTACCAAACGTCATAAAAAACGCGTTCCGGCGTGTCGTGGAACACAATCTCATCCGCGCTTTGCGATATTGTAAGCGCGTGTCCTTTAGCCGTGCCCGTGTATTCGTTCTCACCCGTTCTGTTCCAGCGGAAGCATTGACCGCATTCAAATATGTGAGTCAAATCAAAATCACGCGCTCCGTGTATTATTATATCTGATTTTTCTGCGATTATTTCCATAATGAGATAAGTATACCACATTTTCCTCTGCTTCGCAATAATAAAATCTGCTAAATTTATAGACTAAATCGGATTTTTATGGTATACTTATTACGATATACAAATATATTCGACGGTGAGGGAGGTCTATTTATGAGTGATAAAGAGGAATTTGACAAGCTGTCATACAAGCGAAGGAATGTATACGAGGTCATAACCGACAATGAGCGTGCGGAAATGAACGCGCTGTGCACAGATTACCGAGCGTTTTTAGACGCGGCGAAAACGGAGCGTGAATGTGTGGAAAAAGCTGTGGAAATGGCCGTGAACGCGGGATTTAAACCGCTTGACAGCGTAACCGCGCTTAAAGCGGGCGACAAGGTATACGCTGTAAACCGCGGTAAAAACATATTGATGGCGGTGATAGGCACAGAGGATATCTCAAACGGAGTCAATCTGTGCGGCGCGCACATTGACTCGCCGAGACTTGATTTAAAGCCAAATCCGCTGTATGAAAGCGACGGTATCGCGCTTTTAAAAACCCACTATTACGGCGGCATAAAAAAATATCAGTGGACAGCGATACCGCTTGCGCTGCACGGTGTAATCTTTACCCGTGAAGGCAAGAAAATCACGCTCAATATCGGCGAAGCCGAAGACGATCCGGTATTTACAATAACGGATCTGCTGCCGCATCTTGCCAAGGATCAGATGTCGAAGCGCATGACGGAAGGTGTGGAAGCGGAAAATCTCAATGTGCTGTTCGCGGGCGAACCGGTGAAATCCGACGTCGGCGACAAGGTAAAATTCGCGGTGTTAAAGCTCTTGAATACGCGCTGCGGTATAAGGGAAATTGATTTTCAGAACGCGGAAATAGAGATCGTACCGGCGTTCAAGGCGAAAAACGTCGGTATCGACGAAAGCTTTATAGGCGCGTACGGCCAGGATGACAGAGTATGCGCATACACAACTCTGCGCGGTATACTGAATGTTAATGATCCGAAAAAAACGGCGGTCGCGCTGCTCGTAGACAAGGAGGAAATAGGCTCGTGCGGCAATACGGGAATGCTGAGTGCGTTCTTCCCGATGACAATGGCCGAGATAATAGAAAAACTCGATGGCAAATGCGCCATGACTACATATAACAAAATGATAAACCATTCCGCGTGCCTGTCCTCAGATGTGAGCGCGGCGGTGGATCCGAGCTACGAGGGGGCTTATGAAAAGAATAACTCCACCTATGCCGGCTGCGGAATGTGCATTATGAAATATACCGGAGCGCGCGGCAAATCCGGTTCATCCGACGCGAGCGCGGAGTTTATGTACGCGGTCGAAAAAATCATGGACGACAACGGCGTCGTATGGCAGTCGGGCGAGCTTGGCAAGGTCGATCAGGGCGGCGGCGGAACGATCGCGCAGTATGTCGCCAATCTCAATATGGATGTGGTAGACTGCGGCGTTCCCGTGCTGTCAATGCATGCGCCGTTTGAAGTCACCGCGAAAACGGATATTTATATGGCGTACCGCTCCTACATTGCGTTTTATAAAGACAGATAATAAAAAAGGAGGTATTTCCTCCTTTTTTATTATCCGGAGCCGCGTCTGTCCATCAATGATGGAACAAACGTATTCCCGTAAACGCCATTGCCATGCCGTATTTATCGCAGGTCGCGATAACGTTGTCGTCGCGGATCGAGCCGCCGGGTTCGGCGACGTATTTTACGCCGCTCTTTTTCGCACGCTCGATATTATCCCCGAACGGAAAGAACGCATCCGAGCCTAAAATAACATCGGTATTTTTATCAAGCCACTCGCGCTGCTCCGCCTTTGTGAATATTTCCGGTTTTACCTTAAATATCTTCTCCCACGCGCCGTCGGCCAAAACGTCGTCGTGCTCGTCGGAAATGTATACGTCGATCGCGTTGTCCCTATCGGCGCGCTTTATGCCGTCAACGAATTGCAGATTAAGAACCTGCGGCGCTTGTCTTAGCCACCATATGTCCGCCTTGTTTCCTGCGAGACGCGTGCAGTGTATGCGCGATTGCTGCCCCGCGCCGATGCCTATCGCCTGTCCGTCCTTTACGTAGCAGACGGAATTGGACTGCGTGTATTTTAACACGATCAGCGAAATCATCATATCGCGCTTCGCCTCGGCGGGAATATCCTTGTTCGCTGTAACGACGTTCGACAAAAGCTCCTCGTTTATGTCAAGCTCGTTTCTCCCCTGCTCAAACGTGATCCCGAACACCTGCTTATGCTCGATCGGCGCGGGAACATAATTCTCGTCGATCTCCAATATGCAGTATTTGCCGCCCTTTTTCTTCATCAGTATCTCAAGCGCGTCGTCGTCATAACCCGGCGCGATTATTCCGTCGGAAACCTCCTTTTTGATTAAAAGCGCGGTCGCCTTATCACATTTGTCGGACAGCGCGATAAAATCGCCGAACGACGACATTCTGTCCGCGCCGCGCGCCCGCGCGTACGCCGACGCGAGCGGTGTAAGCTCCACATCATCGGTAAAATAAATTTTCTTAAGCGTGTCCGAAAGCGGCAGTCCTACCGCCGCGCCCGCCGGAGACACATGCTTGAACGACGCCGCCGCCGGAAGTCCGGTCGCTTTTTTGAGCTCCCGCACAAGCTGGCAGCCGTTTAACGCGTCGAGCAGGTTTATATAACCCGGCGTGCCGCACAGAGCCTTAAACGGCAGCTCGCCCTCCTCCATGAATACCCGCGACGGCTTTTGATTCGGGTTGCAGCCGTATTTTAATTGTAATTCCTTCATAATTTATCGTCCTTTCATTATTATTCGTAATATTCATCCGACTCCCATTTTAAAGGGTTTTCGTCAATGTATTGCCATATTTGCGCGTAATTGTGTTCTGTGCGGATTATATGGTCGTAAAATGATCTATGCCATATTTGTTCACCGCATCGTTTATTGGTAAACCTTTTTAATGTTGAAACAAATGCGGGTATCGTTTCATTCGCACGGGACGGCGCCCTCGACGTCCCGCACACCACACTCGTATGGGGCGCCGCCCCCTACAATATCGCTCAATATACATCTTCTGTTCTTTGTACATATCGTCACGAAATACGCGCCGGCGGCGGAATAATCATATTCACCCAACCGTGTCCTTTTTCTTTCCGGTAAATCGCGCATTCCCCGTTACTGATTTTTATTCACAATCCTCGTATCTGTTTTGCCGTTTTCAAGGTCAATAAACCGCACGAACAGCGACACCTTGTTGTCCTCGTTCAATGCGTTCCACAATCCGTTTGTAAATTCGTCAATATCGCTCGGTACCGCGACCTTTTTCGGCTCGCCCTCAAACGACGGCAGCGGGTTCCCGTCGCTCATATACGTATGTATAAATCTGCCCTCGCCGTTTATCGGGTTCTTGTACGAATACGTGTACCTAAGACACGACTCCGGATTACCGTTCTCGCTCTTTAAAATCGACATCGCGTAATTGAAGCCGCCGTCGTCAGCCTTTATAATGCCGGAAATTCTCGGCGTATAATTTGGCGCGTCGTCCTCGAACTCGCGTCCTCTCAAGGACTGTTCAAACGTCATCTGCTGATTCATCAGCTCATAAATCGTGTCGGTCTGATCGCCGTTTGTCACGATCGTCTTGTTGCCCAGCACGCGCACCGGCGCGTAAATAATAAGGTGCGGGTCCTCCACCTTCGACTCGTCAAACGCCTGCGTGCGGATTCCGTCGCCGTCCTCGACAAACACGCGGTTGCGGCTGTTTTCCGAACGGCCCATAATAAAATACGCCGTCACCGCCGATTTCCCGTCCGCAGATTTGCCGATAATGATCCCCCGTCCCGGATACGAATTTTTCTTCAATTCCTCGTAAATGTTCAATGTCTCCATTTTTTGTCCTCCTTTATTTGTTTTCTGATTCCGCGCAGAAATTTTCCACCGCCTGCGGCAGAATTATCCATTCCGCCTGCTCCATTACACGCCTTTGCAAAATTTCCGGCGTATCGCCGTCATGCACCTCGACCGCCTTCTGCATAAGTATCCTTCCGCCGTCAACTACCTCGTTCACAAGGTGCACCGTCGCGCCGGTGACCTTCACGCCGTATTCAAGCGCGGCCTCATGCGGCTTTAAGCCGTACATTCCCTTGCCGCAGAACGACGGTATAAGCGCGGGGTGAATATTTATGATCCTATCCGCGTATTCCTTTAAAAGCTCGCCGCCGAAAATCGCCATAAATCCCGCGAGCACCACCACATCCACACGCATTTCCTTCATATACGCGCAGATTTTATGGCTGAACTCGTCCAAATCGCCGCCGCAGTCGGCGTTTTTGCGTATTATTTTTGTCGGTATCCCGGCGTTTTGGGCGCGGGTCAGGCCGTACGCGGACGCGCTGTTTGAGCATACGCACACGATTTCACCGCTTTTTAATATTCCGCTTTTTTGCGCGTCGATAAGCGCCTGCAAATTCGTTCCGCCGCCGGAAATTAATACACCAATTCGTTTCATTTTATCACACCGCCGTTATCGTCCACAATTTCAACGCCCGTTTCGCCTTCGGCCAATTCGCCGATGATATACGCGGTTTCGCCCGCGTCGGACAGGCACTTTACCGCCGCGTCCGCCTTATCCGCGTCAACCGCAACGATCATACCGATGCCCATATTAAACGTGTTATACATATCACGCTCCGCGATGCCGGATTTCTCCTTCATCATATCAAACACAGGCAGAACCGGCCATGTTCCCTTATGGATTACCGCCTTCAATCCCTCCGGCAGCATACGCGGCACGTTTTCTATAAATCCGCCTCCGGTGATATGCGAAACGGTGTTTATACCGACTTCGTCGATAAGCTTCAAAAGCGGTTTAACGTAGATCCGCGTCGGTGTAAGCAGCTCCTCGCCTATCGTTTTTCCGAGCGCGTCGGAATATTCCATGAGCTTCTCCTTCGCGCCGTCACCATCAAGGCCGAACACCTTTCGGACAAGCGAATAGCCGTTCGAATGAATACCGCTCGACGCGATACCTATCAGCTTATCGCCCGCCTTGGCGCGCGTGCCGTCGGTAATTTTCGATTTCTCGACGATGCCGACGCTAAACCCGGCAAGGTCGTATTCATCCTCGGGCATAAGTCCGGGATGCTCCGCCGTTTCGCCGCCCACGAGCGCGCAGCCCGCTTTTACGCATCCGTCCGCGACGCCCTTTACGATTTGCGCCACCTTTTCGGGCACGTTCTTGCCTATCGCGAGATAATCCAGGAAAAACAGCGGCTTCGCTCCCGAGCACGCGACGTCGTTCACGCACATCGCCACGCAGTCCTGCCCTATCGTATCGTGCTTATCCAGCAGGAACGCGATTTTTATCTTCGTGCCTACGCCGTCCGTACCCGACACGAGCACCGGATTTTCATATCCCTTCGGCACTTCGAAAAGTCCGCCGAATCCGCCTATGCCGCCTATTACTCCCTCAATTGCCGTCCGTTTAACGTCGTCCTTGATGAGCCGCACCGACTCATACCCCGCCTCAACGTCAACGCCCGCCGCTTTGTATGCATTTTCACTCATAATTATGTCTCCTTTTTTAAGTTGTTTCTATTTCATATTCTTCCATACCGTCCGTATTCCCTACGGACACTATCACGCTTTCGATCTCACCCGCTTTATAAAGCGGAATGTCGGAAAATTCCAGAATATAATCCGTATGGTTATTGCCGCCCCACTTTCTTACGGCAATTTTTTCTGATTTATGACCGTTTATAATCACGCTTACATTTGCGTTTACCGTATCATACAAGTCCTCCGGCGCGGCAAGCGTTTCACCGCGGTCGGAATAGCACATTGATTTCATCAGCTCCTGGACCGCGTTTGTAAAAAATAATCCGCCGCTAGCGTTAAACTGCATTTTTAGATTATACCCCGTGCCGTCGCAGGAAATATCGAACATAACATACTTCGCGTCGCCGCTGCCCGTTATTTTTTGATTATCATACGAAAGCATAAGCGCGCCCGCTCCCGCGCTGTAATGCTCCTCTGTCTGCGGGCGCGTACCCGCGGATAAAAGTAAATCATACTCGTAACCGGCATATACGGGGCTTTTTACAGAAAGCGTCC
Source organism: uncultured Clostridia bacterium (assembly GCA_947628155.1). Lineage (GTDB taxonomy): Bacteria > Bacillota > Clostridia > UBA1381 > UBA1381 > 12844. Next base: position 16,858 of record CANQYQ010000015.1, read on the forward strand.
TGTCCGTTTCGTTCCAATCCACGATATAGCCGTAGTCACGCATATCCTCAGCCGGAATATACATACTTCCCTCAATATTGTACGAAGTGATTGACCGTCCGTCAAGATATGTGACAATATCCGTTTCATAATAATCACCAAGCGCTGTTCCGACAGGATAATCCTCGGCGGTCGGCTCATACGAGCCTGTCACGGGTACGTTCAGGCTTGACACGTAAGCCGAATGCGTTTCTTCCTCCCATGAAACCATAAACGAATAATTTTCCATATCACGCACCTTTATAAGCGTCCTTCCGCCTATGTTTATCGCGTTGATTTCCGCGTCATTCAAGTATGTACGTATATCCGTGCTGTAATACTGCCCCGCAATATCGCCGTTCGCCGCGAATGCCGGCAAGGAGCACAGTGCTATAACCGCCGCGGCTGAAATTGCTGTCAATCTTTTCATAGCTATTACTCCGTTCTCCGTTATTATATCTCCGCCGCCATCTGCTTTATTTTCGCGTCCTTTTTCGCCACGCCGTCGGCCATCTTTTCCTTCGCGGCTTTAAGCGCATCCTTCAAATAATCATATTTAAGCGCCAGGATCTGCGCCGCCAAAATCGCCGCGTTCGTGCCGTTGTCAAGACCCACGGTCGCCACGGGTATTCCCGGCGGCATCTGCACCGTCGCCAAAAGCGCGTCAAGGCCCTCGAACGTGGATTTGATAGGTATACCTATCACCGGCACAACGGTGTGCGCCGCGATCACGCCCGCGAGATGCGCCGCCATGCCCGCCGCGCATATGATAACCTCTATGCCGTTTTCCTCCGCCGACTTCGCAAACTGCGCCGCTCTGTCCGGCGTTCTGTGCGCGGATATTACGTTCACGTCAACGTCTATATTGAACTCTTTAAGCTTGGTTACCGCTCCCTTTACCTTGTCAAAATCGGAATCCGAGCCCATAACCAGCGCTACCTTCGGATTTGCCATTTCTATTTTCCTCCCGTAAATATATTTTTCCATATTACATAGTATCAAATTTTGCCGTGGTTGTCAATCCCAACGCGATAAAAAGCCGCTGTTTTCGCGCGCGTACATGGCTAAAATTTTCCGCAAAAAAAGGAACGGGCAAGCCCGTTCCGATTTTTTTCTGCTTTAAACAGATTAGTTTGTCTTTCTGATGATTACATAGTCGAAGTCATCTACTATGTTTGTACCGCCATTACTGCGGTCAACACCGGTAAGCCAAATATGCTTTGCATCAGTATTGCTCGAAACTGTAAAACTATATGTTTTAACTCCGGCCGCATTTGCGTATACCAGATTTCCGGAATCTCTTATTTGATCCCTATCCGCATCTGCAGCTGCCAATCTTACATATAAACCGTGCTTAGCATTAATAGTGTTCACTTCCATAGAGTAAGTACCGTCCGCTGTCAGTCCGGTATCTATACGTCCCTGCTCTTTGAAGGAAGCGCATTTTCCGCCTGAGTATGCTTCATTATCGGTTATAGTATTTGTATTGCCCGTAGAGTCTTCCGCCTCAGTATAGTAAACGATCTGGTCGTCCTTCGTATACTTAATTTCCGCAGTATACTCTTCCGCTGCCATGCTATGCTTCAAAACATAGCCGCTTACGCCTTCCGGCTGTCCGCTCTCGTCGAGAACGTAATATGAGCCTTCATGCTCTATAACCTTCTTCAGCGGAACTTTAAGCTCTTCTCCTGCGAATGACGAGCCGCTCTTTATTTCACCAAGATCAACCGTTCCGTCGCCCTTTGCGGTAATCTTGTATGAAATAGTCTGAACCTTATCCATTTCAACCTTTACTTCCGCCTCAGACGGAACTGTAACCTGTGCCGTTTTTTCAGGATGCGCTTCGTGTGTAACTGTCGCGGTATATTCACCCGGAATTAAATTCGTGAAATGAGCAACACCATCGTCACCTGTCTGCACTGACGAATTACGAATATCATTCAGTGTAACCGTTGCCCCGCTGATGGCTGTATCCGAATCCTTTTCAACTACCTTAACCGATGCATCATAGGTCTTAGCATTGTACATGTAAATGTTGTCAAGCATAGCTGTTGAAGAGTCAGCAGTTCCCTTAATCGTAAGCTTTGTAATACTGCTGGACTGGTCGTTTCTCCAACCTGTAATAGCGCTGACTACCTCTTCTCCAAGAACCTTGCCGTCTCCGTTGGCATCACGAACTGTAACCTTAAATGCTTGTTGTACAGCCGCGCCCGGAATAACCATTATTTGTACATTATACCAATGATCAAACGAAAGACCTGAATCTTTAATTGTCTCAAGACCGGTAGAACTTGTACGCTTGCTTATCCACAAAGCATGGCTTGATCCGCTTGTTCTGTCACGGAATATGATTGCCTGCGCTGTTTTTCCTCCGCCAAGCTCCATTTCTATTGTATCGCCCTGACTGATTTTAATGTCATAGCTAAGAACAGAATATGATTTGCCTATATCATATACCTTATCGAAGGTAATCGTCTCTCCGTCTGTCGAATCCGCAATGAATACAGAGCGATTTGTTCCGTCATCTGTAGCTGTCTTTGCAAGAGTAACCGTCTGCAAATCAGTTACATCTTCGGGAGCGGGTCTGTCCGCCGGATCGGGTGTAGCTGTCGGCTCGGGAGTCGGCGTAGCCGTAGGAGTCGGTGTGTCAGTCGGAGCTGCCGTCGGCGTAGCCGTAGGAGTCGGTGTATCGGTCGGAGCTGACGTCGGTGTAGCCGTCGGTGTCGGTGTGTCAGTCGGAGCTGACGTCGGTGTAGCTGTCGGTGTCGGTGTATCGGTCGGAGCTGACGTCGGTGTAGCCGTAGGAGTCGGTGTATCGGTCGGAGCTGACGTCGGCTGTTCGGTCGGCTCTACTGCTGCGGACTCATAAATTTTATCGCTGTAGTTTGCAATCTTCAAATTTTTACTATAACGACCCGGGCGGAACATAATTGTGTTAATTTTCTCACCCTTAGTTGTAATAACCTTTGTATCCGGTTCCGATGTAAGAGAAATTTCAGAATCAGTTATGGTAAAGGTGATTTTGCTGGCCGCATTATCCGCAACAACATTTATATGATATGTTTTTTCAGGATCAGTCAAGCCGAGTTCGTTACCGTCTTCAATCTCTAGATCCCAGTTGCCGTTAACAGCGCTGTAGCCCGGATTTGTAACAGTTCCTTCTGATGCAATCAGATAAATCTTATTGCCCTGATCTCCGGTTGATGCGCCTGTCGATGTCTTGTAGTCGAAATCAAATTCAACAACCTTACCGTCCGCTTCGTCGGTAGTAGCAGTTACATGTCTGCCGACATATGTTTTGTTATCACTGCCAGAGCCGCCGCTTCCGCCGGTCAGAACGAGAGCATCGCCCTCTGTTTTTACGTTAGATGAATTCGTATCATTAACGTCATAATACCAGCCTGTTGCTGCGCTGCCTTCATCAAAGCTGCCTGTACCGGTTGTAGATAAATCTACAGCTGTGCCTTGAGAAAAGTCATTATTGTGTGTAACCGGTGTAGCTGTCGGAGCCGCTGTCGGTGTTGCCGTCGGAGTCGCTGTCGGTGTAGCCGTAGGAGCTGTCGTCGGAGCGTCCGTCGGCTGTTCCGTAGCCTCCGACGCCGCCTCGCTTTCGTGATAGATCCAAACCGTTACGGTATATTCAGTACTTGCGGCGATTGAGCCGTTTGCCGAAGTATTATCAAGATACTGACGAGCACCCGCGCCGTCCTTTCTCAGGTTGTAAACCCTTAACGAAGGCGGATCGTCGTGGTAAATCGTACTGTCGGTCGATACACTTGCGTTGGAAGTGCTGCTGCTTCCCGAATACTCGTCGGTTCCGGTCCAATAAGCGCTGCTGCTCATCGTACCGGTGCGGATATAATCCTTTCCGGCCTTATCGGTAAACTCAACATCATCGATCCAGAAGGTAACCTCCTGACTGTCGGACAAAATCTGAAGCTGTCCGTACTCCAAATCCTCGGGAGTCGTGAACGTACCTACAACCTTTGTCCATGTCTTTGCAGGTATGGTCGCCGTAGTTATGGGAACTATGCCATCGTGCGCCGAATACTGAACGGTGAAGCCTCTGTTCGTCGCCGGATCGGGCGAGGGTGAAGGCGTAGCCGCAGCTCCGACGTCAACCTTTACATTCTTGATCTTTACAGCGCCCTGAGAAAGCTCGGGAACAATGCTGATAAGAAGCTCGCCGTTCGTAACCGTTTCGGGAACGTCGTACGAACCTTCGAAGCTTACGTCCGCGCTCTGGTCGGTCGTTGCCGTCTCGCCTATTCTCTCGCGGTTTACATAAACGCCTACCTTCGGCTTTGTTGCGGAGTTCTTGTTCGTGTAATCGAACGAAATGTCTATCTTCGCGCCCGGCGTTACCTTCGCGGCGTCTTTGACCGCGATAATGATCGCATCTTCCGTAGTCATGAAGTTAGAGCTGTTTGACGCGCACAGGTAATCGCCTTCTTTTGCCAGCGTTGCCTTTTCGTCCGCAGTCGAATAATAATTCGGAACGGAGCTGAATGTCGCGTCGTTGATCGGCAGCGTAGTCGCGTTCTCCGGGAAAGCGGGAACTTCCTTCACGATTATATCGTTTATTTTAAACGTCTGAGAAGCCAATGCCTTAAACTTGATCTGCCAGTCGCCCGTATGCTCGGGAACGGTAAATTCCTTTATAAATATATCTCTGGCATTGTTGCTGCCCGTGAATTTCTTTGTCTTGCCGATCGATTCATTCTCAACAAGAACCTCTGTTCCGCCGGCGGTCATTCCGTTGCCGTTGGAATATGAGAATCCGAGTATAAGCTTCTTTCCCGCTTCGATATCCTTGCTCATATTGAGGATGAACGCGATATCTCCGTCGTCAAAGTTGCTTGAACCCTTCTTTATCTCGAGGATTTTATAACCGCTGTTATAGCTGTAAGCAACGTTATCCGCGCCCGAAGAATAATACTCGGGTATGTTCTTGCTTGTAAATGAATCCTTTACAGGCAGTGTTGCCGCATTTGTTTCGGGTTCCGTCGTCGGAGTCGCCGTCGGTGCGGCTGTCGGTGCGGACGTCGGAGTCGCTGTCGGAGCAGATGTCGGTGCTTCTGTCGGTTTCGCTGTCGGAACTACAACCTGACCCGATGCTGTACCTGTTACAAGAACATAGTCGATACGTCTGTCTGAACGATCACTGGTTTCATATCCCTTAATAACAAGATCCGTAGCGTCAGCTAAGGTGAATTCCGTTCCTTCTGTATTCTGCTGTGAACCGTTTATTGTTAACGAAAGAGCAGTCTGTGCACCGGCTACAATCTCGGCAGCGACATCGGAACCGCCGGTTCTTCTCGCTCCGGCCGTAACCTTATATGTTCCCGCCGGAAGTTTAGCAACAACAGTATCCGCCTTTATGCTCGCGCCCTTACCGTTTGACATACGAGCCGTATCATTTCCGGCCGTAACGCCATCGCCTACAAGGTCTTCAGCCTCTACGTAGTAAACGGGTGTTACGCCATCCTGAAGCGTATACTCAACTTTTGCAACCTGATTGTCTTCGGTTGCGGTAACAGATGTGCTGTAGCTTGCACTTGTGGCAACGTTGTTAAGATAGAGCTTGTTATCATTTATGATATATCTCGGGAAGTATACTGTTTCCGAATCTCCCTTGTACATCGCTTCGTTGTGGAACAGCTCCTTAAGTACAGTATCGCCCGCAACAGCGTTAACCTTTACGTCGTACTTGTCAGCTTCCTTGAACTTAAGTGTAATAGCCGCGCCCGCAGCCGCTACAACTTTGTCACCGTCTGCACCTGTAGCAGTCGCGTCATACGTATATTTTTTGCCGTCCTCAGTCTTGAAATCGGCCTTCTGCTCATCAGTTGCCGTATAGGTTTTACCTGTAAGAACAGAAACGGTTGTATCGTCCTTTAATGTCTTGCCGGCTGCATCCTGATAATGGATCGTAACATCTACCGGAGCAGCATCGGAGGTTTCAAGAGTAAGCGAAGGCTCTTTTACATGAGTACCTCCGGCTGTTGTACAATAAACAGCAATTGTTACAACTTTATCCTCATCTTCTTCTAACACGTTTGTGATATCGAAAGTTTTTTCCTCAAAATTCGAATAACCAACTACTGTGGTCTTCTGCTCGTCACCTATAACTTTACCGGTTAACATTCCCGCCGTATTTGCGGTGGTATATGTAAGCGTTTTCTCATCCCAATCAGTGTTGTCTATAAGCATAATACCCGCGCTCGATACTCTGTCAGTACCTGCGCCGCTTCCGCCATGAGTACCTGATACCTGCATCTTAAGCGCCGCATTGGCCACGTGTTTGCTGCCAATCGCCTTAGACGCATCAATCTTAAGATACGTTACATGGCTTACGCCCCAAGTCGGACTCGGGAATGAAATTGTACCGCCGTTAATTGCGTTATAACCTGCCCACGAACCTTCCGCAGGGATTTCCTGAACAGTGTCCTGGTCATTGTAGTTGATATACGCCGTCGTTATCACAGCTTCTGCCGGCTCAACTGATACCGTCGGTGTCGGAGCATCGGTCGGCTTTGTTGTCGGCGCGTCAGTCGGCTTTGTTGTCGGCGCGTCGGTCGGCTTTGTCGACGGCGCGTCAGTCGGCTTTGTCGACGGCGCGTCGGTCGGCTTTGTTGTCGGCGCGTCAGTCGGCTTTGTCGACGGAGCGTCGGTCGGCTTTTCAGTCGGCGCGTCGGTCGGCTCAAGCGTCGGTGTAGCAGTAGGGACGGGGGTTATTTCAACCCCGTCCGTTACTGTGTATGAAGCAATCGGCTTCATGCCCTTTACGCTGTCCCAAATCATGATCTTGGAATCCTTCGCAAGATTTGCGGGAACAGTTATCGTGTTCTCACCCTCGGTAAGAGTTACCTCTGAAACCTTAGCCGAAGAAAGAACTCCCTCTGTGTCATACTGCGCCGCGATTACGGAAACCTTTGTTCCCTCTTCGCCCGCATCCTTTGCCGTAACCTTAGCGGTTCCGGCTGCCGCGTCATACGAATCAATCGTCGCGGTAAGTGTTACCTCCGGAGCCTGAGTCGGTTCATCGGCATTGGTCGAACCGATAACCATGTTATCAAACTCTACCTTTGTGCCCGAGTTGTTACCCCAGTCATTCGAGTTACCCGCTCTGAACGAAATGTTCATAAGAGTGTTGATACCGTTACCTGTCGAGTTGTTAACCGGACCGCTGTAAAGCTGAGTTACAACAGGCTCCGCATCCTCAGGATATGTTGTAACGTTGATCGTAGCGGTAGCTGCCTTACCCTCTGCACGATATGTATCCATCGTTACAAGGAACCACTCGCCGCTGTTAACCTGAAGAACATTCTCGCCGCCCTTATCTAAGCCATGGTCAACTACAGGCTTGTATACAGACGAGTCTGCTTCCTTATCTGTTGTAATCATAGCCTGCGGGTAGATAAGGTTTTGCTTCGTGCTGCTTACATCAAGGCTGCCCGAGAATATCATCTCGGAAGGCTCTGAAGCGCCCTTTGTAAGTCTTGCAGCAAACGAAACCGATACGCCCTCGCGCTCTGCAACCTCGCCATACTTGAACTGCATAGCCGGACCGTTACCTGCGCCGGAACCCTGTCCCATGTTAGCCTGGAGGTATCTGTCGATACCAAGCTCGGGATCGGTTTTTGAGTTTGCCATTGGTTTCCAGTTACTGTCGCCTCTCGCAGTTCCGTCGGCCGTGCATAACAAATCAACTATGCTAAGCTCCTCAAATTTGCCCGTGCCGTCGCCTGTGAAGATGTATCTGCCGTTAGTGTCGGTTGTCTTCTGCTCATTGAAATTTTCAGAAGCAATCTCGTTAACGGGCATCTTCTCGATTGACGAAGTGAGCACACCCTGAGGTACTACCTCGTATGTAACCTCAACTTCGCCTTTTGTCTCGGCTTCTGGGATGTCAGAATCAGCCCCAGCTCCTGCTGCTGTAGAATATACTACAACATCATCAAGCGAGTAAGTCGGGTATGTATCAGATTTTGCATCGCTAGTGATAGCAACGCCATCCTTATACCCGTCAAATCTGATTTCCTTAATAGCCTTCGCCGTTGACGTAGCAACGGAAGAACCGTCAACATAAACAGTTGTTCCGGTTGTGTTCGTAACAGCTTTAACCGTCTTCCACTCATCGGTTCCAACAGTGCCCATATTAATAACTGCATAATTGGATGCACCATCTGAAAGGACAATTACACTATCCAATTTATCGTTACCAACAGTTGCCTTTGCATCAAAGGCGAGTACCACATCTTGATCTGCTGTAGCAGCATAGCTTTCATCAAAGGCAAGTACTGATCCACCGTGGTTTCTACTGAAACGACATGTGTTTGTGGTTAAAAACTTATCACCGTCTTCCTCGGATAATGCCCAGTAGCTTGTATCATCGCCACCGTCTCGGGCCGAGGTTACAAGCTTTATACCGCCAATTTGAGAGTACTCTGCACTTTTTACCTCTTTACCGTTTATGAGTGTGTTTCCCTCAGGAACGGTATAGCCGTCGAAGGAGTCGGACCACAGACGGGTTTCGCCCGCTGCCTGAGCAGTTGTTGTTACCATTGCCGTAAACGCACTGCTGATCATGGCAGTTGCGCACAGCAACGAAACTAACTTTCTACTTTTCATTAAAATTCTCCCTTTCCTTTTGAAAATTTCTTGTTTGGTGTGCCTGCACGTTTTTGATACACCATACAAATATATTGTACCATATTTTTTCTTATTTTGCAAGTATTATGATAAATTTATTTTCGCATTTTTACTAATTTCCGAGAATTTATTACATATATTTATTTGACCGCCGCGCCGAGGATAAAATCGCGGATTTTGCGGAAAATACGTTTGATAAATGCACGTTCACGCGGTATAATAAAAAAGCGGCCGCGTAAACCGGCCGCCGTATTGGTTTAGTTATAAACCGCTGCTAAAAAAGTCTTGACTTTTCTTAGCAGGTTTTATTGCGCCAAAGGCGCGAACGCTATAATTATTACAGCGATA
>CANQYQ010000016.1 GCA_947628155.1 uncultured Clostridia bacterium
AACATATTTTATTACAGCGGCTTTCGCTCCGCCGACGCGTATTTGCTCATCTCGCACGATAAACAGTATATCGTAACAGACTCGCGCTATACAATTCAGGCGAAGGAGCAAGCGCCGTTGTTTGAGCTTTACGATATAAAAAATGGGTTTGAAAATCTGTTCGCGCGCGTGAGCGAAAAAGCAATAGGCATTGAGGAAGAAAAAATACCGTTAAAGCAGTATCGCGGACTGAAGAAAAAGCTTCAGGGCAAGCGTGAATTTATCGAGGCGCAAAAGATCATAGACGCGCCGCGCCGCATAAAGGACGCGGACGAAATCAGGCGCATCGCGGCGGCCGAGGAAATAGGCGATAAGGCGTTCGAATATGTTTTGCCGAAAATCCGCGCGGGCGTAACGGAGCGCGAAATAGCTCTTGAGCTGGAATTTTTCATGAAGCGTCATGGCGCGTCGGCGCTGTCGTTTGACACGATTGCCGCGTCGGGGGCGCGCTCGGCGATGCCGCACGGGTTGGCGTCGGATAAGGTGATTGAGCGCGGCGACTTCGTGACGCTCGATTTCGGATGCGTGTACGAGGGGTACTGTTCCGATATGACGCGTACCGTCGCGGTCGGAGAGGTGTCGGATAAGCAGCGCGAAATTTACGATATTGTGCTTAACGCACAAAAGGCGGCAATTGACGCGGCGAAGGCGGGAAGGCTTTGCTCACATGTGGACGGCACTGCGAGAAAGATCATTTCCGACGCGGGATACGGCAGGAATTTCGGTCACGGTCTGGGGCATAGCGTCGGGATTGAAATACATGAGTCGCCGTCGTTTTCGCCTAAATGCCATGATGTGCTAAAGGACGGACATGTGATCACGGTCGAGCCGGGGATTTACGTGGAGGATCTCGGCGGAGTGAGAATTGAAGATCTTATAGTGATACGGGGAGATACACCGCAGAATTTGACGAGATCCCCGAAGGAATTGATAATCGTATAAGGGTATCACGTCGGAAAAGTTTATATGATGTTATATTAGGCCATGCGGAGGAAGACATATCTGCTTCCGCATGGCCGTTCATTTGTTTTTGATAGGATCATTATTTTATGCCGTACAAATTTTTTTGCCAATCAGACGTTATTCCAAGCTCCATAAATCCGAGAAAAATGCCGGATACGATACATTGACACATTCCGCGTCGTCAAGTGTGAACGTTCCGTCGGCGGCCTGAGCCAAGACACACAGGCTCATTGCCATGCGGTGATCGCCGTATGTCTTAAAGTCGGCGGAATGAATCGGTTTTCCGCCGCGAATAATCATGCCATCGTCTGTTTCGGTTATGTCGATACCGCATTTTGTAAATTCGTCCACGACCGCGCGTATGCGGTTTGTTTCCTTTACCTTTAATTCACGCGCGTCCTTTATAACAGTTTCGCCGTCGGCAAACGCGGCCATTACCGCTATAATGGGCAGCTCGTCTATAAGTCTTGGGATAATAGAACCACCTATTGTTAAGCCGTGGAGCTGTGACGATTTTACGGTTATATCCGCGGCAGCCTCACCCGTGACCGTGCGTTCGTTTGACATGGCAATATCCGCGCCCATATCGCGCATAACGTCGATAATGCCTGTTCTTGTCGGGTTGATCCCGACATTTTTTATTGTTATTTCAGAGTTTTTCATAATCGCGCCGAGCACCATAAAAAACGCCGCCGAGGAAATATCGCCGGGTACGGCAACGTTCTGCGCCGTCAGCCGTTTTGTCGGACGCACGGTTATATCGAGCCCGTTAACGTCTATATCCGCGCCCATAGCCTTTAGCATAAGCTCGGTATGGTCGCGGGATTTTTCGATTTCATGTATTTTTGTTTCCCCGTCAGCGTACATCGCGGCTAAAATCAGCGCGGTTTTGACCTGTGCCGACGCGACCTCCATTTTGTGATCCATGCCGTGAAGGCGTGTTCCATGAATGGTAAGCGGGCAATAATCGCCGTCGATTTTCGCGCCCATAAGCCGCAGAGGGTTACATACGCGCCCCATAGGCCGCTTTGCGATCGAAGCGTCGCCGCTTATTACGGTGTCAAAATTCTGAGCTGAGAGCAGGCCGCATAAAAGCCGCGTTGTAGTGCCGCTGTTGCCGGTATAAAGCTGCTCTGACGGGGATTTTAATCCGTGCATGCCGTTCCCGTAAACCGTGACCGTATCACCTTCAATATCGATTTTAACGCCCATTTTCCGGAAACAATCTATTGTGGACAGACAATCCGCGCCCTTTAAAAAACCCGTTATTTTTGATGTGCCGTCGGATAGCGCGCCGAACATTACCGCGCGGTGAGATATGGATTTATCGCCGGGTACGGTTAATTCGCCGCGCGCTGATGTGATTTTTTTTATATTCATTATGCTTCCTCCATTGCAAATCCTTCGTAATAAATATATTTTACCACAAATATTATGTAAAGACAAGATTAAATGGAAGGATAATATAAAAATGGCAAGGCAAAGCTTTCTCACCGGCGCCGTAATACTTATGGCGGCGAACGCGGTTTCAAAAATACTCGGCGCGGTTTTCAAGATCCCGCTGACTTATATACTTTCGGAAGAGGGTATGGCGGTCTATAATACCGCTTTTCAGGTTTACATAATGTTTCTTTCGTTCATTATATCCGGTTTCCCGTTCGCCGTGTCGAAAACGGTCGCCGAATCGACCGCGCTCGGCAGGTATCGGCGCGCGCGCAAAATCGTGAATTTATCCGCCGTATGCCTGTCGCTGATCGGATTGTCGGGCAGCGTTTTATTGTATTTGTCCGCGCCGTATCTGGCTGCGGCGATGAAAGAAGAGGGCGCGGCTATGGCGATACGTGTCATATCTCCGTCGGTATTTTTTGTCGCGCTCGGGACAGCGTATAAAAGCTATTTTCAGGGCGTATCAAATATGATACCCGCGGCGCTTTCGCAGGTGGCGGAGGCGGTCGTAAAGCTGGCCGCGGGTTTTGCTCTCGCGCTGTATTGCGTGAAATTCGGAACTCTTGTGACAGCAGCCGGGGCGGTGGGCGGAGTTACTATCGGAGAGCTTTTGGCCACGCTCATGCTTATAATCGGGTACCTGTGCGCTAAAAAGGATAGATCCGATGAACGGGAGAGCGCGGGTGAGATAATGAAGTCGCTAATGTCCGCCGCCGTGCCGCTTTTGGCCGTGTCAGTGGCGGGAAACGCGCTGAGCATGGCGGAAACGGCCGTTACCCGTAACAGCATGCTGTATTCGGGGCTGTCGGAGGACGACGCGAGGTTCTTATACGGCGCATACACCGGCTATGCTCAAACGGTATTCCATTTGCCGTCCGGGATTTTGGCGACGATAGGGGTAAGCATACTTCCCGTTATAGCCGGCGCGCGGGCGCGCGGCGACGCGGCGCGGGCAAAACGAGTTATCGAGCTTGCTCTGCGGCTTACGCTTACGTTATCATTGCCGTGCGCGGTTGTGATGTACGCGTTGCCTAAGGAACTGCTGAACGCGCTGTTCCATAACGATGCTTCCGCAATCATGCTGAAAACCATGGCTCCGTTTATTATACCGCTGTGCTTTACGATGCTTATGACGTCGGTATTGCAGTCGGCCGGCAAAATCGGCGCGCCGTTCGCGGTTATGGTAATATGCTCACTTATACGCCTCGCGCTGTGCGGATATCTTGTATCGGTGCCGGGTATTAATATTTACGGGGCAATAATCGCGTTCGGCGTAAGCGAAACGATTATGGCCGCCGCGGAGTACGCTGTTTTAAAGCATTATTTTTCGCTTAGGCTCAGATTTGTGCAAACGATTGTAAAACCATTGTTTGCCGCGGCGGCGATGGCGGCGGTGATTTACCTTCTGCGCGAGCCGATATGCGGAAGGTTTGGTCATGGATTTGTATCATTGGGTATAGTTGCCGCCGCGTCGTGCGCGGCATACTTTGCAGCGCTTACGCTGTGCGGCGGGGCGGATTTTACGGGAATGCGCAAAACGATCAAGACGCAGTGATCTTTGGGACAGATAATTATATCAAAGTCATTAAACATAAACTATATATTGCATATTTAACGGCATTTTTGAGATTACGGCACTAAATTTTGTGCAATCCTACAATGTTTGGGAAAAGTTGCAAAATCATATTGAAAAGGGATTTACCATAGTATATAATTAGGACGTTGAAAATTATTACCAGCTATTAATAAATTTGGGGGAGGCGCTCAATGGGAAGGGCAGCGTTAAAGAAAGAGGAGCGGCACGCGTTCCTTATGGAGAAACTCAGGGAGAACCCGTTTTTAAAGGACAACGAGCTCGCGGATGTATGCCATGTAAGTGTATCGACGATAAGGATCGACCGAGCTCAATTGGGGATCGCCGAATACAGGGAAAGAGTGAAATCGGTTGCGGAAGGAATAAGCGAAATATCAAGGGCGGAGCTGTTAGACCTTGATTTATACCACAACGGACTTGCGGTTTTAAAAACGGACGACAACATGACCTTTGAGGGCACGGATATAATACGGGGCCAGAATTTATACGCGTTTGCGGAAAGCCTTGCGCTGAGTGTAATAAACGCAAAAGCTGCGCTTGTGAAGGTGGCGAATGTCAAATACATAAGCGAGGTCCATAAGGGCGACAGACTGCTTGCGCAGTCTGAGGTCATACGAATAAAGGAGAACGAGTACATTATCCATGTGTTCATAAAGGCGAATATGAACGAGGTATTCAGGGGAAAATTCAGCCTGCTGGTAAAGGAAAACGAATAATTCGGAGTAGAGCTATGAAAATTATCATTGACGCTATGGGCGGCGATAACGCGCCGCGGGTACCCGTAGAGGCCGCGGCGCGGGCCGCGTGTGAGCTTGATGTAAACATCGTTCTGGTCGGTAAAAGGGACATAATACAAAGTGAGCTTAAGAGACATAAATATCCTGCCGGGCGTGTTGAAATTATAAACGCGGACGAGGTTATAACCAATCATGAAGAACCGGCGAAGGCGGTTAAGAGAAAAAGAAATTCATCGATCGTGATTGCGGCGCGGATGCTTAAATCGGGAGACGGCGACGCGATGCTGTCAATGGGAAACACCGGCGCGGTTTTGGCGGCGGGAACGCTAATCGTCGGACGCATACGCGGTATAATCCGGCCGGCGCTGGCGGCGGTGCTGCCGTCGAAAACAGGCCCGAAGCTGCTTCTGGACGCGGGTGCAAACGCGAATTGCAAACCGGAAAATCTTGTACAGTTTGCGGTTATGGGAAGCTTGTACATGAAAAATATCATGGGGATTTCAGATCCGTCAGTCGGACTTATGTCAATAGGCGAGGAAGAGGGCAAGGGCAACAACCTTACCAAGGCCGCGTATCCGTTGATAAAGGCCGCGCCGGTTAATTTTATAGGTAACATTGAGGGGCGCGATGTTATGGAGGGTACGGCGGATGTTATGACATGCGACGGATTCGTGGGCAATGTAATTCTAAAGGCGATAGAGGGCATGGGAAGCTTCGTTTCCGGAGCGCTCAAGAGCATGTTCACAAACGGTATTGCCGCGAAGATAGGCGCGATATGCGTTATGAAGGGGCTTGATAAATTCAAGTCCGAGATCGACTATCGCGAATACGGCGGGGCGCCGCTTTTAGGCGTAAAGGGCACGGTTATAAAGGGTCACGGGTCGTCGGACGCGAAAGCCGCGTTTTCGGCTATAGTGCAGGCGAAAAAGGCGGTAGAGACGGATTTGACCGAAAAGATAAAAAATTCGCTTCCGGATACGGATGCTAAGGAGGATATGGAATGAGTACAAGATTATGTGAGCTGCTGGGAATAAAATACCCGGTGATTCAAGGCGGTATGGCATGGGTCGCAACGGCGGAGCTTGCCGCGGCCGTATCAAACGGCGGAGGCTTGGGACTTATCGCCGCGGGCGGCGCGCCGGCGGAGGCGGTGAGGGAGCAGATACAAAAATGCCGTACGATGACGGACAAGCCGTTCGGTGTAAACGTGATGCTTATGTCGCCGTTCGCGGATGAGGTCATGCGGGTGATTTTGGAGGAGAAGCCGGCGGTCGTCGCGACGGGCGCGGGAAATCCCGCGAAATATATCCTGGCGCTTAAAGAAGCCGGAATAAAAATATGTCCCGTGATCGCGTCTGTGGCGATGGCGAAGCGTATGGAAAAAAGCGGCGCGGACGCGGTTATCGCGGAGGGCACGGAAGCCGGAGGCCATATAGGCGAACTTACGACTATGGTTCTTGTTCCGCAGGTGGTTGACGCGGTCAGCATACCGGTAGTCGCGGCGGGCGGCTTCGCCGATAAGCGCGGCATGATCGCGGCGATGGCTTTGGGCGCGGACGGAATACAGGTCGGAACGCGGTTTATTTGCTCGGATGAATGCATAGCGCATGAGAATTATAAGCAGGCGGTTATAAAGGCTAAAGACCGCGACGCCGTCGTAACGGGACGTTCGACCGGCGCGCCTGTGAGAGCACTTAAAAATAAGCTCACGCGCGAGTATCAGCGGCTTGAAAAGGAGGGCGCGCCGGCGGAGGAAATTGAGCAGCTGGGCGTTGGCGGATTACGCCGCGCGTTTATGGACGGCGATACGGAAACCGGTTCGCTTATGGCGGGTCAGTCTGCCGCGATGGTGACGAAAATCGAGCCGTGCGCGGATATTATAAAGAGCTATTTCGAGGATACGGCGGAAATTTTAAAGACAATCGCCGATAAGATGGAGGTAAAGTAAATGGGAAAAACAGCGTTTTTATTTGCCGGACAGGGCGCGCAGGCGGTCGGTATGGGCAAAGAATTGGCGGATAATTTCGACTGTGCGGCGAAGGCGTTTGAAGAGGCCTCCGAGGCGGTCGGATTCGATATCAAGGATATGATTTTTAACGGCGATGCGGAGACGCTGCAAATCACCGAAAACACGCAGCCCACGATCGTTACTATGAGTGTCGCGGCGTTAAGGGTACTGCGGGAAAACGGCGTAAAGGCGGACGCCGCGGCGGGACTGAGCTTGGGTGAATACACGGCGCATATCGCGTCGGGCTCGATGGATTTTGCCGACGGCGTTAGACTTGTGAAAAAACGCGGTAAGTATATGCAGGAGGAGGTCCCGATAGGCAAGGGCGCGATGGCGGCGATGATCGGATTATCGGCAGAGGATGTGATCGCGTGCTGTGAAGCGGCATCGCGGATCGGGATTTGCTCACCGGCAAATTTTAACTGCCCGGGACAGATAGTCGTATCGGGCGAGACGGCGGCGGTTGAAAAATGCTGTGAGGAAGCGAAGGCGAAGGGCGCGAAGCGCGCGATGCTTATGCCCGTATCAGCGCCGTTCCACTGCGAAATGCTTATCGGCGCGGGCGAAAAGCTTGCTCGTGAGCTTGACGGCGTAACGCTGTCGGATATGCAAATTCCCGTTATCACAAACGTTACGGCGGATTATGTGCAGTCTAAGGACGATATAAAGCCGCTTTTGATAAAGCAGGTGTCGTCGCCGGTAAGATGGGAGGATTCGATAAGGCGAATGATAGCCGACGGCGTTGATACGTTTATCGAGATCGGCCCGGGAAAAACGCTGAGCGGATTTTTAAGAAGAATTGACAAAACTGTTTCGTCATACAACGTTGAGGATATGGCCTCCTTGGACAAGACGCTCAAAGGACTTGGGATATAATGCGCATTAAGAAATTTGATTTTACAAACGCGGGTAAATTTAGTTGGCTATGACGGCGTATAGGCTTGTTTTAGCGTAAAATACATTTATATTAAAACGGAGGTATCGTGAAATGTTAAAGGGAAAGACAGCGGTCATAACCGGTTCGGGACGCGGAATAGGCAAGGCTATTGCCATGAAGATGGCGTCGCTCGGCGCGGATATTGTCATAAACGACATTCCGCAGTCGGAGGACGCGGATAAAACATGCGAGGAGATAAAATCGCTCGGCGTGGATTCAATCGTCGTGAAGGGCGATGTGAGAAATACGGCGGACGTGCAGGATTTAATCAAGAAAACACTTGACAAATTCGGAAAAATTGATATATTTGTAAATAACGCGGGCGTTACGCGCGACGGACTTATGCTCAGAATGAGCGAGGACGACTGGGATCTGGTCATGGATATTAACCTTAAGGGCGCGTTCAACTGCATAAAGGCGGCCGCGAGGCCGATGATGAAGCAGCGGAGCGGTTCGATTGTAAATATCGCGTCGGTGGTAGGCGTCATGGGCAATGCCGGACAGGCTAACTACAGTGCGTCAAAGGCGGGATTGATCGGCCTTACAAAGACTACTGCGAAGGAATTTGCGTCGCGGGGCATACGCTGTAACGCCGTAGCTCCGGGGTTTATCGAGTCGGCTATGACGGATAAGCTGCCGGACGATGTGAAGAAGGAATATTTTAAGGCTATTCCGCTGGCGAAATTCGGCACGGTCGATGATGTCGCGGATGTTGTGGCGTTTTTGGCCTCGGATATGTCGTCATATGTGACAGGTCAGGTAATTAATATTGACGGCGGGTTGCATATGTGATATGCTATGTATATAATTCTGAATATGGATTTATATAGTATATAGAGATAAAAGGAAAGGAGGTGCGAGATAATGGAAGAAATTTTTGACAGAGTAAAGGCGGTTATTATCGATCAGCTTGGCGCCGACGAGGATTCGGTGACTATGGAAGCGTCGTTTATCGATGATCTCGGCGCTGATTCTCTTGATATAGTCGAGCTTGTAATGGGTCTTGAAACGGAGTTTGATCTTGAGATCCCCGATGATAAGGCCGAGAGCATTAAGACTGTGGGCGACGCTGTGAACTACATCAAGGAAAATGCGTAAGACGGGTGGATTTTGACCCCCGCGGCAAGGATCTGCGCTGCGGGGGAAGAAATCATATAAGCAAATAATTTTTATTTATATATAACATTTGGAGGAGCATATGAAAAGAGTTGTGGTAACCGGAATGGGCGCGATCACACCTATCGGCAATAATCTGGACGAGTTCTGGGCCGGTATTAAAAACGGCGTTTGCGGAATAGATAAGGTTACTCTGTTTGACGCGTCGGATTTAAAGACGCAGATCGCAGGCGAGGTAAAGGATTTCGACCCGACTGAGTATATTGACAAGCGTGACGCGCGAAAGATGGACAGATTTACGCAGTTTGCCATGGTCGCGGCGGACGAGGCGGTTAAAAATTCCGGTCTTGATATGGAAAAGGAGGATCCGTGGCGCGCGGGCGTTATAACGGGTTCCGGTATCGGCGGAATATCTACGTTCGCGGAGCAGCACGCGATATTGCTCGAAAAAGGCCCGGGACGTATAAGCCCGTTCTTTATCCCGATGATGATAGGCAATATGGCCGCGGCACAGATCGCGATAAAGCATGGCATGCAGGGCGTTAACGAAAATGTTGTTACCGCGTGTGCTTCAAGTACAAACGCGTTAGGTACGGCGTTTCGGCATATTCAGTACGGCGACAGCGATATTATTTTAGCGGGCGGCTGCGAAGCGACGGTGACAAAAATCGCGTTCGCGGGATTTTGTAATATGAAGGCGATGTCTACCCGGAACGATGACCCGAAGCACGCTTCACGTCCGTTTGACGCGGAGCGCGACGGATTTGTTTTGTCCGAGGGCGCGGCGTTCCTCGTTCTTGAGGAGCTGGAGCACGCAAAAAAGCGCGGCGCGCATATAATATGTGAAATGGCAGGTTACGGCGCGACCGACGACGCGTATCATATAACAAGTCCCGTACCCGGCGGCGCGGGCGGCGCGAAAGCGATGGAATTTGCGATAAAGGACGCGGGGATCACCCCGGCGGACGTAACGTATATAAACGCGCACGGAACATCGACGAAGTACAACGATCAGTTTGAGACGGAAGCAATTAAAACCACATTCGGTGACGCGGCGAGATCGGTCGCGGTAAGCTCAACAAAGTCCATGACGGGTCATATGCTCGGAGCGGCGGGCGCGGTCGAGGCGATCGTCTGCGCAAAGGCTATTGAGGATGGGTATATCCCGGCTACAATAAATTATGAGAACCCCGACCCGGACTGCGATTTGGACATTGTTCCGAATACAGGACGAAATCTGGAGGTTAAATACGCAATGTCAAATTCTCTCGGCTTCGGCGGTCATAACGCGTCGGTTGTATTCAAAAAATACGAGGGATAATTATTACGGAGACTGCCGCTTAAACACGGCAGTCTCAAAACTATATTTATCGTGTCTTTTATTAAACCGTAAACGCACTTTACGTCTTAATAAAGGGCAGAGAGGGGTCGGCATGACAAACGAAGAGAAAAACATAGGACATAAATTTACAAACGCGGCATTGCTCGAGACGGCGCTTACGCACAGCTCGTACGCGAACGAATATCGGATAAACAATAACGAACGTCTTGAATTTCTGGGCGACTCGGTGCTAAGCATTATTATAAGCGAATACCTGTTCCGGACAGTGAGGAATATTAACGAGGGCGATTTAACAAAATACCGCGCGACGCTTGTTTGTGAGCAGTCGCTTTATGAGGTCTCAAAGAAAATTTCGCTCGGCTCACTTATACGGCTCGGCCGCGGCGAGGAGCGCAACGGCGGACGCGAACGCGCGTCTATTGTATCCGACGCGTTTGAGGCGGTGCTTGCCGCGATTTATCTTGACGCAGGCTTTGACTCGGCGCGCGAATGGCTATTGAACATTATGGAGGATTCTATTAAGGATGTGCTCGCCGGAAAGCGCTACGGCGATTACAAGACGATGCTTCAGGAGGCCGTCCAGCACGGCAGCGTCGGCAAGGTGACATATTCCGTAATAGGCGAAAGCGGTCAGGACCATAACAAGACATTTGAGGTCGAGGTCCATATAGACGGTGTGCCTAAGGGCAGGGGAAAAGGCTCCAACAAGAAGGAAGCGGAGCAGAACGCGGCACGGTACGCGCTTGAAAATCTCTAATAACAGATGAAAACATATAATATACCGATTTTCGTGCCGCACAGCGGCTGTCCGTTTGATTGCGTATTTTGCAATCAGCGTCGGATTACGGGAAAGGTCGCCTCGACATCGCCCCGGGACGCCAAAAGGATAATCGAAGAACACCTCGCGTCGATAATGAATACCGAACTCGGCGGCGAATGCACAAGGGATACTAAAATCGAGGCCGCTTTTTTCGGAGGCTCGTTTACCGGGATACCCATGGATGAGCAGACAAGGCTTTTGGCGGCGGCGTACGAATATGTAAAGGCGGGCAAAATAGACGGAATACGTCTGTCAACAAGACCGGATTACATTGACCGTCAAATCCTCGATAATTTAAAAAAATACGGCGTTACGACTATTGAACTGGGCGTTCAGTCTATGGATGACGAGGTGTTGATAAAATCGGGACGCGGTCATACCGCGGACGATGTAAGGCGCGCGGCGGCGCTTATTAAAGAATACGGCTTCACATTAGGACTGCAGATGATGACGGGACTGCCGGGCGATACGGACGCGGGCGCGGTAAATACCGCGCGGGAAATAATAGCGTTACAGCCGGCTATTGTGCGGATATATCCGACGCTTACCATAAAGGATACAAGACTCGAGGATATGTATACATCGGGCGGATATACACCGCAGACAGTAGAGGGCGCGGTCAATTTATGCAAGACGCTGCTGCTTATGTTCGAGGCGGAGAATATTAAAGTAATACGTCTTGGACTTCAATCCACGGATGAAATATGCGAAAACGGATCGGTTATTGCCGGGCCTGTTCACAGCGCGTTCGGTGAGCTGGTGGAAAATGAGATATATTACGATATAATTTCCTCGGTAATAGGGGATTTGCGCGATACCGCGGTGACGATCGCGGTGAATGACAGAAGCGTATCAAAGGCGGTCGGCAATAAGCGCCGCAATATTGTTAAATTTAAAAACGAGAGGAATATCGATTTGAAGATAAAAGGTGATAAAAATATAAACGGCAGGGAGGCGAGGCTTCTTTGCTGTTAAAAAGACTTGAAATGCAGGGGTTTAAATCCTTTGCGGATAAAACCGTTTTGGATTTTGTGGACGGCACAACGGCAGTCGTGGGGCCTAACGGCAGCGGAAAGAGCAATATTTCCGACGCAATACGCTGGGTAATAGGTGAAACACGGGCGAAATCGCTTCGCGGCTCAAGCATGCATGATGTGATTTTCGCGGGAACGGAGCTGAGAAAGCCGCTTAATTTTGCGGAGGTCAGTCTTGTCCTCGACAATTCATCGCATATTTTCCCGCTCGATTACGAGGAAATAGTCGTCACGAGACGGCTGTTCCGCTCGGGTGAGAGCGTTTATCAGATAAATCGTGCGAACTGTCTTTTGAAAAATATTCATGAGCTGTTTATGGATACCGGTCTTGGCCGCGACGGATATTCCGTGATCGGGCAGGGAAATGTAGCGCAGATCTTATCGACAAAGGCCGAGGACAGGCGCAGCCTGTTTGAAGAGGCCGCCGGCGTCGCGAAATACAAGTACCGCAAGGACGACGCGTTAAGAAAGCTAAGCCACGCGGAGGAAAATCTCACGCGTGTAAACGATATAATAGGCGAGCTCGAGGGACAGATAAATCCGCTTAAAAATCAGTCGGAAAAGGCGAGAAGGTATGTGGATCTGTACGGCGAGTACAAGGCATTAGACATTAATATGAGCCTTATAACAATCGCCAAAAACGATGTTGAGGATAAAAAGACGGAGGAATTATACCTCGGCGCGGAGAGTGAACTAAACGAGCTTCGCGGTATAGAATCCGAAACGGAGCGTAAGATCAACGCGCTTTATGATAAAAGCAGGCGGTATGATGAGGAGCAAGCCGAAAAAAATGAGCGGCTGCGCGAAAACGAGGCGGAATTTCTCACAAATGAAAATAATATTCGGTTAGCGGAGAATAACATTAAAAATTCGCATGAAGTAATAAAACGCATTGACGCGGAAATTGCGAATATTCGTGCCCGCGCCGAGGAACGCGGCGGCAGGATCGCCGAATTTGAGGACAGTATAGCTTTAAACCGTGCCGAGGCCGAGGTTATTTTGCAAAGCTTTGACGCGCTCAATGCCGAGAATGAGAGTATCGATGCTCGGCAGAATGAGCTTCGCGCGGAAATTGAACAGAAGCGTGCCGAATCGGATAAGAGCCGAGATGAAGCCGCGTCGCTCAGAGAGAAAATCGCGGCCGTCGAGGCGTTAAGGCAAGGCCTTACGGAACGCCGTTCTGTTCTTGAAGCGGAGATAAGGAGCTATAACGAAGGCATTTCAAACATGAAAACCGAAATTGCCGAGAGTGAATCGGAAGCGGCCGACAAGCGCGAAAAACACGATAAGCTGTCCGCGCGGACAGAGGAATTGCAAAGACGCGCGGACACCAAGGCGGATGAACTTCGCTCAAACGAGCGCGCGTTGTCGGATTTGAGCGTGGAGCGTAATTCCAAAATATCACAAAGGCGTATTTTGGAAGAAATGGCAAAAACGCACGAGGGCTTTGCGCGAAGCGTAAAGCTTGTGCTTGAGGCGCGGGAGCTCAGGGATTTATCGGTTTACGGTACGCTTTCCGGGTTGATCGATGTAAAAAAGGAATATGTTATCGCGATTGAAACGGCGCTGGGTAACGCGCTGCAGAATATTGTCGTTGAAACGGAGGAGGACGCGAAAGCGGCCATTGAATTTTTGCGCCGTGAAAAGGGCGGACGAGCGACTTTTTTGCCGATATCATCGGTAAAGGGACGCGCGATGGAAAATGTAAACGGACTCGCGGAATGCAAGGGATATGTCGGCATCGCGTCGGAGCTTGTAGACTGCGGCAGGCGGTATAAGGATATTGTGTCGAGTCTGCTCGGGCGAACAGTGGTGGCGGATACTATCGACAGCGCGATTGCGATAAGCCGAAAATTCGGCTATAAATTCCGCGTGGTCACACTTAACGGAGATGTGGCTAACGCCGGCGGTTCTATATCGGGCGGAAGCCTGAATAAACGCAGCGGATTTTTATCGCGTGCGGCTAAGATCAAGACATTAACGGAAGAAATAAGCGCGATAGAATTAAAAATGCGCGGCAGCGAGGCCGCGGGACAGAAAATACAGTCGGAGCTTGATTTGATCAATAATCAGCTTTCATCATACGAGCCGCTTGTAAGAGAATATGAGGACGAGCTTATAAGATTGGAGAACACCATTTCACATCTTAAGTCGTCCATTGCCGATACTCAGACGCATGCCGCTCATACAGACGAGCTTGAGCAGATAGAGCGTCAGCTAAAAAGCTCGTCGGAGGAATCCGCGGCGCTGCTGTCCTCCGCGCGTACAGCGCAGCGCCGGTCAGATAACGCGGCGGACGAGATTGTATTGCTTGAACAAAAATTCAATGCGATGCTTGCCGAAAAGCAGGAGAAGGCGCGCGGCATTATGGATGAAACGATAAAGCTTGCCAATTTGGAAAATGCCATAAAATCCGCGGAACAGTCTATTGAAGAGATACATGCGGAAACAAAGAACGCCGAGGAGGAAACGGCAAAAAAGCAGTGGGAAAAGGAACGAATCTGCCGCGAGAACGATAGTATGTACGCGCTTATACGTGAAAAGCAGGCGAAATCGGCAGACATTAAAGCGGTATCGGAAAAGCTGAGCGAAGAGATAAAAGCGCTTGATGCGAACAAAGAGGAAATCGCGCGTGAATTGCAGCAGATACAGTCGTCAAATAAGGATCTAACAGACAGATTACTGCAGCTTAACGGCGAAATCACGCGCTTACAGAATAAACGGGAACGGCTCGAATCGCAGAAGGACGCGATACTGAACCGTTTATGGGATGAATATGAGCTTACATATTCAGACGCGCTGAAATCAAGAACGCCGATTGAAAACGAGAAGGAGTCGGCAAAAAGGCTCACGGCGCTCAGGGCGCAGATCAAGGCGCTGGGCAGCGTGAACATAGACGCGATCGAGGAATATAAAGCGGTTAAGGAGCGGTATGAGTTTTTAACGGCGCAGCGCGCCGATTTGGAAAAATCAAAAGCTAATCTGAATAAGCTTATAGCCTCGACGGAGGAATTAATGACGGAGCATTTCGGCACGCGTTTTAATGAAATAAGCAAGAGCTTTAGCGACGTGTTCAGGGAAATGTTCGGCGGCGGCAGCGGACGTCTTTATTTAAGCGACCCGGACAACCTTTTGGAAAGCGGCATTGAAATCGACGTGCAGCTCCCGGGCAAGGGACTTCAGAACATTAATCTGTATTCCGGCGGCGAGAAATCGTTTATCGCTATAGCGCTGCTGTTTGCGATACTCCGCGTTAAGCCCACGCCGTTCTGTATACTTGACGAGATCGACGCGGCGCTCGATGATGTAAATGTGGCGCGGTTTGCGTCATATCTGAAAAATTATACCGACAGTACACAGTTTATCATCATCACACACAGGCGCGGCTCAATGGAAGCGGCAAATATCCTGTATGGGGTAACGATGCAGGAAAAGGGTATATCAAAGCTGCTGTCGCTGATGATCGACGATGTAGACGAGGATTTTATAAAATAAAGCGAGGAAAAGATAATGGGATTTTTTGACAAACTAAAGGCGGGACTTACAAAGACCCGTGAAAATATTTCGGAGCAGATCAATACGGTTTTCTCCACATTTGTATCGGTGGACGAGGACTTGTACGACGAGCTTGAGGAAGCGCTTATAATGGCGGATATAGGCTTTGACACATCGGAGTATATAATTGAGGAGCTGCGCGGCCGGGTCAAGCGAAAGTTCATTACAAGAGCCGACGACGCGCGCGAGGAGCTGATCGCGGTTATATCGGATATAATGTCGCAGTGCGACAGCCGCGTGGATATTTCGACAGTTCCGTCGGTAATACTTATCATTGGAGTAAACGGCGTGGGGAAAACCACAAGCATAGGCAAAATCGCGTCTCATTACGCGTCACAGGGTAAGCGCGTAATGCTTGCGGCGGCCGATACATTCCGCGCCGCGGCGATAGAGCAGCTGGATGTGTGGGCGCAAAGAAGCGGCTGTGAAATTATAAAGCATCAGGAAAAGAGCGATCCCGCGTCGGTGATATTTGACGCATGCAGCGCGGCGAAGGCGCGCGGCGCGGATATCCTGATATGCGATACGGCCGGACGTCTGCATAACAAGAAAAACCTCATGGCGGAGCTTGAAAAGATAAACCGCGTTATTGAGCGAGAGCTTCCGGACAGCGCGCATGAAACGCTGCTTGTGCTTGATGCGACAACGGGTCAAAACGCTGTTTCACAGGCAAAGCTGTTTGGCGAGGCGGCGGATATTACGGGAATAATTTTAACGAAGCTTGACGGTACGGCAAAGGGCGGAATTGTAATTACGCTGGCGCGTGACGAGAAGCTGCCGGTTAAATTTGTCGGCGTGGGCGAGGGGATAGACGATTTGCAGGAGTTTGTTCCCGAGGACTTCGCAAGAGCGCTCTTCGATACGGAATAAAAAAACAGGCGTAAGCCTGTTTTTTTAAATCTCCTCGATAATCGGAAGGATCATAGGGTCGCGTTCGGTTTTTTCGTATATATACCGCGATACGGAATTTTTCAAAGCGTTTTTCATCGTTGTCCAGTCGCAGTTTTTTCGTCTGAGACATTGGTTAATTGCGTCCTCCGCGACATATTTCACATTTTCTATAAGGTTTTCCGCCTCGCGCACATATACAAAGCCTCGGGATATAATATCCGGGCTTGACATAAGCTTGCGTTCGGAGCGGGATATTGTAACAACGACGATTATAAGTCCGTCCTCCGCGAGATGCTTTCTGTCACGAAGCACAACATTTCCGACGTCGCCGACCCCCAAACCGTCAACCAATATTTTTCCGGCTTGTACCGTGCCGGTAATTTTCGCGCTCGTTTTATCAAGCTCGATCACCGAGCCGTTTTCAAGAACAAAGCTGTTTTTCGCCGGAATGCCTACCGATTCGGCAAGCTGTTTATGGAGTACGAGATGGCGATGCTCGCCATGTACGGGAATAAAGTATTTAGGCTTAACCAATGACAGGATAAGCTTTAATTCCTCCTGACACGCGTGGCCCGATACGTGTACCTCCGCGAGGGATTTATATATGACCTCCGCGCCTATTTTAAACAGCTCGTTGACTATGTTCGATACCGACTTTTCATTGCCGGGAATGGGCGTAGCGCTGAGGATTATTAAATCCTTGTCTGTGATTTCCACTTTTTTATGATCAGAAAACGCCATACGCGTCAGCGCGCTCATCGGTTCACCCTGAGAGCCGGTGGTGATAATTACGATCTGATTCGGATTATAGCGTTTAATATTGTCAATCGGTATCAGCACACCCTCCGGCACCTTTATATAGCCAAGCATTATTGAAATCTCAACAATGTTTTCCATGCTTCGCCCCGATACCGCGACCTTTCTGTTATATTTTACGGCCGCGTCAATAATCTGCTGTACACGGTGTACATTCGAAGCAAATGTCGCGACGATTATACGTTTATTGCAATTTGCGAAAATCTGTTCAAATTTCGCGCCGACCGTTCTTTCGCTCATAGCGTATCCGGGGCGTTCAACATTCGTGCTGTCCGACATCAAAGCGAGTACGCCTTCCTTGCCGAGTTGACCGAGCCGAGCCAAATCTATCACGTCGCCGACTATCGGCGTCGTGTCTATTTTAAAATCGCCCATGTGGATCACAACACCCACCGGCGTTTTTATTGCGAGGGCAACGCTGTCGGCTACGGAATGGTTGGTGTGAATAAACTCCACCTTGAAATTTTGCCCGACCGCTACGACTGTACCGGGTTTCGTCCGTATGAGCTTTGAGCGTGAAAGTAAATTATGCTCCTTCAGCTTATGCTCAACAAGTCCGAGCGTCAGACGCGTTCCGTATACCGGCACGTTTATCGCCTTAAGAAAATAAGGCAGTCCGCCGATGTGGTCCTCATGTCCGTGCGTGAGAAATATACCCTGTATCTTCTGGTAATTCTTTTCCAGATACGTGATATCGTTTAATACGATATCAACGCCGGGCATATCGTCGTCAGGGAACGCCATACCGCAATCCACTAAGATGATCTCGTTTCCGTACTCCAAAACCGTCATATTTTTACCGATTTCATCGAGACCTCCGAGCGGAATAATTTTCAATTTTTTGTTTTTTGCCAAAATAAAACCTCCATTTTTAAATTTCCGAACACAATTAACTATTCTATTATACCACATTTTGCATGTGGTAGTCAAGATATGATTGAAATTATTGTGACGAATAAGGTAAAATGTTTCAAATCGGGTTGATAAAACGAGAAATTAATGGTAAAATAAATTATATATTGTAATGGTTTGCGGCTTTTTGGAGGACGTAATGAAGACGGTAAAGAGATACCGCGCGCTTGACGGCATACGCGGCGCGGCGGTAATAAGCATGATTTTATACCATGCCGCATGGGATATCGCAAATTTAATTGGAATTTATATGCCGTGGTTTTATTCGATTGCCGGATATATCTGGCAGCAGAGCATATGTCAGACATTTATTTTGCTGTCGGGCTTTTGCTTCCGGCTTGGTTCGCATAAGCTCCGGCGCGCGCTCATCGTATCCGCGGCGGGGATAGCGATAACTGTTGTTACGGCTTTATTTATGCCGAACGATATAATCATTTTCGGTATATTGACGTGTTTGGGCTCGTGCATGCTTATCATGACGCCGATGGACAGGATGCTTTCGCGTATTAATCAGTTCACCGGACTGTTCATCGCGTTAGCGCTGTTTTTCGTGACGCGAAACGTTAATTACGGCACTCTCGGATTTGAGGATATAATTTTCGCGTGGCTGCCTCACGACGCTTTGTATAAAAATACCGTTACGGCATTTTTCGGATTCCCGCCGTATACGTTTCGGTCGAGTGACTATTTTTCGCTGCTGCCGTGGATATTTTTGTTTATGACCGGATACTTTCTGTACGGCATATTCAAAAAATACGGCAGGCTCGGGATTTTCGCGCGCGGCGGTATAAAGCCTCTCGAATTTATGGGGCGGCACGCGCTTATAATTTATCTTGTGCATCAGCCTGTGCTGTATGCCGTTACGGAAATAATTAATTGTTTAAGAGCTTGAATTGGGGGATATAAATGAAGAGGGAGAGGATCGCTGTTTTGATTATCGCCGCGATAGCCGCGCTGTCGTTTGCCGCGATCATTCTGCATGGATTTTTGCTGTCCGGCGCCGAAACGGCGGTGATATATAAGAACGGCGAAATAGTACGCGAGCTCGATTTAAGCGGCATAACAGAACCCGTCGAATTTACAATTGAGGGTGATAACGGCGAAACGAACACAGTCCGCGCGGAGCGCGGACGGATACGCGTGACGGAAGCGAGCTGCCCGGATAAGATTTGTGTGGATCGAGGATGGATAGATAACGGGGTCATACCCATAGTATGTCTGCCGAATAAGCTTACGATTGAAATACGCGGCGGAGTTGATAAGGCCGATCAAATAGACGCGGTAACGGGTGGTTGATATGAAAACAAAAAAAATTGCGGTTTTGGCCGTTTTTACGGCGATCGCGCTTACAATATTTGTCATAGAAGCTCAGCTTCCGCCGCTTGTGCCCATACCGGGCGTTAAGCTTGGTCTGGCGAATGTGATAACCTTGTTTGTACTCGTGACGCTGGGCAGGCGCGACGCGCTTATCGTGACGGCGCTTCGTGTAATTCTGGGCAGTATATTTGCGGGAAGCGTCACAAGCTTTATGTACAGCGCCGCGGGTGCGCTGGTTTGCTTTATTTGTATGTCGGCCGCCGCGTATATTTTAAAAAATTCCATGGTTTGGTTCATAAGCGTATTGGGAGCCGCAGGGCATAATATAGGGCAAATAACAGTCGCGGTGATTCTGACACGTACCGTTCAGGTCGTATGGTACTTGCCGGTTCTGATGATAAGCGCTGTTATTACGGGAGTATTCACGGGCCTTGTAACACAAGCGGTGCTAAAACGCGGAATTATCCGGAAAATGATACAAGAATTTGATTGAGGAAAAAAAGGATTTTAAGGGTTAAATGTAGTATTATAGTTAGGATATGAAAAATAGAGGTATATTTTGCATATTAATGTGTGAAAATATGCTATTATAAGGATATTGCATATAAGACGAGGGAGGCGGCAAAATGGCAGGATATATATCGGACGATTTAATAAGCGAAATATGCGCCGATACCGATATTATCGATTATGTTTCGCAGTATGTACCGCTCAAACGCTCGGGCAGCGATTTCAGCGGACTGTGTCCGTTCCATCACGAAAAGACCCCGTCCTTTCACGTCAGCCGGGATAAACAGCTGTTTCATTGCTTCGGCTGCGGGGCCTCCGGAAATCTTATCCAATTCGTTATGCGCATGGAAAATCTTGACTTCACCGAAGCGGTGCGGTCGCTTGCCGACCGCGCCGGGATTGTGATCCCCGACGAGAGCGGGAGCACAGCGCAGGAACACTCGAAAAAGCAAAAAATACTTGAAATGAACAAGCTCGCGGCCCGATTTTTTCATAACTGTTTAAAGGACAAGCAGACAGGCGCGCCGGGCCGGCGGTATCTTATAAAAAGGCGGATTTCATGGAAAACCGTTGTGACATATGGACTGGGTTTTGCGCCGGCGGAGAAAACCGCGCTGACAGATTATATGAAGGAACGCGGCTATACCGAGGGGCAGATGCTCGAGGCGGGACTTTCGATCGAACGCGACAAAAAGGTCATTGATAAATTTCGCAATCGTGTGATATTTCCAATCATAAACGTACGCGGTGAGGTCATCGGCTTCGGCGGCAGAATAATGGACGACGCAAATGACGTGAACGGATTTAAGATACCCAAATATTTAAACAGCGCGGAAACACCGGCGTTTGACAAGGGCAGAAATTTATATTCGCTTAATATCGCAAAAAATGCCCGCAGCGGCAATTTGATTTTATGCGAGGGGTACATGGATGTTATATCGACATATCAGGCGGGTATAACAAATGTAATAGCGACTCTGGGCACAGCGATAACGCCCAATCAAGCCAAGCTTATGCTTAGGTACGCGCATGAGATTCTAATATGCTATGACAGCGATGAGGCCGGCACAAAAGCGGCGGTCAAGGCGATTGACGTTATAGCCGAGGCCGGCGGGAAATCGCGGGTGATACGCCTTAAGGACGCGAAGGATCCGGATGAGTACATAAATAAAAACGGAGTCGAGGGCTTTAAGGATGAAATAAAAAAGGCGTCTCCGTCAACGGAGTTTAAAATTTCGCTCGTAAAGTCAAAATACGATACATCGACGACCGATGGTAAGGTCAGGTTTCTTGACGACGTAATCGATGTTTTCGCGTCGATACGCGACCCTGTGGAAATAGACGCATATGCGAAAAAGGTGTCCGATGAAACGGGAATTGACAAACAGGCTATTTTAAGTAAGCTGCGGGAAAAAAACGTACGTGAGGAAAACTATCGCAGGCGAGCGCCGCAGCGAATCGAACGCCGGCATTCGGCGGTCGTTAAAACCGAAGACGGTACGGTAAAGCGCATACCGTCGCAGACCATTGAGGCTGAAAAACGGCTTTTAAATCTTATGGCGAGCGAAAAAAAATATTATTCCGCCGCGAAGAGTCTTATCGCGCCGGAGGATTTTTCCACACCGGTGCACAAGAGACTGGCGTCGCTTATCGGTGAATGCTATAATAATGGTAAGATCCCGGACCAATCGCTGATTTTAAACGAATTCAGCAGTTCGGACGATGAAATGAACGAGGCGTCCGCGGTGTTTTATAATATGGAGGTATATAAAGGCGGGACGGCCGTTATATACGATTTAATATATACTATCAAATACAGCAAAATACAAACGCTGATAAAAGGCGAAACGGACGCTGAGAAGCTTAAGGAGCTGTTCCGTATGCAGAATGAGCTTAAGGAACGGCGTAAAACGTGGGAGGTTCGCGCGACCTGACAGGAATCGCGCGGTAAAGGAGGAATAACAAATGCAGGAGAGAAAAAAAGCGATCAAGAAGGAGCTTCTTGATTTGGGAAAGAAAAACGGGGTTCTTTCACTTCAGGAAATAAGCGACGCGTTCAAGGAGGTGGAAATATCCCCCGACGAGCTTGAACATTTTTATGACCGCCTTCAAAAGGAAGAGGTGGAAGTCGTTGACGATATGGACAAGGAGCTTGAGGAAATAGAGGTTTCCAAGGAAGAGCTTGAGGATTTATCCGTACCGGAGGGAATAAATATTGACGACCACGTAAAGATGTATCTTAAGGAAATCGGCAAGGTAGATCTTTTAACACCGGAAGAGGAGATGGAGCTTGCAAAGCGTATGGCGGCCGGCGACGAGGAAGCGAAAAAACGGCTTGCCGAAGCGAATTTAAGGCTTGTCGTATCAATTGCCAAGCGTTATGTCGGACGCGGTATGCTGTTCCTTGACCTGATACAGGAGGGGAACCTGGGTCTTATAAAGGCGGTTGATAAGTTTGATTACACAAAGGGCTATAAGTTCTCGACCTATGCCACATGGTGGATAAGGCAGGCGATAACCCGCGCGATCGCGGATCAGGCAAGAACAATACGTATTCCCGTGCATATGGTTGAAACGATTAATAAGCTCGTTCGCGTATCGCGTCAGATGGTGCAGGAATTGGGCCGCGAACCGCAGCCGGAGGAGTTGGCGAAGGAATTAAATATGTCGGTTGAAAAGGTGCGTGAGATATCAAAGATATCACAGGAGCCGGTATCGCTCGAAACACCTATAGGCGAGGAGGAGGACAGTCATTTGGGTGACTTTATCCCCGATGACGACGCTCCCGCACCGAGCGAGGCGGCAAGCTTTGTGCTGCTAAAGGAGCAGCTTGTCGAGGTATTAAAGACACTTACGCCACGTGAGGCGAAGGTACTGAAGCTTCGCTTCGGTCTTGAAGACGGCAGACAGAGAACCTTAGAGGAGGTCGGCAAGGAATTTGACGTGACGCGCGAGAGAATACGTCAGATAGAGGCGAAGGCGCTCAGAAAGCTGCGTCATCCGAGCCGCTCAAAACGCTTAAAGGATTTCCTTGACAGTTGATTGGGGGATAATATGGATTGGATCAAGGTGACGATTTTTACATCGTCCGAGGGAATAGAACCGCTTTCCGGACGTCTTTACGGTACGGGAATAACAGGGATCGAAATAGAGGACGAGAAGGATTTTAACGATTTTCTTGAAAATAATACCGAATATTGGGATTACGTTGACGATGAATTGAGGGAATCGAAAAAGGGCGAGACGAAGGTGATCGTATACGTCAGCGATAACGCCTCCGGATATGAGCAGCTCGCGCTTATTAAAGACGAAATCTCGGCGATGAAATCACTCGATTGTGACGGCGTATTCGGCAGACTGGAGCTTGAAACGGACGGTGTGAGCGAAGAGGATTGGGCGAATAACTGGCGGCAGTACTATCACCCAATTGAGATAGGCGAAAAAATCCTTATTAAACCGGTCTGGGAGGATATAGAAGCTACGGACAGGGTCGTGTTTGATATTGAACCGGGGTTGAGCTTCGGTACGGGATCGCATGAAACAACGCAATTATGTCTGGAAAACCTTGAAAAGCGTATAAAGTCCGGAATGAAGGTGCTTGATTTGGGTTGCGGCAGCGGAATTTTATCGGTTATCGCGCTGCTTTTGGGCGCTGATAAGGCCGTCGCGGTCGATATCGACCCAAACGCCGTGGATATCGCGTACGAAAACGCGGAAAGAAACGGCATAGGAAAAGACAGATATACCGTTTACGCGGGGAATATCCTGACCGACGAGCGGATACAGCGTGAAATAGGAAAAGACGAATATGATATCGTGCTTGCCAATATTGTAGCGGATGTGATAATCGCGCTCGCTCCGGCGGCGAAACGGTATATGAAAAGGGGCGGCGCGTTTATTACGTCCGGAATCATCGACAGCCGCGCGGCCGAGGTTGAGGAAGCGCTTAGGAACGCGGGATTTGAAATCGCGGACAAACGCGAGAAAAAAGATTGGGTCGCAATGGTGTGCGAATAAATTTATGTTTATCGCGCGGTTGCGTATGGGAAACACGAACACCGTAGAGGCGGCCGACGGCCGCCCGTGTTCCGTAACACGATATGGTATACGGCGGGACGTCGAGGGCGCCGTCCCCTACGAAAGGCCCCCTTGTCAAAGGGGGGGTGGTTGGCG
>CANQYQ010000017.1 GCA_947628155.1 uncultured Clostridia bacterium
GCGAGCGTTAGCCTCCCTTGTCAAAGGGAGGGGGACCATGCGTAGCATGGTGGAGGGATTCATTTTTGCAGAAAACCACATATTTGAACGATTTGTTATAATTGCGGAATCCCCCAGTCAGCTACGCTGCCAGCCCCCTTTAACAAGGGGGCCTTAGCAGAGCGTTTCCGTGAGCGAAATTGCGCATGGGTACACATTTGTAGCGCCGCCGTAAACCATATCGCGTTACGGAGCATTAACACGATTGCGTGCCATACGACGTTACGGAACACGTAATGAATTTGCAGGTGTTTTTGCGGAAAAATAAAAATATTATTATGCAGTCAAGTGGCATACACATTGTTTTTTCATGTGTAACACATTATGTTTTTAATGTATTATATATTGATATAATTGGTGTAATAGATGTAATTCGGAGTGATAATTAAATGAAAGCAGCCGACAGAAAACAGATAAATATAGATGTTGGGGAACACGTAAAAAAATATCGTATTCAGGCAGGGTATACCCGCGAAAAATTTTCAGAGCTTGTGGATATAAGCCCTCAATTTCTTGCGTCCGTGGAATATGGTTCTGCCGGGATTTCAATTACCACACTGAAGAAAATGTGCGAGATTTTAGGCATAAGCAGTGACAGGATTTTATGGGATAGTGACAATCCCATATCGCTTGATGAACGCGTGTCGCATATTGATAAAAAGTACATGGGCGTGATTGAGACGGTTGTACAGAAGCAGCTTGAGGTGATAGCTATAGCAAACCGCGATGAAAACCCTCGGCATGTGCGGCAGTAAGCGATTGAAAAAGCCGCGAATGCGTGATATAATCATGTAAATCACATTTTACGGAGGAAATATCATGGAGCTTACATCGGCAAAAGCGGTACGGGAGATACAGAACCGGTTTGGGTTCACGTTCAAAAAGGGGTTGGGTCAGAATTTTCTGACCTCGGATGCGGTGCTTGAAAAAATCGCGGACGCGGCGGCGGGCGCGGACGGGATTATTGAAATCGGGCCGGGTTTCGGCGCGCTTACGCAGCGATTGGCACGGCGCGCTAAAAAGGTCGCGGCGGTCGAGATAGACGAGCGGCTTATTGAGGTACTTAAATTTACCCTGTCAGACTGTGAAAACGTGAAAATAGTACAGGGCGACATATTAAAGCTTGATTTAAAATCGCTTATCGAAACGGAATTTGATGGGATGAGCGTAAACGCCGCGGCGAATCTGCCGTATTATATAACAACGCCCGTTATAGCGCGGCTTCTGGAGGAAAAGCTGCCGTTTGAAAGCATAGTTATTATGGTTCAAAAGGAGGTCGCGGACAGGCTGTGCGCGGCTCCGGGGTCAAAGGATTACGGCGCGATATCGGTATTATGTCAATATTATACCGAGCCGGAGGTGATAGCGAAGGCAAAAGCATCGCTTTTCGTGCCGCCGCCCAAGGTTGACAGCGCGGTCGTGCGCCTTAAAAGGCTTGCCGTGCCGTCGGTGCGGCCGGCGGATGAGGAAATGTTTTTTAAAACGGTAAAGGCCTCGTTTTCACAGCGGCGCAAAACGCTGTTAAACTGCCTTTACGCGTCTTTCGGGATCCCCAAGGATAAACTTAAGGCTTTTGGCGAACACGCCGAGATCGACCTTTCACGGCGCGGAGAAACGCTGACGCTCACGGAATTTGCACGGCTCTCAGACGCGATTTTAAACCTGCATAAAAAATAAACAACGGGGAATTGACAATGATTGAACTGACAACAACCGCAAAGTCGCTCGGCGAACGGCTGCGCCTGTATCGGCTCCGCAAAAATATGACATTGCAGGAGCTCGCGGACTTAGTCGGCACATCGCCGTCAACAATAAGCAATTACGAAAATGATATAACTGTACCGGATATACTGCGGATAACCGCAATCGCAAACGCGCTCGATATTACGGTGAGCATGATTATGTTCGGGCGCGAGCCGGAATCGGAGCAGGAACCGCTCATTCCAGCCGAAAATCCTCCGCTTTGAGGCCGGAGGAACGGCGCGGACGGCGGCGCACCGGTTTTTTCAAAATATCATATGAAAATTTTTTGCAAGCCTGCTCCGACTGCGGCAGGCTTTTATTTATACGTTCACAAAAGCAGCTGTCCTCGTCCTCAGGCCTCGCGTACCGGCACAGACCGCAGCGCTTCTCTATATTTTCGGAATATATCATATCCTCGACCCTCCGTGGCATTAATCATCCTCGCAGCTGCGGCGAAATTCCTCCGGCCCGATCCCGGCGCAGCGTCGGAACGCGCGGTAAAAGGTGGAATAATCGTTGTAGCCGCAGCGTGTATACGCGTCGCGCGGCGACATTCCCTCGGCAATAAGCTGCTTGGCAAGGGAAATGCGCGATATGTTTATGTAATTGTTTATCGTAAGACCCGTTTCGTGCTTAAAAAGACGGCATATGTATGATTTGTCGAGATACAGGTGATTCGCGATTCCGTCAAGATTTATCGTGCCGCTTATATTTTCAGCGATGTAATCGGTTATTTTTTTTATATTTTTCTTGATCGGCAGCTCGCCCGGGGAATATTCATACCGGAGGATCTCGCCGATTTTTGACACAAGCATAAGCGAGCACAACCGCAGCGAGGTTTCCGCGCCGCGCCTGTCCGACAGCGCGTAGCCGTGGAGCTGCTCGAATATGGCGTCGAAGCCGTATTTCCGCGCTATGCCGACGGGAATGCAATTCATTTCGCCTGCCGGCTTTTCGGCCGCCGCGTCCGTCACGTCAGGAATTGTATGCGCGAGATATCCGCGCCCTATGCGCACAAGCTGCCCGTAACACTTATCCGAACCGTGCGCTTCTGTCATGTGACGCTCGCCCGGCAATATAAATATGACGTCCCCCGCCGCAAGCTCGTATTCGCTGCCCTCAACGATACAGCCGCACCTGCCGCGCGCGACGCGGAATATTTCGTAATCGTCGTGAACTGCCAATCCGGACGACCGCGAAACCAATGAGCTGTAAAAAATATCTCCGGTATGCCGCTCCGCTTCGTGATATCGCATGTCTTCCGCCTCCTCATATATACTTGTATATATTCTATCACAAATCCGTATTTTTTTCAAGGAATCCGTCGATTTTGCGGGAATGAAAAGCGAGGAAAACAAGGAATGAAAAAACGGCTGTTTGTTGTCAAACAGCCGCCCTACCTTTATTTATCCTATTTGCTGTGTAAATAATCGAATTATTCAATGATTCTCTTACCGCCGATAAATCTCGATGTATAGTATGACGAATTTGCTATATCGGTATACATTATCGATTTACCCGTGGACGGCGAATGAATCATCTGTCCGTCGCCGACATACATTCCTACATGGCTTGCGTAATCTCCGCTTCCGAAGAACACCAAGTCGCCCGGCTCAAGCTGGCTCATCGAGGAAATGTACGTGCCCTTGCCGTGAAGCTGGTCATCGGCCACACGGTTTATGGAAATCCCCATATTTCTATATACGTACTGCACAAAACCCGAACAGTCAAAACCCGAAGGCGTTGTTC
Organism: uncultured Clostridia bacterium; assembly: GCA_947628155.1. Lineage (GTDB taxonomy): Bacteria > Bacillota > Clostridia > UBA1381 > UBA1381 > 12844. The sequence continues at coordinate 3,532 of CANQYQ010000017.1, forward strand.
CGCCCCAAACATACGGCGTTCCCAAATACTTTGCGGCCTCGTCAAGCAACGACTGCGCCATCGGATGCTGAGCAATATATTCCGCATTCGCCAGCGGCGCTTTCGCGGTATATGTAAATTCTACGGGAAGACTGTATACCTCGCTGTCGCTCATAATAGCGCCTACGGTAAGCGTATACGTCTTGTTCAGCTTGAGCGATCCCTCCGGAACGGTAACCGACGAATCTCCCGAAACATCCTTTAAGAATACCGCGTTGGCGTCAGCATCCTTAATGATTATATGATATTCGCTCGTGCTCGATACCGGACTCCACGAAACAGTGAAATCACCCTCTTCGACCTTTGCGCCGTTCTCCGGCAGATAAACCGACGGAAGCTCTAAATGCACGCCGCCTTTGCCGAATGTGTTGTAGGAACGATTAACGGAAGCAATCGCCTGCTCGCGCGTAGTAGCCTCGCGCGCGCCGAATGTCGTGTCGGTAAGTCCGTTCATAAGCGAGTAGTTGAGAATAGTTATAACCGACGCCTTCGCCCACGATGAAACCTCGTCATCATCGTCAAAGGCTTCTATTACATACTCGTCCGTCTCGCCGTCGGAAAGATTAAACGGCACCTCCGCCGCCGTTAAAGTGCTGACAAGCATCTTCGCGGCTTCCTCACGTGTAACAAGTCTGTCGGGAGTAAACGTGTTATCGCCCGTGCCCGACACGAGTCCGTAGCAGTACGCCTGAGCGACCGCGACGCTGTCCGTATCCGTGAACGGCGAACCCGCCGGCTCAATAAGCTCCTCGTTGGTAAGCTTCTTATAAAGATTTACCGCAAGCTCACAAAATTCCTTACGCGTGATATTCTCTTTTAAATTGTTCGATACAACCGAATATGAAACAAGTCCGGCGCTTGTCGCCGCCTCATATTCCGAAACTGCCCATCCGCTCATATCCGCGGCAAACGCCGCCGGAGATAAAAGGGCCGATACTGATAAAGCGGTTGTCATAGCAGATAAGATAATCTTCTTTACGATAGCCTTCAAGATATACTCTCCTTTTTCTCTCAAGATTTTTACCCTATTGTTATTTACTCCTAAGCTTTACATCTTTTTCGATGACGTTCCTATTGTAACACTGTTTTTTTAATGTGTCAAGCCATTTATTTCAAAAGTGTTGAGTTTTTTTAAAACTTTTTTAAAAATTCGTCATTAATTTGAAATATTAACGAAATATTGCTGTAATTTTATTGAAATATTACGAGAAATCACGACACTAATTGGCAAATATTTACATATCTAATTTACATAAATAGGTTTACGTTTACAACATATGGTTAAAAATTACTAAAAATCAATCAATATATAGTTTGATTTACATACATTTAACCGAAAAGTATTAAGAAATTGTTACAAATTGTTTAAAATCCGTAATAAATTTTTTAAGAGCCGCGCGGCAGCTTCAAAAATTGAAAATTTTTTTGTATCGGTTTGTGCCGTTTTTATAACAATTATGTTGAAAAAATATGAGGGTGTGGTATAATTAAGGTATCGCGGCATATATATTTCTGTTTTATTTAAATATGTAAATTTAGGTATTTCAGATATTCTTTTTTATCGGGCCCGCATTTTGTAAAAATGCAAGCTTTTACATGAAATCCTATATATGCAGCGGCTAATGAAATAAACATAAGGGGGAATGAATTATGAAAAAAGCAGCGGCATTGTTTTCGGCGATTGTAACGGTTATATCAATATTTATCGCTTCAACGGCAATTCCGTCAATGGCGGAGGAAAACATAAGGGTTCTTCTTGACGGCAATATATTGTCTTTTGATGTTCCGCCGCAGATAATTAATGACAGGACAATGGTTCCCATGCGCACAATATTTGAGGCTCTGGGCGCAAATGTCGACTGGAACCAGGATACACAAACCGTTACGTCAACAAAGGGTGATACAATTATTAAGCTTACTATAGGCAGTGACACAATGTATGTAAATGATACCACGCTTACTCTTGATTCACCGGCCTGCGTTGTAAACGGCAGAACGCTTGTTCCCGCCAGGGCGATTTCCGAATCGTTGGGCTGCGGCGTTATTTGGGATGATGAACAAAAAATGGTTTCAATATTTTCTTCTGAGGAAGAGGTGCAAAAACATACTCAGAAAATAGACCTGTGTATAAATATACTTAGTGAATTACAAAGTATGTATTCATCTATGGCGGACTGTGCCGATATCATATCGGAATATACCTCCTCAAATAGCAATACAGCAATCGCCGATGCTAAAAACTACGTGTCGAACGCAATTCAAAGCTGTAAAAATATATTAAGCCTTACGGATAATCAAGAAATAACAAATGTATTTAATGAGGTTTTAAGTGTAGAAAATGATTTGTATTATCAATTAGACTATTTGCCGTATACCATAGAAAATGTGGTGAATGACATAACAGAAATATTACCGTTAGTGGAAAGTGTTAATATCGAAATGATTATATTGGGATATTAACGCGTGATGTATTCAAACGCGGGACTTAACAGGAAGGCTGAATATGACGGTAAAAAAATACGGCGCCGCAGCCTTTTTGGGACAGCGCGATAGGCTTGATAATCTAACATTATTTTTAAATGAAAAGAGGCTCGGGAACGAGCCTCTTAATATATGTGAAATTGCGGATATGCCTTGGATCATTCTACCGATACTACCTTATAGTCCTGCGCCTCAACGGCGGATTTAAGCGTATCGTCGCTTACCTCCTTGTTCAGCGTCACAATCGCCGTGCCGGCCTCGTGGCTTACCGCCGCGCTTTCCACGCCGTCAATCGCCTCAAGCGTTTTTTTCACGCGGGCCTCGCAATGACCGCACATCATACCCTCGATCTTCATTGTCTTTTCCATTGTCTTTACCTTGCCTTTCTTAATTTTGATTTTTTTATTCTTCTTACCGCTTCGTATATCGAGCAGATTAAGTCTTAACGCGTTTGTTACGACGCAAAAGCTTGACAGACTCATTGCCGCCGCGCCGAACATCGGGTTCAGCTGCCACCCGAAAACAGGTATCCATACGCCTGCCGCGAGCGGAATGCCGATTATATTGTAAATAAATGCCCAAAATAGGTTCTCGTGTATATTTTTAAGCGTCGCGCGGCTAAGCCGTATCGCGGCGGGAACATCCGACAGCCGGCTGTTTACAAGTACAACGTCCGCCGCGTCAATCGCTATATCGGAGCCCGCGCCTATGGCTATGCCAGTATCCGCGGTTGTGAGCGCGGGAGCGTCGTTTATTCCGTCGCCTACCATGGCGGTACGGCCGTTTTTCTTTATCCGCCGAATTGCGGATTCCTTGCCGTCGGGCAATACACCCGCGATAACGTCGTCAACATTCGCCGCCGCGCCTATAGCCTTCGCGGTGCGCTCGTTATCGCCGGTAAGCATGGTTACGTGTACGCCCAAATTTTTAAGCTCGTTAATAGCGTGCGCGCTGTCGTCCTTAATAACGTCCGCAACCGCGATTATACCGAGCAGCGTGCCGTTTTCGGCAAAAAACATCGGCGTTTTGCCTTGTGACGACAGCTTCTCGGCACAAGCCTTCGCCGAAGGAGGGATCTGAACCCTCGCGCTTACGAAATTATAATTTCCGCCCGCGATATCGCCTCCGCCGGATTTGCCCGACAAGCCGTTTCCGGGCGCGGCGGCGAAATCGGATATGCCGAACGCGGTAATATTATCCGCCTCCGCCCTTGTCTTTATTGCCTTGGATAACGGGTGCTCGCTCATTTTTTCCAATGAATACGCGGTTTTCAGCAAACCATTTTCGCCTATCCCGTTCTCGGGGATTATGTCCGTCACGGTAGGCTCGCCGCGCGTTATTGTGCCTGTTTTATCAAATACCGCGTTTGTGATTTTGCCCGCCTCTTCCAGGGCGGCGGCGGTTTTAAACAAAATACCGTTTTTCGCGCCCACTCCGCTGCCGACCATAATCGCCACAGGCGTAGCGAGACCAAGCGCGCACGGACAGCTTATCACAAGCACGGAAATAGCACGCGCGAGCGCGAAGCCGATCGTCTGACCGGCGATAAGCCACACGATAAACGTAACCGCCGCTGCCGCGATGACCGCCGGAACGAATACTCCCGATACCCTGTCCGCGATTTTCGCGATAGGCGCTTTTGTCGCCGCCGCGTCGGACACCATTTTGATAATTTGCGACAGAGTCGTGTCCTCGCCGACGCGTGTCGCTTCACACTTGATAAATCCGGAACGGTTAATTGTCGCCGCCGAAACAGCATCGCCGATCGATTTATCTACCGGTATACTTTCGCCTGTCAGCGCGGATTCGTCAACAGCGCTGCCGCCGTCGATAACACGCCCGTCTACCGGTATGCTCCCGCCGGGACGCACGACGAATATGTCGCCCTTTTTCACCTGACCGACCGGAACGGTTTGTTCCTTACCGTCTATAATTATCGACGCGGTTTTCGGCGCGAGCCGCATAAGTCCTTTGAGCGCGTCGGTGGTTTTGCCTTTAGAACGCGCCTCGAGCATTTTCCCGACGGTTATAAGCGTCAGGATCATCGCGGCGGATTCAAAATAAAATTCATGCATATACGGCATGGCGGCGTCCGTACCGCCATGAAGCTGCGCGTGTGTCATCGCGAACAGCATGCATACGCTGTATACAAACGACGTTCCCGAGCCGAGCGCGACAAGCGTATCCATATTCGGCGCGCGATGTATAAGGCTTTTAAAGCCGCTGATAAAAAATTTCTGGTTTATTACCATGATAACAGCCGCGAGCAGTAACTGCGCGAGTCCCATTGCCACGTGATTTTCCGCGAGGAAACGCGGCAATGGGAATCCCCACATAGTATGCCCCATTGAAATATACATTAATATTATAAGAAATCCGACTGACCATACGAGCCGTCGCTTTATTGCGGGAGTCTCGCGGTCGGCAAGCGCGTCATCATCCGTCCGCGCCGATTTTGGCGCGCCCTTTACCGACGCGCCGTAGCCTGCCGCCTCAACCGCCGCGATTATGTCCGACGGCTTTGCCGTGCCCTCCACGCCCATGGAATTGGTCAGAAGGCTTACCGAGCATGACGTTACGCCCGCAACCTTTGATACCGCCTTTTCCACACGCGCGCTGCACGCGGCGCAGCTCATTCCCGTAATATTGTATTGTTCCATCGCTGTTACCTCATCAGCTTTTGCAGAGTTTTCACCAAATCGTCAACAGCTTCCTCTTTGCCGTCTATTATGTCCTGGGTCACGCAGCTTTTTATATGCGACGCAAGAATCACCCTGTTAAACGAATTAAGCGCGGCAGTCGTGGCCAATACCTGGATAAGTATATCCGTGCAGTACGCGTCGTTATTTATCATATTCTTTATTCCGCGTACCTGCCCCTCTATACGGCTCAATCGGTTTATCAGCTGCTTTTTTTCATCGGCCGTACGTTCCTTCATTCTGCTGCAGCTAGAGCATTCGGTTTTTTCTGTTTCTTCCATAAATATCAACTCCTAACATATTAAGATATTTTTATTATATACCCTAACAGGGTATGATGTCAAGTGTTTTTTAAAAAAATTTTTATAAAAAATAAGGCCGCTTTTTTTTCGAAAAAAGGCAGCCTTATTTTGTCAGATCACTTAGCAGTCGTTTGAGTTGCTGCTGTATTCGTCGTTAAGCTTATTATTCTTTTTATTGGTCTTGCTGTTGGTCTTATTAGTCTTATTGGATTTATTGTTTTGGTTGATGTCACGATTCTGGTTGTTGGTGTTATTGTTATCAGGCATTGCCGTCTCCTCCTTTCTGTATGCTTATTTTTCCACAAAACCGTTATATTATTCAGAAGAAAAATAAATCAAAAAATATTTTTTGGTTTTTAAGCTTATTTTAATTCTTGTGTATTAATATTTGTTACGGTCAATACAGAAAAGACATATTTTTTGACCGGCGAAAGGAAGCGGTATATATGAATAAAACAGTAAAGAGGATTGCCGCGTTTGCCGCCGCCGCGGGGCTGCTGCCCATATGCGGTTGCACGGCTTTGGCGGATTACAGTGAAAACGCGGGCGAGATCAAGCTTGATACGATGAAGGTGACGGGTAACGGGATCTCGGTTGCCGATAATGTGATAACGATAACAAAGGGCGGCGATTTCAGCGTTACGGGCGAGGCGGACGACGCGATGATTTACGTAAACGCCGACGATAAGGTGAAGCTTCGGCTGTCGGGTATGAGCATAAAGAACGCGGACGGCCCGGCGATATTTTTCGACAACGCCGAAAAGGCGCTTGTAACCATTACGGAAAATACGGAAAACCATATTGAGGACGGAGCGCAATACGGCGCGGATTACGCCGATACCGCGAAGGCGGCGCTGTTCTCGAACGATGATCTTGAAATAAAGGGTAACGGCGCGCTTACCGTGGTTGGAAATTACAAGCATGCGATAGCGTCCGACGATGATATAAAGATTGAAAACGGTACGATTAATATAACCGCGAACGCAAAGGACGGCGTTCACGCAAACAACGATATTGAAATTTCCGGAGGCAATATTACCGTCGCGTCCGAAACGCAGGGCTTCCAGGCGGAGGAGAATTTCATACAGAGCGGCGGCAATATCACGGTCACAAAGTGTACCGAGGGCGTTGAGAGCGGCGCGAGTATTACGATAAGCGGCGGCGAGACGGATATTACAGCGTCCGACGACGGTCTGAACAGCGGCGGCGGAAGCTCCGCCGGCAGCGGAACCGGCACCGGCGGCAATGACTTCGGCGGACAGCGTCAGCAGATGCCGATGGACGATAATTTTGATCCGAATAGCACACCGCCGCCGCTGCCCGAGGGCATGGACGGACAAATGGCGCCGAACGATGGTCAATTCGGCGGACGTAGCGGCCATATGCATGGCGAAAACGGATGGATGACAACGGACGGACAAATGCCGGACGGCGACTTTAATGGACAGCGTCCGCAAATTCCGGGCGGCAATTTTGACCCGAATAGCACACCGCCGCCGCTGCCCGAAGGCATGGACGGACAAATGGCGCCGAACGATGGTCAATTCGGCGGACGCGGCGGCCATATGAACGGCGGCGGAATGCAGCCTATTGACGACGGCGTTGACCGCAATCTGTATATCAGCGGCGGTGTGATCCGTATAAATGCCGGGGGCGACGGCGTTGACTCGAACGCGGACATCATAATGACGGGCGGCGAGCTGTATGTCGATGGCCCGACGAATGCCGGAAACGGCGCGATCGACTGCTTCTCATTCGACGTGTCGGGCGGTACGGTTATTGCGGTAGGCGCGGCCGGAATGGCGATGGGAGTGTCGCAGGACTCAAATCAATGCGGGATCCTTGTCAATACGCAGACAATAAAGGCGGGTACGGCAGTCGAGCTTAAGGATGGCGATAATGTGATTATGTCCTACACTCCGAAAAAGGATATTTCGTCTATCGTGTATTCCTCAGATAAGCTTCAAGAAGGCGCGGAATATACGCTGTACGCGGGCGGAGGATCGGTCGAAACGGTATCCATGACCGCAAAGCAGGTTACAGTGGGTGAACGCGGCATGGGCGGCTTCGGCGGTCATGGTATGGGCCGGTTTGGTGAAGCCGGCGCGGCCGGAGGTAATACTGACAGGATACGTGTCATACTGAACGGCGAGGAGCTTCAGCTTGACGCCGACCCTATAATAGCGGACGATACGACGCTTATTCCGCTGCGGAACGTGCTTGAGGCGCTCGGCCTTACGGTTGACTGGGATGAGGAAACCTCGACAGTAACGGCGCAAAAGGACGGGATAACGCTGTCGCTTACAATAGGCTCAACCGACGCTAAGGTAAATGGCGAAAGCAAAAAGCTTTTGACCGCACCGAGGATCTCCAATGACCGCACGATAGTGCCGATACGTTTTATCGCGGAAGCGCTCGGATGCGCGGTCGGCTGGGACGGCAATACGAGAACGGTTACAATAACTGATTAACGGGAGAAGAATATGGCAATAGAGGTTTTTAACAGATACGAGGAAAAATACATACTGACGCAGAGCGAATTTGACCTGCTTGTAAACGAGATCGAGCGGCATATGGATAAGGATTCGTATAATGCGGACGGGAAATTCTATCCCATATCGAACATATATTACGATACGCCGGATTACAGTCTGATACGCACATCGCTTATGCATCCGAAGTATAAGGAAAAGCTGCGTCTTCGCTCATACGGCAGGATCGACGAGGGGGATATGTCGTTTTTGGAGATAAAGAAAAAATATCACGGGCTGGTGAATAAGCGGCGCACAAAGCTTATCCGCCGTGAAGCGGAGCGATTTATAAAAACGGGTGACGAACCGGAATATAAGGAATATATGAACGGGCAGGTCTTAAATGAGCTGTGCTGGTTCATCAATCATCATAAGCTGCGTCCCGCGGCGTTTGTAGGCTATGACAGACTCGCGTTTTTCGGGCGTGACGGAAGTGATTTGCGCATATCATTTGATAAAAATATACGCGGGCGCGATTACAATCTGACTCTTTCCGATACGGACGGCGAGCCGATATTGGAGGAAGGATATTACCTGATGGAAATAAAAACGCGGTTTTCAAAACCGCTGTGGCTGGCGCATTTGCTGACCGAGCATAATATACAGCGCTCGCATTTCTCAAAATACGGCACGTATTATACGATGCTTCTCGAAAATAAAAGCCGCACTGCGGCGGTATGATGAAAGGATAATATTACCATGACTGATTTTATGACGGAAATTACACAAAACGGCGGTACGGAATTAACCATGACCGCGATGCTTACAACAATTTTATGCGCCTTTATATCGGGCGTTATGATAGCCGCCGTATACTACGGCTCAAACAAAAACAGAGGCGCGAGCTGGAGCTTTACCGTAACGCTGTTTATGCTGCCCGCGATAATGAGTATTATAATATTGTTCGTCGGCAGCAATGTCGCGCGGGCATTCTCGCTTGCCGGAGCGCTGACGCTGATACGCTTCCGCAGTACCGGCGAACCGAAGGATATCGGGTACATATTCTTTGCCGCCGGCGCGGGACTCGCGGCCGGTATAGGCCTGTATCTGTACGGACTCGCGTTCGTGGTTATTTTATGCGCGGCTATGCTGATAGCGGAGCGGTTCGCGTCGCGTGAGAACCCGATGCGGCTGCTGAAAATCACAATACCCGAGGATTTAAATTACCACGACGCGTTTTCCGATGTGTTCGGTGAATTTACCACGCGTCAATCGCTTCACGCTGTCAAAACCGCCGATTTGGGTTCGGTATTTGTGCTGTCGTATTACGTGAGGATGAAGCGCGGCGCGGATGAAAAGGCAATGCTTGACGCGCTGCGCTGCCGTAACGCGAATCTCGATATTACCTATTCCGAAATCCCGATAGAGGATTGATTTGATCCATCACACGCAAAACCACCCGCCCTTCGGTTTTTTAGCTCATATAATACATAATCGTTCCGGCCAGATTGAGCGCGAAGCCGAGAAACAGAAGCGGGGTGTTAAGGAAATCGCCGCGCTCGTTTTTAAGCGGGCACAGCAGCGCGCCCAGCAGCGCGAGCGGCAGAACGTCGTTCGTATAGCGGTTTCCAAAATGCGAGCCGCCCATCGTTTTATGCGCCGCTATGCAAAGCAGCTCGATTATAATCGTCGCGGCTGTAACGGCCATGGCGATATAGTCGGGTTTTTCGCGTTTAACAAGAGCACGGATCGAATATATAACATAGGTTATAAACAGCGGGCTCACGATAAACAGACAAAATCCGTTCGCTGTAGGAAACTCAAGCCTACCGTTATCGCCTATCGTCGGCAGGCGGAACAGGTTTTTGATATTCTCCCTCAAATACGCGCCCGAGAATTGTCCCGTTTCCACGCGCATAAATTCCGGCAGATAATTATGCCCGAACTCAACGGGATTGCCGAACCGCGCGTAATTCAATATCATATACGACAGCGCGATCGCAAGCGGCGCGATGCACCACTTCCACCGCGACAGTATCAACGCCGCAATACCCTTGTCCGGATATTTCTCCTTCAGATTTTTATAAAGCAAATACGCGATAATAAAAATATACAGCGCCGAAAACGGGCGGCATCCGACCGCAAACGCCCACGCCGCGAGCGATACTCCGCCTTTGCCGATACCGGCGTAATAAAGCGACATAACAAGCAGAGCGAAGCACATATTCTGCGCTATGAACCATACCCACGGGGTAACGGAGCAAAACAGAACATTCGTGCCCAGCGCCGTAAACAGCGTCCAGAAAACAGATGCCGATTCCGTTTTCCCGAAGCCGCGTACAAGCTTATACGTATATACCGCGCCGATAAGCGCGAACGCAAACGCTATAAATCCCTCCGGGATCCTGCCCCCGAAAATAAGCGCGAACGGGAGCATCACATATGACGGAAACGGCGGGAAGCTGACAAAATACTTATTATTGAATATCGCAAGCTCCAGATATTCGCGGTTATCTATATCAAGCCGACCGTCAAGCCATGACCGCACCTGCAGGGCATAGGAATTATACGGATTGTCCTTCCACGGCCATTGTCCCGTAAACGACCATATCACAAGCAGCGCCGCCGTTACGCACAGGCAGAGCGTCAGAATCGGCAAAAAATCATCCTTATTTTTTAAATCATACCTTTTTTTCATCACTGTGTCCTCCTTAACATTGTAATTATATATATTTTCAGCAAAAAATTCAATAGTTTTATTGAAATTTCAATATTAACGCTGTATAATGATTTTATACCCGTTTTCGGAAAAAAGGAGGTATCTCATTTATGGGACAATTTATAGGGCACACGGGCGGATTTTTTATACTTGCCGCGGTTGTGCTTTTGGCCGGGATTTTCACGGCCGAGGCGGGCGTCGTAAGGAATCGCGCCGCGCTTAAGAAAAACGGAAAAACGGCGCTGTATGTATGCTGCATAGGAATTGTGTATTATCTTATTATGGCCTATTTCAAAAACACGACGGCCGGACAAACAAGCATTTTCGACTTCGGCGCGGTATTTGATTTTCTCGGACTTGACGATATGATATCGACATACGGCGAGCCTTTTATAAAGGATACGCTTTCGGGACTCGGTATGCCGCTGTTCCCGTTTCTGGTGCATATTTTGGGCAAAATAATTTTTGAGCAATACGGCGGGATCGCCGTGTGGCTCAATTTCCTGTCGGCCGCCGCCGGCATGTGCTGTTTATATAACATGGCGTGCGAATTTTTCAAAAAGGACGTAACGCCGCATATGGCGATAGCCGTTCTTTCGCTGCCGTTTGCGTTCATGCTGTTCACGCCCGGCTCATACGGCTGGACGTTCGGACTTGTGTCCGCTTCGGCGTACGCTTTGTATAAAGGAAATACGCCGCTGTGGCTGATTTTGGGAATAATCGCGGCGCTTTCAAATAAGCTCGGAATATTGTTTATCGTTCCGTTTGTTCTCTCGAAAATAAACACGTTCCCGGCGTTTGTAAAGCGGGTAAGCGAAAATAAGCTCACGTCAAATCCATATATCCGGCTCGGGTATTTGTTCTTCATAACATCCGTTGACGGCGCAATATTATTTCTTGCCATAGGAGGGATCCATGTATGAAAACCGAAAAAACCGTTTCATTAAGAAACACAGCCGGAAATAACCGCGAAATAATTACGGTATTTATAATCGCTCTCTTAAGCCGCGCGTTTTTGTTCGCGCTGTCTTTAGCGTCATTGCGGCTCTCCGGCAACGGACGCTCACTTATCGAAACCTTCGGCAGCGCGGGCGATGTGCCGCACTATATGTATATCGCGCAGCATTGGTACCAAAGCTCGGGCGAAAAGGCCAATCTTATCGTGTTTTATCCGTTCCTGCCCATGCTTATCGCCGCGTTTCGTGTGATATTAAGAAGCTATTTGGCGTCGGGACTTGTGATATCATGGCTGTCATTCGCAGTCGCGTCATGCTATTTCTACAAGCTGCTGCGTCTTGATTACGACGAGGAAAAGACAGCCTACGGCATGGTCGGGTTTTTCACCGCGTTATTCGGAATATTCTTTATAAGCGCGCACACGGAAAGCTTGTTCGTTATGCTTGTCGCGATATCGATTTATTATACGCGCAAAAAGAACTGGCTCGCGGCCGGAATCGCCGGAATGTGCGCGGCGCTCACGAAAACACAGGGCGTTTTACTGTTCCTCCCGGCGGTATATGAAATTATTATCGACTCGACGGAAAACAAGCGGTTCGACAAAAAATCGCTGTTCACGCTGCTGATTCCGCTCGGCTTTTTCCTGTATCTACTGCTCAATCGCATATACGGCGGAAGCTTCTTCAAATTCGTGGAATACGAGGAGGCCGAGCCGTGGTACAACAGATCGGTTTGGGTAGCGGACAGCCTTGCGACAAGCTATAATACGGGTTCAGGCAATTTTACTCTTTCAATGTTCCTGTACTGGCCGCAGATTATAATGTACTTTATCGCCGTTCTCGCGCTGTTCGTCGGCGCGTATAAAAAGGTCAGGACGTCATATCTTGTGTTCATCGGCGCGTACACCGGCCTAACGTATTTCCAAAGCTGGATGCTCTCCGGCGGCAGGTATATTTCATCGTGTATCCCACTCTACGTCGTATACGCGGCTATTGATAACAAATACGTCAAAAATACGCTGCTTCTTGTCACCGGGATATTGAATATATTTATCGCTATCCTATGGCTTCAGGGGCAGGCGATAATGTGACCCTAACAAGATTGCCGCTATCGGACCGAATTAACACGCTTCTTCGGCTATCCTTTATAAACCCGTCAGCGCCGTTTGTGAACATAACGGCGCTGTTATTTTTTGCAAAAATAAAAATTTGATCGGTTAATATTCTATTTTTCATGCATGATCCGTCCAATTTGTCGGCGGTCCGGGCAGTGCTGTTGCTTTCGCGGCGGCGCTGCTTCGCGTTTTTACCAAACCGCGCCGAGTACGTAACACGGCGTTTAAAAATCATTTATTTATCGCATGACGTTCACAAATTATTCATAAAGTATATACAGAATTTTCATTGACAAACGTAAAAAAATGAGTATAATAATATTTGAAAGGTCAAAGAAAGTCAAAATCAAACTGTGAGTTGAGGTGAACGATATGGGAGGAATAAGCGACAGAATAGAGGGATTCATAATGGAGCTGCTAAAGGATGAAGCGCCCGACACATGGCTGGAGCTTAGGCGCAACGAATTGGCGTCGGTATTCGGCTGTGTGCCGTCGCAGATCAATTATGTGATCTCCACGCGATTCAGTCCCGACCACGGGTATATAGTCGAATCGCGGCGCGGCGGGGGCGGTTATCTGCGGATAAAGCGCGTCGAAAACGGCGACAGTCCGATATATTCGGCAATAAAGGCGATTTCCGGATCTATTGATTACCCCGGCGCGAAAAGGCACATTGACGAGCTTTTACGCCGAGGCGGAATATCCGCGCAAACGGCGGCCGCATTAACGGGCGCGGTATCGGATGCCGCGATAGGCGCGGCGCAGCCGGAAAAGGATAAGATCCGCGCGGGCGTTTTAAAAGGCGCGCTTACGGCAATGCTTTAGATAAGACAACATTAATTTAAAAATGAAGAATAAAAAGGGAGGAAACGAAAATGTTATTTGATGATTTTTTTGATGATTTCTTCGGCGACTTCGGTATGTTTACGCAGCAGTCGCCGGTATATAAAAGCGAGCAAAAGTGTCCGGTATGCGGACGCACCTATTCCGATTTTAGGAGAACCGGTAAATTCGGATGCGGCGAATGCTATAAAACATTCCGCGAGCCTGTTTCGGACGTTATAAAAAGCATACACTCAAACGCCGCGCATATCGGCAAAATCCCGGCGCGGTCGGGAGAGAAGCTCCGTAAAAGGCGCGTGTACGAAGACCTCAAAAAGCAATTGCAGGACGCCGTACGGGCCGAGGACTACGAAACCGCCGCGAAGCTGCATAAGCAAATCAGGAAAATGGAGGGTGAGTTAAAATGATTTGGTACAAGAATAACGATAACGATATAGTGATCTCGACGCGTATACGTCTGGCGCGGAATCTTGACGGGGTCCCGTTCCCCAACGCGCTTTCCGATAAAGCGGCGGCGACGGAGAAGATAAAGGCGGCGCTGGGCGGCGGCAATTCGGCGCTTGCGAAGGATCTGGATTTTATCGATCTCGATAAGTCTGACCCGGAGCACAAGGCGCGGCTCGCGGAGGAGCATTTGATAAGTCCGCAGATGTTAAAGGGCAAGGGCCAGTCGGTATATGTGAGCAAGGACCGGACAATGAGCATAATGCTTATGGAGGAGGATCATATACGTCTTCAGGTTATCATGGCGGGCAACGCGCTTGATGAGGCGTATGATTTGGCGGATAAAATAGACAGTGTGATCGAGGAAAACGTGACATACGCGTTTGACGAAAGCTTCGGCTATCTTACCGCATGTCCAACAAACGCCGGCACGGGAATGCGCGCATCGCTTATGCTGCACCTTCCGGCGCTGACGCTTACGAAAAATATCAAAAATGTCGTCGCGTCAGCGGGCGGTATGGGAATTGCCGTGCGCGGCCTTTACGGCGAGGGTACGAGCGCGGAAGGTAACTTCTATCAGATCTCCAATCAGGTCACAATGGGCGTGACGGAGAAGGAAATAATTGAAAAGCTCAAAACCGTGACCGACAGAATCATAGATATGGAGAAAAAGGCGCGCGCCGTTCTTGAAAAGAACAGCCCGAACGAGCTTGCCGACAAGGTTTGCCGTTCTTACGGTATATTGAAATACGCGCGCAAGCTCTCCTCCTCCGAGGCGAAATCCCTTATTTCAGATGTAATGCTCGGGCGCGGAATGGGCATAATAAAGGAAAAGGGTAAAATATTGCCTATGGAGTGTATGATCATGAGCGCCCCGTCAATAATCGGCGGCGGCAAATTAGGCGCGGATGAGCGCGATATAAAGCGGGCGGAATTTATAAGGGAGAATATATAAAATTCCGTTAATATACGGCAGGTTTTAAAGTCCCGCGAACGCGGTGAATATACGGCCGGAGGTATGTAGAATTGGATTCTGTTTATTATTTACGGGACTTATCCGATTCTCGGCGCGTTAAGTATATCTTTACAGATTACTTAATGCAAGCTATATAAAATAAAAAGGATAAAAGATAAAAAGGAGTGGTTAACATGTTATTTTCAAATTTTACGGAAAAAGCGAAAATTTCCATCAACGAAGCGCATGACAGCGCGGCGCAGATGGGCCATAATTATATCGGCTCGGAGCATCTTCTGCTCGGGCTGATCCGCGAGGGCAGCGGCGTAGCGGCGCGCGCGCTCGGGAACGCGGGCATAACCGAGGACATAGTCGAGGCGAAAATCGAGGAATTGATCGGCACGGGCGAGCCTATGAGTCTTGATACGGAGCTGCCGCTCACACCGCGCACAAAGCGTATACTTGAAATAAGCGCGGTCGAGGCGCGCCGGCTCGGTCATAATTACGTCGGCACGGAGCACATATTAATGGCGATTATCCGCGACGGCGACGGCGTGGCGGCGAAAATCATAAACCTCCTGGGCATATCGCTCACGACATTTTACGCGGATATCGTACGCTCGATCGAAGGCAATTCCGAAGCCGGGGAAATCCCGGCGCAGGGCGGCGAATACGCGTCAAAGCCGTCGAAGTCGAAGACTCCGACTCTCGACAAGTTCGGCCGCGACTTCACGGCGCTCGCGAGGGAAAACAAGTTCGACCCGGTAATCGGCAGAACAAAGGAGATCGAACGCGTTATTCAGATTTTATCACGTCGTACGAAAAACAATCCCTGTCTTATCGGTGAACCGGGCGTGGGCAAAACGGCGGTCGCGGAGGGCCTCGCGGAAAAAATCGCTGCGGGCGACGTGCCTGAGCCGTTAAAGGACAAACGTCTCATATCAGTCGATTTATCGAGCATGGTCGCGGGCGCGAAATACCGCGGCGAGTTTGAGGAACGCCTGAAAAAGGTGATCGACGAGGTTTTGGCGGCAAAGAACGTTATCCTCTTTATCGACGAGTTCCACACGATCGTCGGCGCGGGCAGCGCGGAGGGCGCGATGGACGCGTCGAATATATTAAAGCCGTTTTTGGCGCGAGGTGAGCTTCAGGTTATCGGCGCGACGACATTGAAGGAATACAAGAAGCACGTCGAAACGGACGCGGCTCTCGAGCGCCGGTTCCAGCCGGTGACGGTGGGCGAACCGACGGTTGAGGAAACGATTGAAATTTTAAAGGGAATCCGCGATAAATACGAGGCGCACCACGGCGTACGCATCACAGATGCGGCTCTTGACGCGGCGGCAAAAATGTCGCATAGGTATATCTCCGACAGATTTTTGCCGGACAAGGCGATCGATTTAATTGATGAGGCGGCGTCGAAAAAGCGTCTGAGCGTGCAGACAGAGCCGCCAGAATTAAAGGAGAAGGAAGCGCAGCTTGAAAAGCTCTCGAGCGAGAAGCAGGAGGCGATAACCGCGCAGGATTTCGAGAAGGCGGCAAAGCTCCGCGACGAGGAATCGGCTGTTAAGAAGGAGGCCGAGGAACTCAAATCGCGCTGGAAGGGCACGGGCACATCGTCGGAGCTTGTGGTTGACGAGAACGACATCGCCGATATTCTTTCCGACTGGACAAATATTCCCGCGGCAAAGCTGCAGCAGGAGGAAATGGACAGACTCAAGAATCTTGAAGTGATTTTGCACGAGCGCGTAATAGGCCAGGACGAGGCCGTAAAGGCTGTCGCGAAGGCGATAAAACGCGGCCGGGCGGGACTTAAAGACCCGAAGCGCCCGATAGGCTCGTTCCTGTTCTTAGGCCCGACGGGCGTGGGAAAAACGGAGCTGTCAAAGGCTCTCGCGGAAACGATGTTTGGGTCGGAGGACGCGCTTATACGCGTAGATATGTCCGAGTACATGGAAAAGCATTCGGTATCCAAGTTCATCGGTTCGCCTCCGGGATATGTCGGCTTCGAGGACGGCGGTCAGCTCACGGAAAAGATACGCAAGCGTCCGTATTCGGTGATCCTGTTCGACGAGGTCGAAAAGGCGCATCCGGATGTGTTCAATATCCTTTTGCAGGTGCTTGAGGACGGAATACTGACCGACGCGCAGGGCAGACGCATTGACTTTAAAAACACCGTTATCATTATGACCTCGAATCTCGGCGCGAAGGAGATCTTAGGCAGCGGGTCATCGCACTTGGGTTTCGCAGTATCGGACGAGGATAATGCAAAATCGGAGAAGGACAGCATCCGCGAAAAGGTAATGGAGCAGGTAAAGAACGCGTTCAAACCCGAGTTCCTGAACAGGATCGATGAGATCATCGTATTTGACCGTCTCACCGAGGAAAATATCGAGGACATCGCGCGGCTTATGCTGAAATCGCTTGCGGAACGGCTTAACGCGAATGATATTGCGGTAGAGTTTGACGGCGACGCGGTGAAGAAAATCGCGAAAAAGGGTTTCGACCCCGTTTACGGCGCGAGGCCGTTAAGACGGGCGATCCAGAGCGATATCGAGGATATGCTTTCCGAGATGATCATCGACGGCACCGTGAAAAAGGGCGGAGATATTACAGTTACCGTTAAAGACGATGCATTCGCGGTGAAATAAAAAATTTCTCAAAAGACGATCAAACAGCGCCGTTTGTTATTATAACGGCGCTGTTATTTTTTCAAAGATAAAAATGTGACCGTATGCTTCATGCGCGGTCCGGCCAATTTGCCGACGGTCTGAAACGAGCGTATCATTTCTGATACGCTCGTTGTTAATTACAGCTGTCCGCCGCAGCTTACGATTTTAATACACAATTACGGGCACGCCTTGTTCAATGCTGTTATATATAGACTGCGCCGCCGAATACGGCAGATTAACACAGCCGTGCGAACCGCCGCCGCGGTATATGCTTCCGCCGAACGCGCCGCGCCAAGGCGCGTCATGCAGGCCTTGTCCGCCGTTAAACGGCATCCAGAACGAAACGGGAGACGCATAACCCGGGCCTGTTAAGACCGCGTTTCTTTCTTTATATTTCAGCGAATAAACACCTGTATCGGTCTGATTTCCGTTGTATGGGTTTCCGCTTACGCAGTCCGTAGACACGATCTGTTCGCCATCCTTATAGAACCACACATGCTGCGCGTTGATGTTAACCTCCACATATGTATTCGGGAAATCGTTATTCGCGCCGTGCGATCCGGCCGTCTGACTGTATACGGGATCTCTGGAAATTTCCTCGCCGTTAGCGAGAAGCTGTGACAGCTCGCTCGTTTCCTTCTCCGTATCGACCCGCCAGCCGTAATCGCCGCCCGATACCGTTACGGTATCTCCGTAGGACGTTACAAAGGTTCTTGACGACCCTATTGTATCATAAAGCGCCGCAAGATCATCTACCCATGACGCCACGGCGGACGTGTCAAGCGTGACAGAATAATCATCGTTGAGCGTCAGCCATTCGTGAATCGAGCCACCGTCAAGGTAGGAGCTGTTCGCTTCCCTTGTATATGTAACCTTTGTCGCGACATACTTATTAAGCGTATCAAGCGCCTTGTGCATTTTATCCTCTTCGGCCATGCCGACGTAGCAACCCTCCGCCTCAAGATACATATTTTTATACAGGTCGGTAATTGCCGCCTTTGATTTGTCAAATATTTTGTTCAGGCTTACGATGTTGTCCGCGCCGCTGTCATTTACGCTGTAAACATTATTCGCGTCGTCATAATATACCAGCTGCGTCGCGCCCTCCATACTCGTGTTCGATTCGGCGACGCATTTAAGCCCCGCCACCTTCTGATAAAGCGCGTCGGCGTCAAACGACACCTGTATGTCTACAGGAAGATTACGGCATGAATAATCGGTAACCCACAAAAACGGATTCTGCTGCTTCTTTATCTCCGCCAAATCATCCATCGCCTCATACGCAAGAGATATATCCTTGCCGGAAATTGACTCCATGACATCTTCGTGCTCTATCAGCGTGAACGTATAATCGCCTATGTCGGTCTTTATGCGCTCGGCCGCCTTGGCCGGGGTCATGTTGGAGCAGTCAAAGTTGCCGAGGTTTGTATGGAAGAAAAAGTGGTAATTGTAGAAGAGCACGCCGGAAAAATATATTACCGCCAGCACACCCAATACTATCCCCGATATCTTAAGTACCTTTTCCTTAGGGAACGGCTTTTTTTCAGATTCGGCGTTTTCGTCCGGCTTTTCGTCGCTTGCATCGCCGGAATCGTCAAAATCATCACCGTCCCCGGACTCATTCTCGTCGAAATCGTCGCCGTCCCCGGACTCATTCTCGTCAAAATCGTCACCGTCCTCGGACCCGCTCTCCTCGTTATCGGCTTTATCCTCTTCGGTTTCCTCAGTCACAACGTTATCCGATCCCTCGGCTTCCGCCGCCGTCTCATCCTCCTCGGGAACAACCTCCGGTACCGAGTCTTCATTTTTCTCATCCTTAATGTCTGTTTCAATAGCGTTTTTCATAATGACTCTCCACATCGAAAATAATTTTCACCCTATTATTATACTCCTATCAGCTATTTTCGTCAATATTCGCGCGCAATAATTTAAAACTTTTAATGAAAAATACTTTTTCTTGTAAAGAAGCGGAAATAATGTTACAATAAGGTAAGACAGATAAAGGAAAACAAGGATATTTTGTCATATCGGGAGGAAAAATAATGGGGATCGTTTTACTTATTCTCGGAATATTGCTTACCGCCGACGCCGCGGCGGTCACGGTGATGTTTGACTCGTTTCCGGGCACGGCGTTTACGGTCGGGATTTTCTTGATACTGTGGGGCGCGGGATATAAAAAGCTGAAAAACGGAAGCGGATTTATGAAATTTATAAACGCGGTTTTTAAGCTGTTTTTCGCATATATTTTGGTAATGTCATGCTTTCTGGCAATTTTCGGGATAACGGCGGACAACGCCGATTATACCGAGGATTACATCATTGTGCTCGGAAGCGCGGTACGCGATTCACGGCCCGGGCCCGCTCTTACGGCGCGGCTCGATACGGCCGCGGAATACTGCGCCGCGAATCCCGGCGCCGCGGTCATTGTGTCGGGAGGGCGCGGCCCGGACGAAAATGTAAGCGAAGCGGCGGTCATGTATGATTATCTTACGGAGCACGGCGTCGATCCGGGCCGGATCATACAGGAGGATAATTCGGGCAGTACTTACGAAAATTTCAGGCTGTCGGATGAAAAAACAAACGGCAGCCTCAGCGGCGCGGGGGTCGTGACGATTACAAACGATTTTCATATATTCCGGGCAAAGCTTTACGCCAAGCTTTGCGGGATCGGTACGCATACGCTGAGCGCTCCGACAAAATATTATCTCGTTCCCGTATCGTATGTCCGCGAGGCGCTGGCAATGGTGAAAATGGCGATATATTATATCCCGATACATTTCGATTAAATGTTATGATATAATTGATGTGAGACAAAAAAGATGAGAATAGTTCCTAAATGTGATATAATGTTTAGTAAGCACAAAAAAAACAAATATCAAAGGAGCTATTCTCATGATTAGTATATCAGATATTGCACGGTTTCGTCAACGGGTAATTAAA
>CANQYQ010000018.1 GCA_947628155.1 uncultured Clostridia bacterium
AAACGCCAAGCATGCTTTTTTGCCGCGGTTATTATACATACGCATATGTTGCGGCATACAAATGGGACGGACAAAATTTGACCGAGCAATGGATAAGCATGAACGAGCCGAACAACAGCTGGGTCGCAAGCAACAGTAAATCCTCAGCAAAGCTCAGAACATCAAAAAACAAATACAGTCTTTACGGACAAGGTGCGCACAGCGTTTCCGTGGCCGACGTTGACAACGACGGCAGGGACGAGCTTATATTCGGTTCGGCTGTAATGGATGACGACGGCACGGTATTGTATTCCGACGGGCGCGGGCACGGTGACGCCGAGCATGTTTCGGACTTTGATAACGACGGCAATCAGGAAATTTTCATGGTGCACGAAGCGGGTAAAAGCAACGAAACAAAATTGATTGATTATGCCGTAGATATAAAAAGATATAATAATGGATCAATGACAGATGTTATGAAGCAGTCTGCATACGGAGATATAGGCAGAGGCGTTATGGATAATATCGACGATTCGTATTCGAGCACACACCCCGAATCGCGCGCGGCGTTCTGGTCGTCCGCAAACGGAGAAAAGCTGTATAACGAGAGTGGAACGGTTATAGGAAATATCCCCGATTCAAACGGTAATAAATTCCAGAATTTCTTTGTTTACTGGGACGGTATGCTGGACAGAGAGCTGCTTGACGGTAATAAAATGGCAAAGCAAGCCATAGCGTCCAACAGCACGACGAGAATTTATTTCGGGAGCAACATGGGTTATATCCCCGAAATAGATTCCAATAACGGCACAAAAGCAACGCCCGGACTTGTTGCGGATATACTCGGTGACTGGCGCGAGGAAATGGTTTTCCGCCGCGCGGACGGTACGGGCGCGAGGATTTACACATCATGTATACCAACCGAGTACCGTCTCACCACGCTTATGCACGATTCACAGTACCGCTGCGCGGTCGCATGGCAGAATACGGCGTATAACCAGCCGCCGCATACGAGCTATTACATTGGTTCGGCAGCGCTGGCAAGCGGAAAGAAATATCTTGATCCGGCAGTTCCGTTCACAAAGGTGGCATACCCGGCTGCCGCATACGCCGAAAGCATAAAGCTTGACAAATCCAAAATGGATTTGGGAGTAGGCATGCACATGACTCTCAGAGCTGAGGTAACGCCTGAAATGCCGACGGGCGGCATAACGTGGGAATCGTCAAATTCATCGGCCGCGTCGGTCGATTCTAACGGAGTCGTAACAGGACTGCGATACGGAACAACGACGATTACCGCGACGGTTCGCGGCGAGAATGGGCCTATAAGCGATCAGTGCGAGGTTTCCGTTTACAAGGTAAACGAGGAAAGCATAATTGGCGACGGAACATTTGTAAATGAAAGTGAATCCGCCGGCACACTGTCGGGCAATTCAGCGACCGGAGCCGCGTATAGGCAGGCTGACGCAAGCGAAAACGGCGGATTTTACCGCGAATTTGAAGCGAAGGACAGCGGACGTGTTACGCTTAAATATACCTTCAGCACCGGAGGACAGTCGGGTGTGGGAGGTAATGAAGGCTGGAACTGGACCGGTCATGAATATACATTTCTTAATTCGCTTCTTGACGAGTCGGGAAATAATATTCTTGAGCTGTCTCAAGCGTATACCACCGGCGCGCAGGCAACCATGTCGCGTATGGGAACGGAAAATCCGCAAACAGTAAGAACCACGTGGACAAAGACGGCGGACTCGGGCGAAGAACCGACAAACAGAAGCTCGACGACGTGGAATATAACAGCCGTATTTGACTATGACAACGATACATGTGCGGTAAGTTTGATCGGAAGTGATAATAAATTCGGGTACAAGACGGAATTTAAGCTGAACGGTCAAAAATTTGCCAAGCTCCGGTTCGCGTCTACAAAGGACGGCGCGGGAGGAATATATTGGAGCCCGTCAGTATCGGGTGTGGAATACACCGAAACAGTATTTGATTTGTCAACACCCGAGCCGATGCCCGATATGCAGACATTTGATGAGCCGGTTCCCCAGTTGACGGATGTGAACGAGTATACATGGGACAGCGGCTCGCTTGAAGGATGGTATTGCCGGTTTCAGAATGCGGCAAACACATTTAAGGTCGAGGACGGCAAAATAGTTTCTTCAATCTCAGGGTCGAATAATAATATGTACTTCGGCGTACATTTTATTCCCGTGGCGGACGCCGCGGATAAGAAAATAACCGTGTGGTTTGATTATACGTCCACGAACGGAACTACCGGCAGCCAGGGCAGCGAAATTGCGTTTGTCGCAAAGGACACACATAATATAGACTGGCATGATTGGATTGATAGTCCGGTTATCGGTTTCAGTAAAACTGTGCCGGGGATGCAAATGACAGACACATCGGAGACGTATTCGCTTAAAATAGTGCTTGATAATAATACGCATACCGTTCATTATAACATCACACCGCAATCGGGCGGAGACGATATTGAGATCGAGAATAATTACGGGCCGGATTATAATGTGAATACGATTACATTCCGCACCGGACGTAATATTACGGACACTATTGATAATTTTGCGTATAAAGTAGAAGGCCCGACTCCGACGCCCACGGCAGAACCAACAGCAACGCCTACAGCAGAACCAACAGCGACACCGACAGTCGCACCGACGGCAACGCCGACTGTTGCCCCAACGGCGACGCCGACGGCTGCACCAACGGCGACACCAACAGCAACACCGACGGCTGCCCCAACGGCGACACCAACAGCAACACCAACGGCAACGCCGACTGTTGCGCCGACAGCAACACCAACGGCGACACCGACGGTTGCCCCAACGGCAACACCGACGGCTGCACCAACGGCGACACCAACAGCAACACCAACGGCAACGCCGACTGTTGCGCCGACAGCAACACCAACGGCGACACCGACGGTTGCCCCAACGGCAACACCAACAGCAACACCGACAGTCGCACCGACGGCTGCACCCACGGCTACACCAACGGCAACGCCAACGGCAACGCCGACTGTCGCACCAACGGCGACGCCAACTGTTGCACCAACAGCAACACCGACGGTCGCGCCAACAGAGACCCCGACGGCAACACCGACAGTCGCACCGACGGCAACACCGACGGTTGCACCAACGGCAGAGCCGACAGTAACACCGACGGCAGAGCCGACGGATGATCCCACGGCAACACCGACGACAGAGCCTACCGAAAGTCCTACGGATAATCCCACGGAAAGTCCAACGGCAGCGCCTACGGAATCACCCACGGAAGCTCCGATAACGGGTGGTTTGCAAATTGTAACGGAGCGTGACGGCACGGTTTCGTACAGCTATATATCCGATAAGGCCGCGGAGGAGCTGACCGTTATCGCGGTAGTTTACGACGGAAACGGTCGTGTCAAAGAGGTGCGCCTCGATACGCGCGGCGAAGTCGGCGCGGAAACGGAAATCAACGGTGAAATCAAGCTTAATAATGCCGCAAGCGGCAGCAAAATAAAGCTGTTCGCATGGGATTTGGTCAATAACGGAATGATCCCGCTTACAAGTCCGACGGCGGATCATGAAGTGAAATAAACATCGGTATGGAAAACTGCACGAATTTTTGGTTGAAAATTTGTGCAGTTTTTGCATTATAAATATCACAAATTAGCCTTGTGTAAATTGCAAAAATATTGTACAATATAACTAACTATGATTGGTCGTATTTTACGATGGAGGGAGAGATTTTATGAATAGGAAAAGAATTATAAGCGCGGCGCTCGGCGTGACGCTGGCAATGTCCGCGTTTACAGGCTTCGCGGGAATTACCGCGGGCGCGGCCGCGAATACGCCGAAGTATCAGGAAACCGCGCGCGAGATGGAAAAGCTTAATCGGGGACTTATCGCGGTTAAGAACACGAGCGGCGTATATTTGTCATGGCGTCTTTTAGGTGATGAGAGCCTTGAGAATCAGGCGTTCGACATTTACAAGAACGGCGCTAAGCTCGCCACTACGGGTGCTCACGACGCTACATGCTACACAGATAAAGCAGGTACGGTAAACGACAAATACGCTGTTGTACCCGCGGGTAAGGATGCGGCAGACGAACCGCAGGTTCAGGCGGAGCAGACAAAAGGCAATGCGACTTATACATATTTTGACGTACCGATTTCAATGCCGATTGATATTCCGCACGCGAACACAACTGCTTTATCGGATTATAAGAGAGTTGATATTAAGGATAAAAACGGCAAAAACGCGGGTACCGGCGGAGGCGCGAACGACGCGAGTCTCGGCGACCTCGACGGCGACGGCGATTATGAGATTGTTTTAAAATGGGATCCTAACGATTCAAAGGATTCGTCAAGCGGAAACACAACGGGTCATTGCGTATTTGACGCATATGAAATCGACCCGAACAACGGCGGTTATATGTGGCGTATAGACATAGGCAACAACATTGCTGCGGGCGCGCATTATTCGCAGTTTATGGTATACGACCTCGACGGCGACGGCAAAGCGGAGATCGCTACGATTACCGCTCCTGGTTCATATTCTCTTGTTAAGAATGACGCGGGCGAGTGGGAAAAGATTTACGTTACGACCGTCGGCGACACGGAAACAATCAGAAATGCCGACAATAACGCGACAACCTTAAGAAAGGGCAACAACAACGGTCCCGAATATTACACGATATTCGACGGCGAAACGGGCAGACCGTTATACACTACAGACGCTATACCCCTCGGTCCGGAGGACGGTTCATACTGGGGCGACGCTAAGATGAACCGAAGCGAAAGATATCTCGCGGCGGTTGCGTATCTTGACGGTGTGCATCCGAGCTATATCCCGATACGCGGAATGTACAACAGAACGATAATTCGCGCGTACAATTGGGATGGCGAAACGTTATCTCTCCAGTGGGAGCACAACGGAGACACAAAGGGTACGACAATGTACGGTGAGGGCAATCATAACCTGAACATAGCCGACATAGACAATGACGGCAAAGATGAAATCGTTTACGGTTCGGCGTGTCTTGACGACGACGGCAAAACCATTCTCGGAAATACGAAAATGGGTCACGGTGACGCTATGCACACGTCGGACTTCAATAACGATGGTAAGCAGGAGGTATTCTCTGTAAAGGAGGATAAAGAGGGTTATTCGAGAGCAGCCGATTTCAGAGTGGCGGAGACAGGAAATGCTATATGGAGTAAGTCCATTACAAGCGGTGATAACGGTAGAGGCTTTATGGACAACGTCTGCGACGAATACGCGGCGGAGCATCCTGAAGCACTGGCGCTTGGTTTTTCTGCGTCAACGTCGGACGTTTATGATTTCAATGGTAACTCCGTCGGTGTTAAGCCGAGTACATCACGACCGATGATGAACTTCGGCGTATATTGGGACGCGGATTTGGGACGCGAGCTTCTGGACGATACCATAATGGGTAAGTATACCTATAACAAGAGTACGGGCAAGGTTGAATTTGGTAGAATATTCTTTGAAGGCGGCAATTATCTTCCAGCGACGGCCAACAACAGCACAAAGTATACGCCTTGCCTTGTAGCCGACCTTTGGGGTGATTGGCGTGAGGAAATAATTATGGCTGTTGATGATCGGGACGCTACTGCGCCTAAGCTCAGAATAATCACACCGATAGCTACGACACAATACCGTTTGCACACACTCATGCATGACAGTCAGTACAGAACGGCAATCGCATGGCAGAACGTAGGCTATAACCAGCCGCCGCACACAAGCTACTACATCGGCTCTGCGGCGCTTGCGACGGACGGGAGCGGAAATAAGCTCAACTACCTTGCCCCGGCATATCCGTTTACGAAGATTAAATATGCAAGCTCAGTTATTGAAACTCCGGTAACTGGTATTACTCTTTCGGAGAGCAATCTGAAGCTTGAAAAAGGACAGACCGCATCTGTTCAGGCAATTATCGAGCCGGAAAATGCGGACAAGAAAACGGTAACCTGGTCGACATCAGACGCGGGCGTGGCGACTGTTGCGAACGGCACGATTACGGCTACCGGTAAAGGCACGGCGACAATAACCGCTACGGCAAAGGATACAACAAACGGCACACTCTCGGCACAGTGCCAGGTTGAGGTTTATTCTACCGATGTTAAGGGACTTAATTTCCCGGGCTATGACAATATTACAATCATGCAGGGCGGCACGGCGGAAATTAAAGCCAACGTTGTGCCGGAAAATGCTACAGATAAGCTTATACACTGGACGTCGACAAACCCGAACGCCGTTACGGTCGATGCAAACGGAACGGTAACCGGTGTAGGTCCGGGTTCGTCAATCGTTCGCGCGGTAACGGACGAAGGCGGATTTACAGGCGAAAAGATTGTCAGCGTGGCCGGCAATTTGACCGATAAAACAGGTGACGATCCGTTTACATCAACAAGCACCGGAACAGGTACGACGATTGATAATTTAACAAAAAATTCCGGTACAATAAATCATAAGGATGCTACCGACGCGGCTTCGATCCAGAAGGATTTTGAGGTAATAGGCGAAAATAAGGTTACGCTTACATTTAATTTTGTGACGGGAGGTCAGAAGCTCGACGGTTCAAACTGGAACTGGACAGGACACGAGTACAGTATGGGCGTTCAGCTTCTTGACGAAAACGGCGAAAATATACTTGAACTTTTACAGCAGTGGGCGGCAAAAGCGGCTGACCTGCAGAGTAAAAAACTTGATGGGGAATATACAACCTTCTCGAAGGACTGGACAATGGTAGTTGACGGTATAGGCAATATTTCGGGAAGCGCAAAGCGCTGGATGGCGAAATTTGAATTTGACTACGCGAACGATACATGTAACGCGTCCGTGATAGGAACAGACGACGGCTGGGTGAACAACAACGGACAGTACGACACCTCATTCAAACTGAACGGCAAGAAGTTTAAGACATTAAAGGTATATACGCGCAAGGATGGCACGGGTACGATTACGGCAAATCCGACGCTGACAAATGTTACATATACACAGGCCGTTCCCACCGATGGTGTGGGCAGCAAGATATACGACAAGGCGACTATTGACTCTAATAAGTGGACAGACGCGGACGTATCGGAATGGACTGCGACGGGCGGAACACCGGCTGTGACGGCTGACGGCTTTGGATTTAACGTGCATAAACCGGGCGCGTCATACAGCGCGTCAAAGGCGTTTACATTGGAGAAGGACGCTCTTGTAACATACGATGCGGATTGGCATTATCTGAACACGACCGGACGCGAGGGCAATACCGAATACTTACAGCTCGGCCCGGTAAAAATCGCCGCGGGCAACGGCGGCGGTTCGGCTGACACAGAGTTTACAGGACAATATTTTACAAAGGTAAGTCTTGACGGCGGCGCTACATGGTGTGATTTTGATAATGACGGCAAAGCCGATAACATATCCGCAGGCAGCAACGCCGTGCTTGACAAGAACGTAAGCCTTGTTATAGACACAAAGACGAATACAATTAAATCGCTGAACTTCGGCGGTACGGTGATAGCAGGCTGCACGAACAAGGTCCTTGACGGAAGTCCGGATTATACTAAGATATCGCTCGGCTTTGAAAGAGGCGGCTCGACAAATGATGTTGACTACGTAAATATGATTAAAAATCTTACCGTTCTTCAATTCATTGACGGGGCGGAGCAGCCGTCAACTCCAGCTCCGGAGCTGACGCCCGAACCTACGGAAGCTCCGACGGATGAACCCATACCGACGGATGAACCTAAGCCGACGGATGAACCTACCGCGTCGCCTGAGCCGACGGAAGAGCCTGTACCGGAGAACATCACGGTTACAGAGGGCAGCTTCAAGGTAGACGAAACGGGCGCCGCGTCGGCCGAGGTTACAAACGGCGGCACAGCGGCGGTTACCGTATCGATAATCAGTGCGGCATATGACGCCGACGGCAGAATGGTATCGGTGAAGTTTGTACCGAAGACCATTGAGGCGGGCGCGTCGGAAACGCTTACAACGGGAGCGCTTGCGGAAACCACAGATGATATACGCGCGTATCTGTGGAGCATGAACGGCTACAGACCTGTCGCGGATAACGTAACACCTGAGGAAGCTCCGGCTGAATGACAATAATGATGCGAGACTGTCGCTTTGCGGCAGTCTCTCTTTTCATATTTTTACATTTTTGGCATATGCTGCTTGACGTTTTGACAGTAATATTATATAATTATATTATGGGATTTTTATGTTAAGGAGATGTAGGAAATGAAAGCATTTATGGACAAGGATTTTATGCTGTCTAATGATACGGCGAAAAAGCTGTACCATGAATATGCGGCGGATATGCCGATTTTTGACTATCATTGCCATTTAAGTCCGCAGGAAATGTACGAGGACAAGCCGTTTGAGAGCGTGACACGTATGTTTCTCGACGGCGACCATTACAAATGGCGGTATATGCGCTCGATGGGACTTGACGAGCGGTACATGACCGGTTACCGCACGGGCGACAAGCCGTCGGATTATGAGCGGTTCGAGGCGTTTATATCCGCGCTGCAGTACGCGATTGGCAATCCGCTCTATCATTGGACACATCTGGAATTACAGCGATATTTCGGTATTGATACCATATGCCGCGCGGATACGGCAAAGGAAATTTTCGATAAGGCAAACGCGGTGATAAAGGAAAAGAATATGTCGCCGTCATATCTTATCAATAATTCCAATGTCGCATGCGTTTGCACGACCGACGACCCGATCGACGATTTGGAATGGCATAAGAAAATCGCGGAAAAGGGGCATATTAAGGCGAAGGTGCTGCCTGCCTTTCGTCCGGATTTTATGATTAATATCGACAAGGACACGTTTGTGCCGTATATAGAAAAGCTTGCGTTTGTTTCGGGAGTGAAAATCGATTCCTATGATGCGCTCATTGACGCGATATACAAGAGGATCGATTATTTCCACGCCGTTGGCTGCAGGATATCCGACCATGCTCTTGACGGTGTTCCGTACGCGGAAAATATTGACGTAAACGCTGTCTTTAAAAAGGCGATGTGCGGCGAAGCGCTTGCCGAGACGGAGGTTAAAGCGTACAAGGCGGCGGTGTTAATTGACCTTGCGAAAAAATATACGGAGCTTGATTGGGCGATGCAGCTGCATATCGGCGCGCTCAGGAATAACAATACGCGCATGTTTGAGATTTTGGGTGCGGATACGGGCTTTGACTCGATCGCCGATTACAATATCGCGGCGGATCTGTCGAAGCTCCTGAATGCGATGGATACGACCGATACTCTGCCCAAAACGATTTTGTATACGCTTAATCCGAAGGACAATTACGTTATCGCGACAATGCTCGGCAATTTCCAGGGCAAGGGCGCGGGCGGAAAAATCCAGTTCGGTTCGGGATGGTGGTTCTGCGACCAGCGCGACGGCATGACGGAGCAGATGAAGGCGCTCGCAAATCTTGGCGCGCTTAATAAATTCGTCGGGATGCTTACCGATTCGCGCAGCTTCCTGTCGTATACGCGGCATGAGTATTTCAGACGGATTATGTGCAATATCCTGGGTACGTGGGTGGAAAACGGCGAGTTCCCCGCGGATTACGATACGCTTGGGAAAATCGTAAAGGATATTTGCTTTAATAACGCAAAAAATTATTTCGGGATTGCATTGTAAATTTTAGTTTATCGCGCTTTTGCATACGGCGGCGCTCTGCTAAGGCCCCTTGTCAAAGGGGGCTGTCAGCGAAGCTGACTGGGGGATTCCGCAATTACAACAAATCGACGCAATATGCGGTCTGCTGCAAAAATGAATCCCTCCACCATGCTGCGCATGGTCCCCCTCCCTTTGACAAGGGAGGCTAACGCTCGCCGTATACCATATTAGGTTACGGAACGCGGTTCGCCCCTACGGTATTCGCATTCCCATACGCATTTACGCGATAAACATAACTTTGTCGTTTAATATAAAAAGAAAGGAAATACTGACATGAATATAATGATAGTCGGAGTAGGCGGTCAGGGAACGCTGCTGGCAAGCCGGATATTGGGCAGGGTAGCTATAGAATCCGGCCATGATGTAAAAATAAGCGAGGTACATGGAATGTCGCAGCGCGGCGGCAGCGTGGTTACATATGTGAAATACGGAGACAAAATCTATTCGCCGATAATCGGCGAGGGCGAGGCGGATATAATTCTGGCGTTTGAGATGCTCGAGGCGTACCGCGCGCTGCCGTATCTGAGAAAGGGCGGCAGACTGCTTATGAATACGCAGAAAATGGATCCCATGCCTGTTATTACCGGCGCGGCGAAATACCCGGAGAATATAGAGGAAAAGCTTGCGGCAAAGGCGGATCTACAGGCGGTCGACGCGCTAACCGCCGCAAGAGCCGCGGGCAATATCCGCGCGGTAAATGTTGTGCTTATAGGCCTTCTGGCGAAAAGCACGGACGTGGATAAGGACGTGTGGACCGACGTGATAAAGTCTACAGTTCCGCCGAAGTTCCTTGACGTGAATTTAAAGGCGTTCGAGCTGGGATATAATATGCCGGAGTAAAAGAATGAGGCATATTGACATTGCTTTACCGGCAATGAGGCAAACGAGGTGAAGATATGAAAAAAAGCATAATTATCATTATATCGGCGGCAATGGTCACAGTTGCCGCTTGTGCGGCAGCGATCATGATTGCGCTTCCCGCGTACAGGTTTAACAATTCCGTTACCGCGGCGCAGCAATGCGCGTCCGAAGGAGATTATGGAAAAGCGTCGGCAGAATATGCGGATGCCGTTCATGAAAAGGATACGCAGGCTGATGTGTGGGTAAGTTTGATAGACGCGAAAAATCAGATCGATGATTTTTACGGTGCTGCGGACTGCCTGTATCAGTTCTTGTCAAAGCGGCCGGAGTATTATGATAATTTGGACAAGGAATCCCTGCAAAACGCGATGTATGACGTTTCGTTACACGCCAAGAAAGCAAATGTTGATATCGGAAGTGCTGAGGAAGTGCTTGTAAACAACGGTTGGGATAAGCTGGGGTTATCTCTTGTAAAGACCGGGCAAAGGCTTTATGCGTTTGATACTGTTGATGGAAATATTATTTATGAATTTCAGCGTGACGACGATTTGGTAGAAAACTCGCGTGACGATCATTTTCCTATGATTAATGTAGGAGACGTACGGTACATAATGCGCGATGATTGTCTGTATAAAGAAGAACAAGGAACACAGACTGAGATAGCTGACAATGTACAGCTTGATTCGGCTGTATTCTATGATGACATGCTTTTTTATATTTTAGACGATAATAGCGATAAAAACAATTTATGTTTATACGACGCTGCCGACGGGAGCAGTTGGACGCTTCCCGTGCATACAACGGATATACGTTATATTATAGATGATTGTATTTATCTGATAGTCGATGGATACTTGTGCAGTATGTCGATTTACGATATTCGGGGGCTTTTGCGTAATGATATTTTTCTGGAACATCCTACGGAGGTATTTCATCCGAAGAAGACGGACGGGATAGTTATAGGCAATTGGCAGTATGTATATGGCGAGACAATTTCGGCGACAAATATGATTACTGCGGAGACACGTGTTTTTGATGGATTGTACGGAAGCGACGATAATGTTGTAATTTACGGTGGTAACATATATGTGATGATAATGAACAGCTTATATAAAATAGACAGCTTGCTTGCGAAGGTAAAACAAGAGGCTGACATAAGCGCTATAACAGTAAATAAGGTGATGCCAGAAATCGAAACGGATACATATATGTGGCATGCCGACGAAAAATACATTTATATCGAGGTCTGGCAATTCAACAAATCTCCGATATTTCCGAATACGATATACAGAGCCGATGTTAATGATTTGCAGTTTGCCGAGGTATATGAATGCACAAAGCGAATAGCGGACGAAGGATGATCATATAAACGGAGGGTGATTGTGTGAAAATAAAACCGGAGGCGGTCGTGTTTGATATGGACGGGGTCATATTCGACACGGAACGGCTTATTTACGAGCAGTGGAAGAAAATCGGCCCAAAATACGGCTTTAACACGCTCGATACGCTGTTTTACAAGGTTATAGGCGTCACGAAAACGTACACGGAGCAGGTGTTTTATAAGGAATACGGTAACGACATACCCTACTGGGAGTTCCGTGACGAGGCGAGGAAGGCGTTTTTCGAGCATGTGAATAAATACGGTATGCCGATGATGAAGGGCGTTAAGGAGCTTTTAGAGTATCTTAAGACAAACGGGTACAAAATCGGGCTCGCGTCCTCGACGAGCCTTGATACCGTTACGGCGGAGCTTAAAATGAGCGGGATCTACGATTATTTTGACGTTATCGTGACGGGTGATAAGATAGCGAACAGCAAACCCGCGCCGGATATTTACCTTGCCGCGTGCGAAAGGCTTAACGTAAAGCCGGAAAACGCCGCCGCGATCGAGGATTCGTTTAACGGCATACGCGCCGCGTATTCGGCGGGAATGAAAGCGGTAATGGTGCCGGATATGATCGCGCCGGACGATGAAATGCGCGAAAAGGCGTACGCGATAAAACATGATTTGTTTGAGGTTATGGAGATGCTGCGATAATATGCGCGGAGGTACGTTATGTATACAATCGAGGAAATGATCATTGTCGAGGGCCTGTATGACAAAATTAAGCTGTCGCAGTTTATCGACGGTGTGATATTCGTGACAAACGGGTTTACGGTGTTCACGAACGAGGATATGCAAAAAACGATACAGAGACTGGGCGGACAAACGGGAATCGTAATTCTGACCGATTCCGATTCGGCGGGATTCAGGATACGCAATTTCGTGAAGCAGCTGTTGCCGCCCGAGAAGGTGAAGCATGCGTATATCCCGGCGGTCGCGGGCAAGGAGAAGCGGAAGCGCGAACCGGGAAAGGAAGGAATATTGGGCGTTGAGGGCGTAAAGGACGCGGTGATAATCGAAGCGCTCATAAAATCCGGCTGCGCTGTGGACGGGCACCGGACGGATAAAAAATCACAAAGGCCAATCACAAAAGCCGATATGTATGCCGCCGGCCTGTCCGGCGGAGCGGACAGCCGCGAAAAGCGGATAAAGCTGGCGCAAAGCCTTGATTTGCCGTATAAAATTTCGGCCAATATGCTCTTGAGCGTATTGAACAGGCTGTTTACCTATGATGAATTTTGTGAACTTGTACAAAATACAGGCAAAAACGAAAATCAAATTTGTGAATAAAAAAGTAAAAATAATGTTTGACAAACGCGGCGATATAGTGTACAATACCACCTGTAAAGTAGAAAGCCTTTACAGGTGGTATTTATGAGTAAGGATTTAAACGTCAGTATACTTATGGATTTTTACGGAGGTCTGCTTACAGCCAAGCAGTTCGACGCGCTTGATATGTACTACAACAGCGATTTATCGCTTGCGGAGATCGCGGAGGAGACGGGTATCAGCCGTCAGGGCGTAAGAGACGCTATAAAGCGCGGTGAAAGGCAGCTTGCGGAATTTGAGGAAAAGCTTGGGCTGGCGGAAAGATTTACCGAAATGACGAAAAGCGTAAGCGAGATGAATGTGCTTATAGATAAGCTGAACGTATCGGAAGAGAACCGCGGAACAATAGAGGAAATAAAGAAAATATCACAGCGTTTATCGGATAGATTATAAGGCAATGAGGTGACAAAATGGCGTTTGAAAGCTTAGGCGACAAGCTGCAGGGTGTGTTTAAGAAGCTCCGCGGCAAGGGAAAGCTTACCGAAAAGGATATAAAGGACGCAATGCGCGAGATAAAGCTGGCATTGCTTGAGGCGGATGTTAACTTCAAGGTCGTTAAGGATTTTGTAAAGGTCGTATCGGAGAAGGCGCTCGGCGAGGAGATCCTCGAATCGCTCACTCCCGCGCAGCAGCTTGTAAAAGTGGTAAACGATGAGTTGACCCGGATGATAGGCGGAGAGGTAGAGCCGCTCAGGTTTTCGAAGGATCCGCCCACGGTTATTATGATGTGCGGCCTTCAGGGCGCGGGTAAAACGACCGCATCGGCAAAGCTGGCGCTGAATCTCACCAAAACGATGAAAAAGCGTCCGCTGCTCGTAGCATGCGACGTATACCGTCCGGCGGCGATAAAGCAGCTGGAGGTGCTTGGTTCACAGATCAATACGCCGGTATTTTCAATGGGTACGGACGAGCGGCCGGTGGAGATTGCGCGCGCGGCATACGCTCACGCGATACAGCATGGCAATGATCCGGTCATTCTTGATACCGCGGGACGTTTGCATATAGATTATGATTTGATGACGGAGCTTGCTAATATACGCGGCACGGTCCCGGTTACGGAAACGCTGCTCGTTGTTGACGCCATGACCGGTCAGGACGCGGTGAACGTCGCGGAGGCGTTTAACAAGGAGCTTGACATTACAGGCGTAATTCTGTCAAAGCTTGACGGCGATACGCGCGGCGGCGCGGCGCTGTCTGTTAAGCAGGTGACGGGAAAGCCGATAAAATATTCGTCTGTGGGCGAAAAATTAGGAGATTTGGAGCCGTTTTATCCCGATCGTATGGCGTCGAGAATACTCGGTATGGGCGACGTGCTGACGCTTATTGATAAAGCCCAGGAGGCGATAGACGAAAAGCAGGCGGCGGAGCTTGAGGCAAAGCTCAGGAAGCAGCAGTTCGACCTTGACGATTTTTTGCAGCAGTTCAAGCAGATACGAAAAATGGGCCCGTTATCGTCTATTTTGGGAATGATGCCGGGCATTGACGGCAAGATGCTTGAGGATATAGACAGCGAGGAAAACGAGAAGAAGTTAAAGCATACCGAAGCAATTATACAATCGATGACGATGAAGGAGAGAAGAAACCCGAAGATAATAGGCGCGAGCCGCAAGGTCAGGATCGCAAAGGGCAGCGGTACGCGTGTTCAGGACGTAAACCAGCTTTTGAAGCAATTTGGCGAAATGCAGAAAATGATGAAGCAGTTTTCCGGCGCGAAGCAGGCGCGGCTGTTAAAGCGTATGCGGAGATTCAGCAGATAAGGTATAGAAATATACTTTATATATAAAATGTGTTAAAATTTTACAGGAGGTGAATTTACAATGGCAGTAAAAATCAGATTAAGAAGAATGGGAGCGAAAAAGGCTCCTTTCTATAGAGTGGTTGTTGCGGATTCGAGATATCCCAGAAACGGTAGATTTATCGAGGAAATCGGCACATATGATCCGCTTGCAGACCCCGCGGAGGTTAATATCGACGCGGAGGCGGCTAAAAAGTGGCTCGGCAACGGCGCTCAGCCGACAGATACTGTAAGGGCTCTCTTAAAGAAATCCAATATTCTGTAATACGGAGGGACACGTAGATGAAAGATGTTTTGGAAATAATCGCCAAATCGCTTGTCGATGATCCTGAACAGGTTAGTGTAACGGAAATTGATAATGACGGACCGATCACGCTTCAGCTTCGTGTCGCGGAGGGCGACATGGGCAAGGTGATCGGCAAGCAGGGACGCATCGCCAAGGCGATACGCACTGTTGTAAAGGCCGCCGCGAACCGTGAGAACAAGAAGGTTTCGGTGGATATTGTTTAACATTCGGAAGATTTCGGCGGTCTTGCGGCGGATCAGGATGCGCTGTAGTCGGCGTAAAGGGCGTATCGTCCGGGAAACGGTACGCTTTTTCGCGGTATTCACGCGGACACGATATCATTCGCGGCGTCAAACGGCGCTGTGAAAGGGCATGAATACTGAATGTTAAAAAAAGATAAAATTTATATTTCAAATTGAAAAAAGGCTTGACTATATTTTATGCTTGGTGTAGAATTGTATAAGCTATTATAAAATGGGTTGTTACGGACTGATAAAGCCCGGGCAGCGGGAAAGGAAGGAATATAGCAATGAAGAAAAAAAGCATTATTACCCTTTGCTTTGTCGTTCTGGCGGCTATTTTGCTTAACATTGTCGCGTTCTTCGGCTTTAATATCGCGGGCATTCATTACGGCGGTATGTTCAACGAGGACGAGAATGTGTACGGAGGCATAAAAAAGGGTATCGACCTCGCCGGCGGTTCCGTGCTTACGTTCCAGGCTAAGGACGTTTCGCCGACCGATGATCAGATGAACACGGTTGAAACGATTTTTGAGACGCGTCTTAACGCGGCGGGTTATACAGAGGCTCGTATCTCAAAGGGCGAGGACGGAAAAATTACGGTTGAAATACCTGAGGTTACAGATACGGACGAGGCGAAGAACCTGCTGGGCAGCGTCGCGAAGCTTACGTTTGTTGACGCCGACGGCAATGTAATTCTCGAAGGCTCCGATATCAAGGACGCAAATTATGTATATGGCCCGGTTTCGCAGACAAGTAACTCCGAACCGCATGTTCAGGTACAGTTCAACGAGGACGCGCGCGAGAAGTTTGCCACGGCCACGGAGGCTGCCGCTTCAGCGGGCGACGGAAAGAATTATATAGCGATCATGCTCGATGAGAATACGGTTTCAAGTCCGAGAGTATCGGAGAAAATCGATTCAGATTCATGCGTAATTTCGGGTGACTTCACGGTTGAGGAAGCACAGATGCTTGCAAACCAGATCAAATCCGGTCAGCTCCCGTTTGAGCTTGAGGTTATCTCGACCCAGACAGTAGGCGCGGAGCTTGGTGACGACGCTTTGCAGAACAGCATTTTGGCCGCCGCGATAGGCATACTGCTTGTAATGATTTTCATGGCTGTTATGTACAGGATCCCCGGTATTATCGCGGATATTGCGCTTCTTATATATGTTGGGTTGATAGGACTTGCTATGGGCCTGTTCCGCATTAACTTAAGCCTTCCGGGTATCGCGGGTATCGTTTTGTCGATAGGTATGGCGGTCGACGCGAACTGTATTATATTCGAGCGCGTCAAGGAGGAAATGCATATAGGAAAGACTATAAAGGCATCGGTTGACGCCGGATTTAATAAGGCGTTCAGCGCGATCCTCGACTCGAACGTTACGACGATCATCACCTGCGTGGTACTCTATATCTCGGGCATCAGCACCGTTATAGGCTTTGCCACGACGCTCGGTATCGGCGTTATATTGTCGATGTTTACCGCGATCGTTGTAACAAGATTCCTGCTTAAGCAGCTTGTCGGAATCGGTATAAAGAACAGATCGCTTATCTGCTCTCAGAAAAAGGCTGAAGGAGGTGCTCAATAATGAAAAGATTTGAGATTACTTCGAACAGATGGAAGTTTATACTTTTCCCGGCAATCATAGTACTTGCGGGAATTATCATGTACTTCGTGCACGGCGGCTTCAATTTCGACGTTGAGTTCATGGGCGGTTCGCGCCTTCAGGTGCAGATGCCCGAGGGTACGGACAACGCGGAGGTTGAGAAGTATCTTGAGGATACGCTTAATGTTGACGTTACCGTTCAGAACGGCGAGGCGGCGAACAGTATTGTAATTAAGGCTCCCCCGATCGAGGGCGAGCTTGCGGTAAAGGATCAGAACGCGGAAAACGCTATAGGCGGCGCCGATGCCGAGACTGACATTGTGGTAACGGATGATACGGAGAATACGGAGGGCGAATCGGCCGATGCGGCTGCGGAACCCAACGAAAGTCCGGTATTTAACGCTTTAAAGGCACAGTATAGCCTTGAGGACAGCGCTCTTATCGATAACACCACCGCGTCGGCAAGCTTCGGCGAGGAGGTACAGAGAAAGGCTCTGCTGTATACGCTGCTTGCGATTGCGTGTATCCTGATATATATCGCTATCCGTTTCGAGTGGCGCTCGGCTGTTATGGCGGTCATCGCGCTCGCGATCAACGTGCTTGTAATGCTTGCGGTTTACGCTGTTACGAACATCGCGATCAACACGACGTTTATAGCCGCGATGCTGACAGTAATAGGTTATTCGATTAACAATACCATAGTCATATTCGACCGTATACGTGAGAATATGAAGAGCAGACGGAAGAACGAGAACATACCGGCTCTTGTTGACAGAAGTATCTGGGAGACGATGGGACGTACGATAAACTCGACGATCACAACGCTTATTACGATTGTTCTTATCTACATCCTTGGCGTTTCGACGATCAGGAACTTCGCGCTTCCGCTTATTGTCGGTATTATAATAGGCGCGTATACGTCAATCTTTATCGCGTCGTCCTTCTGGGCGGTATGGAGAGAATCCGAGGCTAAGCAGCGTGCTGCCGCGGCTCAGGCGAGAAAGAATAAAAAATAATTTTGCTTAATCTAAAAGACTGCCGTTTGATGCGGCAGTCTTTTTTTTGCGTATGTATATTTACATTTTAAAAATCGCTTTTACAATTCCCCGCAGGCATTTAGGCATTTTAAGCGTAACAATTTTCATATTATCACTCCCTTCCGATCACCATTTAAACAGGCAGAAATACCCGAAAATGAGCAGCATACATAATTCCGCTATTACTATAGCCGCCGGAGGCAGGAACATTCCGGCAATTATACCGGCGCTGAACGCGAGTATCGCGAGTCCCGCCGCCTTTTCGCAGCCCTTCATACAAAAGTTAAGCATATCCACCACCTCTAAAACAGCAACCCAAATACCGCCGTATATCGGCCGCCTAATGTACATAACATAATATGACGCACTGCTTGGGCAAATTGACATATTAAAAAATATTTCTTGTGATAATTGCTATTTTTCGTGCGATGTGGTACAATAATAAAGTGATATCTGCAAGCATTGACGAAATATAAAAAAAATTTTTTGTTTCTTATGCAATAATTTCCGGCCATGGATTGTATTATATATGTAGTTTGATACGAATGGGAGGAGCTGATACGGTTTGACACAAGAGGAAGCGGAATATTTTTCGAAGGCGTATGAGGCATACGCGGATGATTTATACCGCATATGCCTGGTGTATTTAAAACGCCGCGAGGACGCGGAGGAGGCCGTGACCGACGCGTATATACGGCTTATGGAATACACGCCGCAGTTTGAAAACGAGGCGCACAAGAAGGCGTGGCTTATTAAAACAGCGGTGAACATATGCAAAAATATGCGTAAATCCGCATGGATGCGGTATGTAGTGCCAAACGATGAGGTGCTTTCGTATATGACAACTCAGGAAGAGGTCAACATTATGGACGAGGTACTTTCTCTTCCGCCGAAATACCGCGTAATAATATATATGTATTATTACCAGGGTTATAAGGCGGGGGAAATCGCGAGGATACTCGGCGTCAAGGAATCGACCGTCCTGTCGCGTATGTCGCGAGGCCGTGAGAAGCTCCGGTACATATTGACGCAGGGAGGTGTTTATTATGCGAAGAAATGAAATTAACGAAGCGTTTTCACGCATCACCGCCGACGAGGGTTTAAAGGCGAGGATTACCGGCGTTATGGAGGGTGAGAACAGGCATAAATCAAAAAGAAGCAGGTACTGCGCGGCGTTGGCGGCATGCGCCGCGGTTATAGGCGTTACGACCGCGTTTGCCGCGTCGCCGGCGGGGCAGGAGGCCATGACGGGCGCGGTGA
Source organism: uncultured Clostridia bacterium (assembly GCA_947628155.1). Taxonomy (GTDB): domain Bacteria; phylum Bacillota; class Clostridia; order UBA1381; family UBA1381; genus 12844. Next base: position 19,504 of record CANQYQ010000018.1, read on the forward strand.
GCTATATAAGCGTTATATGGATAGCGGCGCTTATAGCGTTTGTGATCATTGAGGCGGTGACGTATCAGCTCGTGACTATATGGTTTGCCGTCGGTGCGCTCGGCGCGCTTATATGCTCGATATGCGGCATGGGCATACCGGCGCAGGCCGCCGTGTTTTTGATACTGTCGATTGTAATGCTTGTGGTGCTGCGCCCGGTATCGAAACGGTATCTGAAAAATAAAACAGAGAAAACAAACGTCGACAGCCTTGTCGGTATGGACGTGTTGATAACCGAGGACGTGGACAATGTAGCGGGGCTTGGCAGGGGCAAGCTTTGCGGCATGGAATGGACGGTCAGAAGCGCGGACGATACGCCTATAAGCGCGGGCGAAACGGCGGTTGTGGAAAAAATTGAAGGTGTTAAGCTTATTGTAAGCAGGAAGGAGAATTAACTATGTTGTATCTGGCAATCATTATCGCGTTGATACTTGTTATTGTCATCGCGAACATCAAAATCGTGCCTCAGGCGCACGCGTACATTATCGAGCGCTTCGGCGGCTATCATCAGACGTGGGGCGTGGGACTGCATTTTAAGGTTCCGTTCGTTGACAGAATCGCGAGCAAGGTGAGCTTAAAGGAGCATGTGGTGGATTTCCCGCCGCAGCCGGTTATCACGGAGGATAACGTAACCATGCAGATCGATACTGTTGTGTATTATCAAATTACCGACCCGAAGCTCTATACCTACGGTGTGGAACGGCCGATGATGGCGATCGAGAATCTCACCGCCACGACGCTGCGTAATATCATAGGCGATTTGGAGCTCGATGAAACGCTCACATCACGCGACACGGTTAACACGAAAATGCGCGCAATTCTTGACGAGGCGACCGACCCGTGGGGTATTAAAATCAATCGCGTGGAGCTTAAAAATATCATGCCGCCCAAGGAAATTCAGGACGCGATGGAGCGTCAGATGAAGGCGGAAAGAGAGCGCCGCGAGAGTATTTTAAGAGCCGAGGGCGAAAAGAAATCGGCCATCCTGCTTGCGGAGGGCGAGAAGGAGTCGGCTATTTTACGCGCCGAGGCGAAAAAGCAGGCCGCGATCCGCGAAGCGGAGGGCGAGGCCGAGGCGATCATTCAGGTAAAAACGGCTATCGCCGAGGGTATCAGGCGTATTAACGAGGCGAAGCCGACGGAGGAGTATCTGCGCATAAAGGCGCTTGAAAGCTTCGAGACGGCGGCGAACGGAAAATCAACGAAGATTATTATACCCTCCGAAATTCAGGGGATCGCCGGATTGGCAACGGCGGTCAAGGAAATTTGGAAGGATGCATAAAAATTCCCGTATATAAAATCCCTCAGGGCGGCTTTCGGAATTATTCCGGGCCGCTTTGAGGTTTTTTTAATTCGCGGCCGTATAATAATTTCACGCCGCATTCGCGATAAACTGCAGTATATGCGGCATAATATACAAAAAATCGCATTCCAAATTGGGCGGAATATATAAATTTCCGTGTTTTTTAATAATAGCTTGACAAATGAGGTCTATTGTGATAGACTAAAGTTAATCTATAATTATAGACCAAAAGGAGAAACAGTATGGAACAGGTAAAATTATGCGCAAGTGATTACAGATTTATGACTATTGTGTGGGAGAGTGAGCCTGTGCAGTCTGGCGAGCTGGTAAAATTATGCAATGAAAAGCTGGGTTGGAAGAAGTCCACGACATACACAATGGTAAAGAAGCTTGCGCAAAAAGGGTATCTCGCGAATGAGAACAGCATTGTGCGCGCGCTTATACCAAAGGCAGACGTGCTTTCGTATGAGAGCGAGTACGTGGTGGACAACGCGTTTTCCGGCTCGCTTCCGGCGTTTGTGGCGTCGTTTATGCGAGACAGGACGCTTACTAAAAGCGAGGCGGAGGAAATTCGGCGGCTTATCGACAGCATTACGGAGGATTGAAAATGCCGGTTTTTGAAACAGTGTTAAAAATGAACATAGCCGCTTCATTAACGGCGGCGGCCGTGCTGACGGTGAAATACATTCTCGAACGGCTCGGTATGCCGCGTCGGGTGTTGTTTTTGCTGTGGCTTGTGATAGCGTTTCGGCTCGTGTGCCCGGCCGCGCCGCAGTCGCGTTTGAGCGTGATGAATTTATTTGCGCGCGAAACAACGGTTGAGCAGAGCGCCGTCGGTGCGGCCGATGCGATCGGTGCGGCCGATGCGATCGGTGCGGCCGATGCGGACGGTGCGAATTATGCGGCTGACGCAGCGGACGATCCGGGCAAAACGCCCGTGCTGCCGGACGCGATAGCGGTAACATGGTTTTGCGGCGTATCGGCAATGCTCGTGTACGGCCTTATGTCATATGCGCGGCTGAAACGGCGGCTCCGATTCGCGGTAAAATACAGCGGAAACGTATATTTCGCGGACGATATCCCTACCGCGTTCGTGCTGGGAATACTGTGCCCGAAAATATATATCCCATCGGGAACGGAGCGGCTCGAATATGTAATCGAACATGAAAAGACGCATATTCGGCGGCTCGACCATATTTCAAAGCTTTTCGCGTACGCGCTGCTGTCGGTAAATTGGTTTAATCCCATCAACTGGCTGCTGTTCAGGCGTTTTTCGGACGATATAGAGCTTGCCTGCGACGAGTGCGTTACAGCGCGGCTTGACACGGCGAAACGCAAGGAATATATGAATGCGCTGCTTGACGCGGCGACGGGCAAAAACGGCGTGAAAATCCCTTACCATGTGTGCTTTTCCGAGAATATTACAAAAAGAAGGATAAAAGCAATGCTGAATGTTAGAAATTTATCGATCCCGGTAATGGTTACGGCGGTCATATGCTGCACGATCGTGGGTGCGGTGTTCGGAACGAGCGCGGTCACGGCGGAGCAGCCGTCGGTACATCAAATTGCTGAGCCGACCGAAGCCCCGAAACCGACGGACGCATACGCGGCGCAGTCAACGGCAGAGCCGAAAACGGATCATATCACGCCGGAACCGGAGCCTGATAACGATAATAAAAATCCGGCGGACGAATCGGTAAAAATGCCCGACGTGCCGTATAATGAGCCTGTACCGGATAACGCGGATATGATGACGGAGGCGGATGACGGCGGGGCCGGTACGGAAAATGCAGGCGGCGGTACCGTTCCGGCAATGCGGATGCCGGACGGCGCGGCGGATGTGCCCAGGCCGCCGGAGCAGGGTATGGTTCTGGCTGAAAACGAAACGAATACAGCCAATGAGCAGGAAAACCCCGAGCCGGATCACGCGGAAAATGACACGCTCACCGACGGCACGACCGATGTTTATACGTCCGACGTAAGCCGGGATGATGTGACGGGCATAGAAATGGGTACGAGCCGAGATGATGTTTACGGCGCGCTCGGTGTTCCCGCCGAACCGTATTCAAGCTCGGCGCGCGAGGAATATAGCCTTGACGACGGTGATACGGCGGTGCTGATTTTTGATGAGAATAATCAATTGGAAAGAGGCTATATCGCGGAAAGGTGAAGAGGGGTAAATTTTAGTTTATGCGTGAAAATAGCCTTCCCCTATCGCACTTTTGCCTGTGGCAAAAGCCGCTTTGCGGGTTTCGCACGGCGCAACTGCGGCAGGGAAGGGGGACCGCATAGCGGTGGATGAGGTGTTTAACATACCATATTGGGTTGCGGCGAGCGTTAGCCTCCCTTGTCAAAGGGAGGGGGACCCACTCGATTTGCTTGCAAATCGAAAGGGTGGAGGGATT